>DASZKU010000287.1:0-5705 GCA_035552815.1 Solirubrobacteraceae bacterium | reverse complement strand
GCCAGCGCCACAGGAGGTCGAGCAGGCAGTGCTCGGGGCGCGAGACCAGGAGGGCGACGCGCTTGCGCTCCCCGGAGTGGGTGAGGCTGAAATCCATCCCGAAGCGCTCGGCCACGGCGGCGAAGCGCCCGGGCAGGGCGGCGAGGCCCGCGGCGTCGATCGAGAACTCCAGACGCATGTAGAAGCGCCCGGCCCCGGGGTCGGTCGAGTACTGGTCGGACTGGAGGATGTTCGCCCCCGCGTCGCTCAGGCATCCGGAGACGGCGGCGACGATGTGCTCGCGGTCGGCGCAGGAGATGAGGAGCCGCGCGATCGACATGGGCGCGCGGCCCTCGGCGCCATCGATGCTCGACTGCGTGGCGGTCACGGCAGCCGCTCAGATCACCGCGCGGATCTCGCGCTCGAAGGTGGCGATGTGCTCGGCGAGGATGCGGCGGGCGCGGTCGGCCTCCCCGGCGGCGATGGCGTGGAGGACGTCGTCGTGCTCGTGCACGCGCGCGAAGAGGTGGGGGAGCCGATCGATGACCAGGTGCCAGATGCGGATCGAGAGGTTGAAGTAGCGCCCGAGCGTCTCCTCCAGGTAGGGGTTGGCGGCGCACCGGTAGATGAACCGGTGGACCTGGGCGTCAAGCGTCATCAGGGCCTCGAGGTCGTCGCTGCCCTGGCTGCGCCCGAGCGCTTCCAAGAGCTCGTCGAGCTCGACGCGCTGGGTTTCGGTGATCCGCTCCGCGGCGCGCTGGGCGGCATGGCCCTCGAGCACGCCGCGCACGTCGGAGATGTGCGCGAGATCGGTGATGTTGATCTCCGAGGCGAACGTCCCCCGGCGCGGGAACACCGTCACCAGGTTCTCGAGCGACAGCCGCTTGATCGCCTCCCGGACCGGGGTGCGCCCCATCTCGAGCTCCTGGCCGATGACGTCCTCGTCGATCGGCGCCCCGGGGGCGATGCGGAGCATGACGATGCGGTCGCGCAGCTCCTCGTAGGCCCGGTCGGCGAGAAGCTGCCCGGCAGTCCCCGGGCGCGGGGCTGATATATGAGTCATCGATTAGCGAGTCTAACGGTGGGCCCCGGCTTCGCCAAGCCGTGCTCCCCACTCTTTAGCCCCCCGCAGCGGGCGGATACCCCTACGGCGTGATGCGGGCCGCGTACACCGTGGTAGCTCCCCCGCCCGCCCGCATCACGAGGACGTGCGCACACCTCCCGGTGTGCTGCGTGGCGGGCTGCTTGACGAGCGTGTAGTAATAGCTCGAGAGGCGTACGCCGGGGTTGGGCGCGCGGTTGAGAGCCCGGTAGTAGGCGAGGGTGGTGGTCCGGAAGCCCGCCACGCTCGCCTGGCTCACCCACAGCGCGGCGGCCGCGTCCACTGACTGACACCGGGTCGCCAGCATGCCGTTCACGCGCTTGGCGAGTGTGGCGAGGCGGCGGTTGGCGAGCGCGCCGGCGCGCTCGCCCGGTGTCAAGTGCGAGCGCGGGACCGGGGGACCCTGCACGAGCTCCACCGTGCGCGCGCCGGCGTCGACGATGGGCGTGGTCACGCGACAGCCGGCGGGCGGGCCCGCGGGGTGGACGGAGGGGTTCGCGACGACGCGCCACGAGCCGAGACCGTCGGCCTCGAGCAGGGACCTGACGAGCGCCTCGTCGCTGCGGGCGTACGAGCACGACGGGCCGCCCGACGGACCCATGGCGGCGCCGCTGAGCGAAGTCGAGATGTCGCCCAACTGGTCGGTGAGTTCGACGACGCCCAGGTTGACCGTCCAGCCGACGGGGAGGCGTCGCCAGCCGCCGCCGCGCGGGGGTCCCCAGCTCGTCGGCTGCACCACCGCGGCATCGCGTCCCGTGTCCCGGCCCCAGGCGGTGAGCGGGGGCGCGGCGGCGGCGCCGGCGGTGGCCGAGGCCCACGCCGTCGCGCAGTCGACCACGGGATCGCCGGTGACGGTGTTGATGATCGCCGAGATCCGGCGCGAGGTGTTGCACTCCACCGAGGCCAGCGACTTCGTGTGCTCGCCGGAGAGGAACAGCCATGCCGCGGTGCCCCCGAGCGCGGAGACGGTGCTCACGGCCAGGCCGACCTGCACCGCCGCGCTGAGCTGACGGGCGCGGCGCACGAGCCCCCGCGATCGCGAAGGCGCGGGCGACACCGGTTGCGCCTGCGCGTGCAAACGCTCGGACGCCTTCACGAGCTCGCGCTCGAAGTGGTCGAGGGCTGTGCTCATCGGTACTCCTGTCTGGCGGAGCGGAGGTGGGCCATGGCGCGACTGACGCGTTTGCGGGCGACACTCGGCGAGCACTCGAGTTCGCCGGCGATGTCCGCGTACTCGCGACCGTCGAGCACGCGCGCGGTGAGCGCGTGAAACTGCTCGGCGGGGAGGGCAGCCTGGAGCTCGGCGAGGATATGGGCGTCGGCGGCGGCATCCTCGACGGCGGCGAGGTCTCGGTCGGAGAGCTCGACGCGCTCGAGGGCGAGCCGCCGTCGGGTGTTGTCGGCCACGCGGCCGCGGCGGACCGAGTCGACGAGCTCGTTCCGGGCGATGGTCAGGAGCCAGGCGATGGGGAGCACGGGGAGATCGCGCCCGCGGTCGTGGACGACGACGAGCGCCTGCGCGAAGGTCTCGCACATGAGGTCCATGGCGAGCTCGCCGCTCGGGACGCGCACGCGCAGGAAGGCGAGCACGTCACCACTGCGTCCGCGATAGAAGGCGGCGAACGCCTCGGCGTCACCCTCGCGGGTCCGCCTCAGCAGTTCCCGGTCGCCCAAGTGCACCTCGGCACCCATACCAGTCATAGCGCAGCTGGGTGGCGATTTGTGACCGTTGACATCCGCTCACCGGCGCGCTCGCCGCCGTCGACGCGGTGCTCCTCACCGGCGGGCCCGCGGTGAGCGCGTTAGTCGCCGAGCTCGGCCCGCCGCCTGATCACGAACTCCTCGAGCTCCTCGCGCACGGCGCCGTCGAGCGGGGGCTGCTCGTAGGTCTCGAGCGTCGCCCGCCAGATCTCCCCGGCCCGCGTGGTCGTGTCGCGGCTGCCCTTCTTCGTCCACCGGTCGAAATTCTCGGTCGAGGAGAGCAGCGGCCGGTAGAAGCACTCGCGGAAGCGCTCGAGGGTGTGGGCGGCGCCGAGGAAGTGGCCGCCGGCGCCGACCTCGAGGTGGGCGTCGAAGGCGAGGCTCGCCTCGTCGATCTCGAGCGGGGTGAACTCGTGGCGGAGCTCGCGCAGGAGCTCGATGTCGACGATGAACTTCTCATAGCAGGAGACGAGGCCGCCTTCGAGCCAGCCCGCCGAGTGCATGACGAAGTTTGCTCCCGCGAGGAAGGTGGGCAGCAGGGTCATCAGCGACTCGTAGGCGGCCTGGGCGTCGACGGTCTGCGAGGCATTGAGCGCCCCGCCGCCGCGCCAGGGGAGGCCGAAGTGGCGGGCGATCTGCCCGGTGCACAGGACCCCGATCCCCGACTCGGGCGTCCCGAAGGAGGGCGAGCCCGACTGCATGTCGGTGTTGGAGAGAAAGGAGCCGAAGACGACGGGGGCCCCGGGCCTGATGAGCTGCGCCAGGGCGATGCCCGCGAGTCCCTCGGCGATCTGCTGGACCAGGGTCGAGGGGAGCGACACGGGCGACATCGCCCCCATGAGCAGGAAGGGGGTGATGACCACGGCCTGGCCCGCCTTGACGTACTCGAACATGGCGGCGAGCATGCGGTCGTCGTAGCGAAGCGGCGAATTGACGTTGATGAGTGAGATCGAGACCGGGGCGCGCTCGATCGCCTCGCGCCCGCCGAAGAGGATCTCGCCCATGCGGATGGTGTCGGCGGCGTTGGGGCCCGAGGTGACGGATCCCATGTAGGGCTTGTCGGACAGGGTCTGCAGCGCGTAGACCATGTCGAGGTGGCGGGAGTCCAGCGGCCGGTCCTCGGGCTCGCAGATCGTCCCCCCCGGGGAGTCGAGCTCGGGGAAGGCCTGCGAGAGGCGCACGAGGTTCTCGAAGTCGGCCATCTTGGCGTCGCGGCGCACGTCGCCCTCGCGGATGAAGGGGCAGCCGTAGACGGGAGCGAAGACCATGTGGTCGCCGCCGATGTGCGCGGTGCGCTCGGGGTTGCGCGCCTGGAGCTCGAACTCGCGCGGGGCCTTGGCCACCTGCTCGAGGATGAACTCGGGGTCGAAGCGGACGCGGTTCTCCTCCTCGACGATCTGGCCGGCACCACGCAGGAGCTCGACGGCCTCGGGGAGGAGGAACTCGATCCCGAGCTCGGAGACGATCCGCCGCCACCCCCGGTCGAGGACGTCCATCGCGTCCTCGCTGAGGATCTCGTAGCGCGGCATGGCGTTGACGAACAAGCTTGCTCCTCTCGCGTGCGGGACCGGCGCCGGCGCCCGAGTTCGACAGGTCAGCCCTTGACCCGAGCGCCGTGGCGCCTAATATATCCGCTGTGGAACAAGAGTTCCAAGTTTCTCCCGAGGTCCGCGATCCCCCCGCGCCCGGGACCACCGCCGTCGATCGCGGCGCCGACCTCCTCGTGCGCGTGCTCGAGTCAGAGCAGCCCGTCGCCCTCACCGACCTGGCCTTGGCCAGCGGCATCCCCAAGAGCACGGCCTCGCGCCTCCTCAGTGCGCTCGAGCGCCGCGGACTGATCGAGCAAGACGGCGAGCGCGGGCGCCTGCGCCCCGGCCCGGCGATTCTCCGCGTCGCCGAGCGAAGCATGCTCGAGCGCAACGTGATCGAGCTCGCGCGCCCCACCCTCGACGCCCTCGCCGAGGCGAGCGGCGAGACGATCAACCTCGCCGTCCCTGCCGGCCACGGGGTCGAGCACGTCGCCCAGGTCGACAGCCGCCACTTCCTCGGAACCGGCCAGTGGCTCGGGCGCACCGTCGGCTACCACTGCACGGCGGTGGGCAAGGTGTTCATGGCCTTTGGCCGAGCGGCGCTCCCCGCCGAGCCCCTGCCCCGCCTCGCTCCCGCCACCATCACCGACCCCGAGCGCCTGCGCGACGAGCTCGAGGTGGTGCGCGAGGCCGGCTTCGCCACCGCCGTCGACGAGCTCGAGCCCGGCCTCGCCGCCATGGCCGCTCCGGTGCGCGGAGCCCGCGGCGAGGTCGTCGCCGCCCTGAGCATCACCGGTCCGACGCTGCGCATGACGCCGGCGCGGATCCTCGAGCTGCAACCGATCCTGACCGACGAGGCGCGGACCCTGAGTCGGCGCCTGGGACACCGCGAGCAAGGAGAGCGGGCCGCATGACACACGAGGAGATCCTCCAACTTCTCTACGACGAGACCCTGGTGGGCAACGCGCCGGCAGTGGTCGACGGCGTCAACCAGGGACTGGCCGACGACATGAACCCCGAGCGCATGCTCTACGAGGGGCTCATCCCCTCGCTCGAGGAGGTGGGCGCCCGCTTCGAGCGCGGCGACTACTTCGTCCCCGAGATGCTCATCGCCGCGCGCGCCATGCAGGCGGCGCTCGACATCCTCCGCCCCCTCCTCGCCGAGACCGACACCAGGCAGGTCGGCACCTTCCTCATGGGGACGGTCAAGGGCGACGTCCACGACATCGGCAAGAACCTCTGCAACATCATGCTCGAGGGCGCCGGGTTCACCGTCATCGACCTCGGCGTCAACGTCCCACCCGAGAAGTTCATCGAGCAGATCGAGGTGCACAACCCCGACGTGGTCGGGTTCTCCGCCTTCCTGACCACGACGATGCCGATGTTCAAGGCGA
>DASZKU010000286.1:0-21895 GCA_035552815.1 Solirubrobacteraceae bacterium | reverse complement strand
CGTCGCCCCCGGCGCCCGGCGCCCCCGGCGCCCCACGCCTCCCCGGCGCCGGCGATTCGGGAGGCTGGGCGGGAAACGTCCCTGTGAGTAGCGTTTCCCGCCCAGCCTCTCCGATGGGGGGCCGGCTGCCCGTGCGGGCCTTGCAGGTCGTCTGAATATTCAGTAACTTCTGAACTGACATGGACGACGAACTCTGGCGGTACATCGACGCGACCGGCGACCATTGGGCCAAGTCCTACGGAGTGCCTCGGATGACGGGCCGGGTGCTCGCCTGGCTGCTCGTGTGCGACCCCCCGGAGCAGACGGCGGCTGAGATCGCCGAGGCGCTCGACGCGAGCAAGGGCTCGATCAGCGGCGCCACCGGGATGCTCGTCCGCGCCCGCCTCGTCGACCGCCTGCACATTCGCGGCGAGCGCGCCGACCGCTTCCGGGTGCGCCCGGAGGCGTGGGACGAACAGATCGCCGATCAGGGCGTCAGCGGCGCGCGAGCGTTGATCGCCCAGGGCCTCGAAGCGTTGGCGGGCGCGTCGGTTTCGCGGCGCGCGCGCCTCGTGGAGCTCGATGCCTTCTATGAATGGTGGGAGGCGCGGATGCCCGCGCTCGCAGAAGAGTGGCAGGAGTACAAGCGGACGAAATTGAGGCGAGATGGCTGATCAGCGGGAGACGGCGATTAACGTCGAGGGTCTGGCGAAGTCCTTTGGCGAGGTCCGCGCCCTCGACGGAATCGACCTCCAGGTCAAGGCCGGGACGGTGTTCGGGCTCCTCGGGCCCAACGGAGCGGGGAAGACGACGCTCGTGCGCGTGCTTGCCACCCTGCTCGAGCCCACGGCGGGGCGGGCCGAGGTGCTGGGCCACGACGTCGTCCGCGAGCCCCTGGCCGTGCGCCGGCGGATCGGGCTCGCGGGCCAGTTCGCGGCCGTCGACGCCGAGCTCACCGGGCGCGAGAACGTCGAGATGATCGCCCGCCTCTATCGCCTCCCGGGCCCCGAGGCGCGGAGCCGGGCACGCGAGGTGCTCGAGCGCTTCGATCTCCTCGAGGCGGCCGATCGCCGCGTCTCCACCTACTCGGGCGGTATGCGCCGGCGCCTTGACCTCGCCGCCGGACTCATCGGGCGCCCGCCCGTGGTCCTCCTCGACGAGCCCACCACCGGCCTCGATCCGCGCTCGCGCCAGGAGCTGTGGCGCTTGGTCGACGAGCTCGGGCGCGAGGGCACCACCGTGCTCCTCACCACCCAGTACCTCGACGAGGCCGACCGCTTGGCCGACACCGTTGCCGTCGTCGATCACGGGCGGATCGCCGCCCAGGGCACCCCGGCCGAGCTCAAGGCGGAGATCGGGGGCAGCGTCCTGCGCATCCGCGTCGCCGACCCCGCCGACGTCGACGCCGCCTCGGCCGCCCTCGCCGAGCTCACCGGCAGCGAGCCGGCGCGCGCCCACGCCGAGCGCGCCGACGCCGGGCACGCCCACGCCGGGCGCGCCCACGCCGAGCGCGCCGACGCCGAGCGCGAGCGGGCCACCGGGGAGATCCGCGTGGCGGTGGCCGATCCCGCCGTCTCCGCCGAGGCGATCCGCCTCCTGGACGCACGGAACGTGCCGATTGCCGCCGTCGAGCTCCAGCAGCCGAGCCTCGACGACGTCTTCCTCGCCCTCACCGGGCGCCCGGCCGAGACCCAACCGATCCCCCAGGAGGTTCCATGACCACCGCCATCGCCGATCGCGGTCGCCTCACCCTGGCCGAGACGATCGCCGACAGCCGCGTGATGGCGGCGCGCCAGCTGCGCAAGATCCTCCGCCGGCCCACGTACGTGGTCTACCTGTTCGTGCAGCCGGTGATCTTCGTGCTCCTCTTCCGCTACGTGTTCGGCGGCGCGATCAACACCGGTCGCGTGAGCTATGTCGACTACCTGATGCCGGGGATCATCGTCATGACCGCGGTGTTCGGCGCCCTGACCACCGGCCTCGGTCTCACCGAGGACATTGCCGCGGGCGTTGTCGACCGCTTCCGCTCGCTGCCCATCGCCCGCTCGGCGGTCCTCATCGGCCGTACCGCGGCCGACCTCGTCACCAACTTCTTCAGCCTCCTCGTCATGCTCCTCATCGGGCTCGCCGTGGGCTTCGGGCCCAGCCAGCCCATCTACGAGGTGGTGCTCGCCTTCGCGCTCGTGCTCGCCTTCGCCTATGTCTTCTCGTGGATCAGCGCCTACGTGGGCGTGTCGGTCCGCAATCCCGAGACCGCCCAATCGGTCGGGTTCATCTGGGTCTTCCCGCTCGTCTTCGCGTCCTCGGCCTTTGTCCCCACCGCGCGGATGCCGGGCGTCGTGCATACCTTCGCCGACGTGAATCCCGTCACCCTGGTCGTCAACGCCGCCCGCGATCTCACCATCGGACACGGCAGCGCCCTCACCCCCGCGCTCGGCACCCTGGCCTGGCTCGTCGGGCTGATGCTCGTGTTCGTGCCCCTCGCGGTGCGCGCCTTCCGCCGCGCATAGGCCCTCCCTCGCAGGGATGACGGCGGCCGAGCTCTCATCCCTGAGTCAGATCGCACGAGCTCGAGGCCCGGCGCCTCGTGGCCGAGGCCAAGTCCAACGGCGTTCGGCTCGTGGGTTCGCGCCACCGACCGGTCGGGGGTGAGCGGCCGCCGGGTGACGACGCCGAGCGTGTGAGAAACGAGCGTGTGCCGCGCTCACCTCACGGGTAGTGGCACGACATGATCGCTGCAATCTTGGACGTGATCCGGATGGTGCTCGGACTCATCCTCGACATCGTGACGCTGCCCTTCCGGGCCGTGTTCGCGCTGCTCGGAGGAGCCGAGTTCGAGTTCCGGCGCTTCAGCCGCGCGGCCTGACCGGCGCTACCTCGCGCGGGGGTATATGCCGCCCCCAAGCGGGCGGAGCGCTAGCTTGGGCGCGTGCTCGTTGCCATCATCTCCGACACCCACATCCCCAAGCGCGCGAAGGCGCTGCCCGGGAGCTGTCGTGAGCATCTGCGCGCCGCCGATCTCATCGTCCACGCCGGAGACCTGATCACCATGCCCGTGCTCGAGGAGCTGCGGGGATACGGCGAGGTGGTCGCCGTGCAAGGAAACGCCGACGACGACGTGGTCCAGGAGGCGCTTCCCGAGCACCTCGAACTCGACCTCGCCGGCCGCCGCGTCGTCGTCATCCATAACAGCGGCCCGCGCTTCGGCCGCGTGGGCCGGCTACGCCGCCGCTACCCCGGGGCCGACGCGGTGATCTTCGGCCATTCCCACATTCCCCTGCACGAGACCGATACCGACGGCTTTCAGCTCTTCAACCCCGGGAGCGCCACCGATAAACGCCGCCAGCCGAAGCACACCATGGGCTTGGCCCGGTGCTCGGCCGACGGCGTCAAGTTCACGCTGGTGACGCTGGACTAAGAGGCGTACGCGGGCTCGCGCATGCCGCTCTGGTTGGCGCCTTCGCGGGCCGCCTCGGCCTGGATCAGCTGCCGGTTGACGTGATCCCAGTCGAGGTTGCGGAAGAACGCCTCGACGTACTGCTTACGCCCGTCGGGGGTGGCGCCGAAGTCGCGCACGTAGGCGTGCTCGTAGACGTCGAGGGCGAGGATGGGAACCATGTTGTAGACGGCCCAGAGGTTCTGGGAATCCATGATGTAGTTGAAGATCGACCCGTCGTTGAGGTCGTAGCCGACCATCACCCATCCGCGCGCGGCCGAGGCCGACTTGCGCACCGCCTTCTGCCACTCGGCGAGACCGCCGTGGAACTCGTTCTCTACCACCTCGGCGAAGCGGCCGTTCGGCTCGCCGCCGGAGCCGCCCAGGTGTCCGAAGTAGAGGTCGTGGTTCTTGTAGCCGAGCAGCGCGAAGGTGTAATCAACGGATACGGCGCGCAGCGCGGAGTACACCTGGTTGCCTTCGATCTCGCCGTAGTCGAACTCGTTGAGCACCCGGCGGCATTCGTTGGCCTTCTTGGCGTACCCCTCGTAGAGCTTGTAATGGTCCTCCATCGTCTGGCGCGAGATTCCGTCCAGATCCTTGTCGAAGGCGGGGAACTTGCGGGGCTTCAGTTCATCCCAGGGCATGGTCTTCCTTTCGCTTGCGGTACTGGCGTCTCGAGTTCCGGGTACCCGACGACTTACCGGCCAAACGGGGGTGGTCAGCGCCGTTTTTCGGGGCGTCAGCGGATGGGAACGGGCGGGGGAACGGGGACGTCGAGCTCGAAGAGCCAGAAGTCTCGCCCGGTCACGGGAACGGCCACGTTGTAGACGGGAACGCTGCCGATCGCGCCCTGGAAAGTGCCCGCGTGGGCGTGCCCGTGGAGCACGAGATCGGGCTCGTGCTGCGCCAGCGGGGAGGCGAGCCGGTCGGACCCCAAGAAGGCGTAGATGCCCGCCGCCTCGCCGGCGATGGTGGCCTCGACGGGGGCGTAGTGCAGGAGGGCGATCCGCACCGGGCAGAGCGCGATCTCGCGCAGGCCGCGGTCGAGCGCTTCGACGTCGCGCGTGGTCTCCGCGTAGACCTCGCGGAGCAGGGGCTCGCCGAAGTCGGGCAGGTGCGAGTCCGCGAAGCCGCCGACGAAGCCCTTCACGCCCACCACGCCAACGCGCACCCCGTCGATGTCGTGGCACGACGACGCCCGCTCGAGGACCTCGATGCCCCCCGCGCCGAGGGCCGCCACGAGCTCGTCGTGGCGGTTGGCGTGCCAGTCGTGGTTGCCGAGCACGGCGAGGACCGGGAAGCCGAGATCCGCGCACGCCTCGGCGAGCACTGCTCCCTGCGCGGGGTCTCCATGGGTGGTGAGGTCCCCGGCGAGCAGCAGCAGGTCGGCCTTGCCGCGGAGCGCCGCGAACGAGGCCCGGATCTCCTCACGGCGGTCCTCGGCGCAGTGCACGTCGCCCGCCGCCGCGATCCTCAGGCTCCGCGTGGCGTGCTCCTTCGCCATGGGAATCCGGCTACCCGCATCCGGGTAGCTTCACCAGCGCCATGGACGAACGCGATCCCTTCGAGGCACTGTGCGAGACCTTGAAGCTCGCGATCTCCGCGCTCCGCGACGCCGGCGTGGCCTTCGCGCTCGCCGGGAGCCTGGCGGCGTGGGCACGCGGGGGGCCGCAGCCCGAGAAGGACGTCGACCTGATGGTGGCGCCGGGCGACGCCGAGGCCGCCCTCGCGGCGCTCGCCGAGGCGGGGATGCGCGCCGAGCGCCCGCCCGAGGAATGGCTGCTCAAGGCCTGGCACGGCGCGGTCCTCGTCGATGTCATCTTCGCCCCGGCCGGTGCGCAGAGCAGCGAAGCGATCCTCGAGCGGGCCGACACCCTGGCCGTGCTCAGCGTCGCCACCCCAGTGATCGCCATCGAGGACATGCTAGCCACGAAACTCAGCTCCCTGGACGAGCACGCCCTCGACTACGCCGCCCCGCTCGCCATCGCGCGCTCGCTGCGTGAGCAGATCGAGTGGCCGCGGCTGCGCGCCCTGACCGCCGAGTCGCCCTTCGCCAAGGCCTTCTTCACGCTCGTCGAGGAGCTCGGGGTGGCGCCGAGGGCCGGGGCCGGCAGCGGACGCGGCGCGACGAGCGCGCGCGTGGTGTCCTCGAGCGGGTAGCGCTTCGCGGTCGGGCCCGAGCGGGCGGCCCCGAGCGGGCGGCACGCGGTTCAACACCGAGACCTCCTGGGTAGAAACGCTTGGTGTCGAGCACGCGAATGGACGGCCGCTACCGAGACGTACGGCGGCTGGGGGTCGGCGGCATGGCGACCGTCACCCTGGCCGAGGACACCAAGCTCGGCCGGCTCGTGGCCCTCAAGCGGGTTCACACCACCGGCGATGCCCGGGGCCTGACCAGGCTCCGGCGCGAGGCGCTCGTGGGCGCCTCGCTCAACCACCCCAACCTTGTCTCCGTCTACGACGTGGTCGTCGAGGACGACGGCGACCTCACCATCGTCATGCAGTACGTGGCCGGGAACACCCTCCGCGACGTGGTCCGCGGCGAAGGCATCCGCCCGCTCCGCGAGGCCCTGCGCATTCTCGCGGGAGTGGCCTCGGGGCTCGACGCCATCCACGCCCGGGGCATCGTCCACCGCGACGTCAAGCCCGCCAACGTCCTCCTCGGCAGCGACGGCACCATCAAGCTCGCCGATCTCGGCGTCGCCGCCGTCGCCGAGCGCACCCAGATCACCACCGCGGGAGCGGTCGTCGGCACCTTCGGCTACATGGCCCCCGAGCAGCTCGAGGGGCGGGTCTCCGAACCCCCGGTCGACATCTACGCCCTTTCGGCGGTGGCCTTCGAGGTCCTCTCCGGACGCAAGGCGCGCCCCGAGCTCAACCCCCTGGCCCTCGCCCACGCCATCTCCACGCAACCGCCGCCCGACCTGCGCAACCGCTGGCGCGAGGCCCCGGCCGACGCGGCCGCCGTGCTGCAGCGGGGCATGGCCTTCGCCCCGGCGCGCCGTCCCGGCTCGGCGGGGGATCTCGTGCGGCGGCTGGGGGCGGCACTCGACCCGGCGAGCACGGCGGCGATGGAGGCGGTAACGGCCGCAGGCGCGGTGGCGCCCCCGCCGGTCGCGCCCCCGCCTCGGGCCGCCCGAAGGCCGGAGCCGCGGGCCGCCCCGAAGCCGGCCCGGGCCGCCCCGACGCCGGCCCGGGCCGCCCCGAAGCCGCCGCCGCGGGCCGCCCCGAAGCCGCCACGCCCAGCGGTTGCGGCGCGCGCGAAAGCCCCCGCGCCTGCACCCACCGAAGCGGTCCACGACGGGCGGCTCCACCGGCTCGGCCTCCTTGCCCTCCTCGCCGCGGCCGCGGTCGTGGCCGGTGCGGTGGTGCTGACGCTCGACAGGAGTGGCGCGAGCAAGCGGACCCCCGCGACTACCGCCTCGGGAGGCGGCGCGGCGGCGGCCGCCAGGACCCCGCCGGCGAGCACCCGCCACCACGCGACCGGCACGTCGGCCACGAGCGCGACCCAGCCCGCCACGACCGCGACCCAGCCGGCCCCGACCGCGACCCAGCCGGCCACGACCGCGACCCAGTCCCCCCCGAGCGCGCAAACGTCGTCGACGCCCGCGACCGCCGGCGCCGCGGGCGCCACGACCCCCACGGCGGCGGTCCAGAGCTTCTACGAGAGCGCGGCCCATCACGACTTCGCGGGCGCCTGGAGCCTCGCCGACGCGAACCTGCGCAACCAGCTCGCCGGGTACCCGAGCTTTCAGTCGCAGATGAGCGCGGTGCGCTCGATCACCTTCCACCAGGCGCGGACGCTCCCGGGGGCGAGCGGATCGTCCGCCACCGTGGCGGTGCGGACCACCTCGGAGCTCGCGAGCGGCACGCGCCAGTGCAGCGGCACGGTGCGGACGCTGCGCGGTTCCGGGGCCGCGTGGATGCTCGACGGGTTGTCGATCAACTGCACCTCGTAGCATCTCCCGTTCCCGGGCGATTGCGGAGGTCGTGGTGGACACGAATGCGGCTGAGCGCCGGCGATGGAACGATGAGCACTGGGCGGCGATATGGCCGCGGCGCGAGCGGCTCACCGATGCCGTCACCGCCTTCCTGCTCGATGCGGCGGCCCTCGAGCCGGGCGAACTCGTGCTCGACGTGGGCTGTGGAGGCGGGAAGACGTCGCTGGCCGCGGGAGAAGCGGTCGGCGCCGCGGGCGCGGTGGTGGGCGCCGACCTGTCGGCGCCGCTGAACGCGCTGGCCCGGCGCCGGGCGAGCGAGGCGGGCGCCGAGAACGTCACCTTCTCGGTGCTCGACATGCAAACCGACACGGTCGCCGGCGGACCCTTCGACGTCGCGCTCAGCCAGTTCGGGGTGATGTTCTTCGACGAGCCCGTCACCGCGTTCGCGAACATCCGCGCCCACCTGGGGCCCGGAGGGCGGATGGCCTTCGTGTGCTGGCAGACAGGCGAGAAGAACCCGTGGTTCTTCGCCCCCGCCATCTCCCACCATCTCTCCCCGCCGCCCGCGCCCGCCCCCGGGAAGAGCCCGACCGGGCCGTTCACGCTCGGAGACGCCGCCCACACGGCGGCCATCCTGCGGTCAGCGGGCTTCCGCGACGTGCGCTCGACCGCTCACGAGCTCGCCGTCGAGACCCCCCAGGATGCGGTCCTGGACGAGGCCCAACTCACCTTCATGGGCGTTCCCGACGACAAGCTCGAGGCCGTCAAGGCCGAGGTCCACGTCTACATGGAGCGGTTCGCGGTCAGCGCCGAGGTGTGGCGCTTTCCCTTGGCCTTCCAGGTCTTTCAGGCTACGAGCCCGTGAGCACGGCGACGAGCCCGGGGAAGCGCTCCTCGAGATCGTCGCCCCGCAGCGATACGTAGCGCTGGGTACCGTGCGCCCGCGAGCGCGTGAGGCCCGCCTCGCGCAGCAGGCGCAGGTGATAGGAGCCGGTCGAGGTGGGGATCGCCAGCGTGCTCGAGAGCTCGCCGCACAGGCGCGGGCGCCCGTCGGCGAGGAGCCGGACGATCTCGAGCCGGACCGGGTCCCCGAGCGCTCTCATGATCGTCGCGAGATCGAGGGCGGACGTCGGCGGGTGAGGGATCTTCTCGGCACGGTCGGCAAGGTCGGGCATGAGCACCATGCTATAACATCTTCAGTAGTTCCAAATATATGGAAATACCGAAGGAGACGACGATGACTGCGCAAACTGCCTCCGTGCCGGCGATCTCGCGGCGAGCCCTCAGCCCGCAGTGGGCGTACGCGCTCGTGGCCGCCATCATCGGCTTGGCCCTGTTCGCTTCAGGGACCCCATCGCCGCTCTATGGAACCTATCGAGTCCTCTGGGGGCTGTCTCCGTTCGTGCTCACGCTCGTCTACGCCACCTATGCCTTCGGGGTCCTGGCGACGCTGCTCCTCGCCGGACCGGTGTCTGACCAGGTTGGGCGCCGGCCGGTACTCCTCGTCGCCCTGGGGACGCTGATGGGCGCGACCGTCCTCTTCATGCTCGCCGATTCGGTGGTGTGGCTGTTCGCGGCCCGCGCCATCCAGGGCCTGGCGACGGGTCTCGCGCTGGGGGCGGCCAGCGCGTCGCTCCTCGACCTCCACGCCAGCCGCGATCCCCGCGCCGTCGGCCTCACCAACGGCGTCGTCAGCGCCGGGGGCATGGGACTCGGAGTCCTCGTCTCGGCGCTCATCGTCGATCTCCTGCCCGCCCCGAGGGTCGTTCCCTATGTCGCGCTGCTCGTCCTCTTCATGCTCGCCTTTGCCGGCGCCCTGCGCATGCCCGAGCCCGTCGCCTCGCGTTCGCGCCTGCGCCTCACTCCCCAGCGCCCATCGGTGCCCGCTCCGGTTCGGCCCGCGTTCCTCCTCGCCGCCCTCGGCGTGATGTCGTCGTGGTCGATCGGGGGGCTGTCACTGTCGCTCGGGCCCGAGCTCTCAGCGGGCCTCTTCCACACCTCCAGTCCGATCGTGGGCGGGCTCAGCGTGTTCGCGCTCGCCGGGCCCGCCGCGCTCGCGCAGATCGTCTTCCGGCGCAGCGCGCCGTGGGCGGGCGCCGCGGCCGGATCGATCGGCCTGGCGGTGGGGATGCTCACGGTGGTGGCGGCGGCGTCGACGGGCTCGGGGGCGTTGTACCTGAGCGGCACCATCATCGCGGGAGCCGGCTTCGGAGTGGCGTTCCTCGGAGCGCTGCGCGCCCTCTCTGCCGCCATCCCCGCCGAGCACCGCGGGGCAGTGATGTCCGCCTTCTACGTCGTCGCCTACGCCTCGCTCTCGGTGCCCGCCATCCTCGCCGGCCTGCTGGACACTCCGCTGGGGCTGAGGGCCACGTTTGAGATCTTCGGGAGCGCGATCGCCGCCCTCGCGCTCACGGTGGCGGCATTGGCCTGGCGCACACGGCCCCAGCCCACAGTGGCGGCTCCGGCGCCTGCGCTGGGCGAGAGCAGCCTGTGCTACCAGGCGACGACGTGAACGCTCAGCTCCGGACCCGGGCGCCGGTTTCTCCCGAGCGCGCCGCCCTCAGGTGGTGCAGCCGGCGACCGGTCCGCTGGGAACCCGGCCCGTGCCCGGCTCCTGGGGAGGGATGCCGTGGTTGGGCGGGACCGGGTACCCGGGCACGAGCGTCGAGGTGAGCTGGCCGATCGTCGCGTTGAAGTCGCCGAGGAGTCCCGCGGGCGCACTCAACAGGCAGCTGCCGGTGAGCACGCGCGAGTCGAGCAGGCTCGGGTGGGGCAGCGAGGGCACCGAGCTGTCGACGCCGGCGAAGTTGAACGCGCTCGTGAGGTCACCGGTGACCGATCGCCGCCAGGCGGAGAGGTTGGGGACCTCGGCACCGAAGCGCGTCTCCAGGAAGCGCAACGTCGAGGTGTGATCGAAGGCGTCGGAGCAGACGAAGCCTCCGCGGGCGAAGGGCGAGGCGATGAGCATGGGGACGCGGAAGCCGAGCCCGATCGGTCCCGCCACGCCGCTCGCGTCACTGGGCAGCGGGCTCACGGTCAGGTACTCGCCCGCCGTACCCGCCGGTGCCGCCGGGGGCGGGACGTGATCGAAGAATCCGCCGTTCTCGTCGAAGGTGATGAAGAGGGCGGTCTTGGCCCACAGGGCGGGGTTGCCGGTCAGCGCCTTGAGCACGGTGGCGGTGGCGTACTGGCCCCACTCGACGGGGGCGGGCGGGTGCTCGGTGAGCAGCAGCGGCGCCAGCACCCAGGAGACCTCGGGCAGGGTGCCGAGCAGGCAGTCGGTCTGGAACGTGCCCGGGAACGAGGGCAGGAGCGCGTTGGCGGCCAGGGTCGGGTTGGACTGGTACTGCTTGAAGTAGGGAAGGACGTTGTCGCCGAAGTTGCCGTCCGGGCTCGCGTAGACCTTCCAGCTCACGCCGCGCGACTGCAGTTGCTCGGGCATCGTCGTCCACGACAGCGTCCCGTAGCGATCGACCCGCGTGCTGCTCGTCGAGAGGATGGGACCGCCCTGACTTCCGTCGGGACCGAGGGTGGCACTCATCGTGTAGAGGCGGTTGGGGTCGGTGGGACCGAGCACCGAGCAGTGGTAGTGGTCGCAGATCGTGAAGGCGTCCGCGAGGGCGTAGTAGAACTCGAGGTCAGAGCGCGTGTAGTAGCCCATGGTCAGGGCGCCGGTGGCGACGCCGTCGACGGCGACGTGACCGCTGACGAAGGCGTCGAGCTTGCCCTCGTCCCAGTAGGTGTGCTGAGGGCCCCAGCTGTGGTTGATGTCGTTGGTGCACTCGCCGTTGGCATGGGTGTCGATGTGGAAGGGCTGAAGGACGCCGTCGTAGCCCGCCACCGGGTATCCCGGCTGGCTGAAGACACCGGCCGTCGCCTGCGGGTCCTGGAAGCCGGCGACCCCGCGGTAGCTGCCGAAGTAGTGGTCGAAGGAGCGGTTCTCCTGGACGAGGATGACCACGTGCTCGATGTCGCTGAGCTGGCCACAGACCGGCGGCGCCGCCAGCGCCGCGCGCACGAACGGGTCACTGAGCAGCGCGCCGGCGCCGAGCGCACCGAGTCCCGCCGCGCCGGCGCCGATGAGCTGGCGGCGGGTCAGGCCGCGCCCGCGTGTCTCCTCCATTACGAGCCTCCCACGGTCGTGATGTGCGGCCGCTCGAGGTGACCGACCGGCGCGTAGCGCTCGGCCAGGGTAGCCCACGGTGCAAGCCGCGGATGTAACGGGATGGTGACCCGGCGGGCGCCCCCGCGAGTCCTCAGCCCCAGGCGCGCAGCGAGTAGATGGGGGGGAGCTGGGAGACGGCGCTGAACCAGTTGGCGCCCGCGTCCGCCGATCCGAATACCTCGCCCGAGGTGGTCCCGAAGTAGAGCCCGAGGCCGGACCCGTTCGTGACCTGGTCAAAGGCCAGGCGCAGGATCGTCAGGTACGCGTGGTTCTGGGGCAGGCCGCGGCTGCGGACGATCCAGCTCGCTCCCGCATCCCGGGTCTCGAACACGCGCGCGTGGCCGTCGGGGGTGACGCGGTCGACATCGGCCTGCAGGGGGATCACGTAGGCGCTGTCGGGATCCTCGGGGTCGATGGCGAGGGGGAAGCCGAAGTCGGAGACGAGGCCGGCACCGATGCTGACCCAGCTCTCACCCGCGTCATCGGAGCGGAAGACGCCGCCGTGAAACTGCATGAAGAGCCGCTCGGGCCGCTTCGGCGCCCGCTCGATGTGGTGCACGCACAGGGCGGTGTCCCCGTCGGCGGCGTCCTCGGGCAGGTAGTCGGCCTTGAGGCCCCGGTTCCCCTGCCGCCAGGATCGCCCGCCGTCGTCGGTGATCCACACGCCCGCCGCCGACACCGCGACGAGGAGCCGCTCCGGGTCGCCCGGCCACGGCACGATCGAATGCACGCACAGGCCGCCCCCTCCGGGCTGCCACGAATCCCGCGTCGGGTGCGTCCATAGCGCCTCGTTGAGCGCCCAGCTCGCGCCGCCGTCGCGGCTCTCGAAGAGGACGCCGGGATCGCCGCCCGCGTACAGTAGCCCCTCCGTCTCCCCGGGAACGATCAACCAGATGCGCACGAGCGCCTCCTCGCCGCCCGCGGGGAGGGCGACACCCTGGGCCTGCGTCCACTCGCCGGCGGGATCGTCGGCATACCAGATCTTCGGCCCGTAGAACGGTGAGCTCACCGAGGCGAAGTACCGGCCGCTCTCGGGCGCGCGCGTCGCGAAGTCGACGGGCTCGCCGGCGAAGGCGCGAGCCGCGACCTCAAAGCCCCCGTCCGAGGCGCCCTCGAGCACGAAGAGACCCTTCTTGGTTCCCAGGACTAGTTCGGTCATCCAGTTCTCCTCCCGAAATCGCGGGCAGCACTTCGAGTCGGTCCGTGTCCGCCACGGCCTTGTCCTCGCCGCCGAGCTCGCCATTGACGTAGACGTTGATGTGCCGTCGTATCCGTCCTCGCTCGTCGAGCACCCAGCCCGCAAGTGCCGGGTGCTGTCGTTCGAGCGCCCTCAGCGCCGCCTCGACGGTGTCGCCGCCGACGGGGTGCTCAGAGATTCCGCCCGCGAGCTTCTTCAGCGGGCCATGGACGCGTACGGTGGGCATGGGTTTCGGTACTTGAGACCCGCCGGGGCGGCGAAAGTAATCGGTCGCTGTCACACGCCGGGCAGGATCGGTACCGACCCGGGATCATCGCCGAGTCGCTCGGCCACGACAACTTCGGCCGCGCCGTGGGCATGGGCCGAGCCGGTCAGCGCATCCAGGAAGGCGGAACGGTCGAGCACGTAGAGGGTGACGGGCTCGCGGGCGGTCACCGTCGCCGTGCGGAGCCCGTCGCGCAGGAGCGCGATCTCGCCAAAGCTCTCACCCGGGCCGAGCTCGCGCCGCTCGACCCCCGCGACGGAGACGGCGAGCGTGCCGGCCCCGATCAGGTAGAAGCGATCGCCGGGCTCATCTTCGCGGACGACGACCTCACCGGCGGCCGCGACCTCGCGCACGAGCGAGCGGGCCAGGGCCTCGAGCTCAGGTGCCGCGAGCACGCCGAAGATCGAGGAGCCGCGCAGGAGCGCGAGCTCGGCCTCGGCGCTCGGCACCCTCGCTTCCAGCGCCGCCAGCGCGCGCGCCGTCGCCGCCGCGGAGGCGAGAAGGACGACGCCGGTACCGATGACCGCCGCTCTCGGTCCCCCGAGGAGCGCAAGCAACGGGACCGCGGCCGACCCGACCGCGAAACCCAGCATCGAGGCGCCCTCGAGCACGCCGAACACGCGACCGCGGACGTGGGCGGGCACGGTGCGCTGGAGCAGGGTGCGGCCCGAGACGTCGAGCACAGTGCGGCACGCGCCCGCGCCCGCCAGGAGCGCGAACGCCCCCACCGCGGTGGGCCACGCACCGAGGAGGAGAAAGGCGGCGCCCCACGCGACCCCGCCGAGCACGATCGGAGCCACGAGGCGATGGGGGCGGATGAGCGCCAAGCCGAGGATCCCGCCGGCCATCCCCCCGGCGCCGAAGGCGGCGTTGAGATAGCCGGCGCCGGAGGGCCCGAGCGCGAGCAGGGCGATGGCGATCACCACCACGAGCACGTCGAAGGCCCCGAGCGCTATGTACTGCACGGCGATCACGGCGAGCAGGCTGCCCACGCCGGGCTCCGCGCGCACGACGGCGAGTGCCGCGGCCGGGCGCTCATCCCCCGACCCGATCGCGGCCGTCGGCGTCGGTGCCGTCCGCCTCGACAGGGGGGCGACGAGCGCGGCCGAGAGCGCGACCGCGCCGGCGAGGGCGGCGCAGGCGAGGCCCGGCCCGTCGACGGCGATGAGGAGGCCGGCGGCGGCCGGGCCGATGACGAAGCTCATGCTCTCGAGCCACCCGGCGAGGACGTTGGCGGCGGTGAGCTCGCGCGGGTCCTCGACGAGCGCCGGGAGCACCGCGCCCTGGGCCGGGCGGGTGAAGGTCACCGCGCACGCCGCGAGCACGGCGGCGGCGTAGACGGCGACCGACGGTGCCCCCGAGAGGAGGAGCACGGCGGTGGCGGCGATCGACAGCGCCTGCGCCAGGTAGCCGACCCACAGGCCCACGGCGCCCCCGCGGCGGTCGGTGAGCCGGGAGGCGATGGGAGCCACGGCGGCCGCCGGGAGGAGCTGGATGACGGCGATGGCGGCGGCGAGCGTCGTGCCTCCGCGCTCGTAGGCGTAGACGAGGATCGACACCCAGACGCCGTTCTCGGCGCAGCCGAAGCCCAGGAACGCGACCTCGACTCGCCGCAGCGCCGGGTTCCCCACCACCCTTCTCAGCACCGCACCGCGCTGGCCCACGGTTCGATACTACATTCACTCACCCAAGCGAGGAGGTAGTGGTGGACCTGGACAAAGATCCGCTCGGACTCAGTGCCGAGCAGATGCGCGATCTGGGGTACCGGACCGTTGACATGCTCGTCGAGCAGCTCTGTGACCCCTCGGCGCCGGCGCTGCGCCGCGCCGCGCCGGGTGAGTTGCGCGCGCGCCTGGGCGGGGAGGCTCCCCGGGGCCCGCGATCCTGGGATGAGCTCATGGCGCAGATGCGCGACGACGTCCTCGCTCACATCAGCCGCCTCGCCCACCCCGCCTACTTCGCCTTCATCCCCGCGTGCAGCACTTTCCCGGGCGCCCTCGGCGACCTGATCACGGCGGCGATGGACATCGACGCCAGCCTGTGGATGTCCGCCGCCGGCCCCAGTCAGGTCGAGCTCACCGTCATCGAGTGGTTCAAGGACTGGATCGGGTATCCGGCCGAGGCCGCCGGCGTGCTCGTGAGCGGAGGCTCGGCGGCCAACCTCACCGCCCTTGCCTGCGCGCGTGAGGCACTGCTCGGGCCCATGACCGATCGCGTGGTCGCGTACGCCTCCGATCAGTCGCATTCCTCGGTGGCGCGCGCCTCGCGGGTGATGGGCTTCCGGCCCGACCAGGTCAGGGTGCTCCCCACCGACGCGTCTCACCGGATCCGCCTCGACGCCCTGGTGGGGGCGATCGATGCCGACCTCAAGGCGGGGCTGCAACCGCTCGTGGTGGCGGCCAACGCCGGCGCCACCAACACCGGTGCCGTCGACCCCCTGCCCGAGCTCGCCGAGATCTGCCACGGGCGCGGGATGTGGCTCCACGTCGACGGCGCCTACGGCGGCTTCGCCGCCCTCACTGACCGGGGCCGGAACAGCCTCGCCGGGATCGAGCTCGCCGACTCGGTGACCCTCGACCCCCACAAGTGGCTCTACCAGCCGATCGAGTGCGGGTGCGTGCTCGTCCGCGACGGCCGTCTCCTCAGCCAAGCCTTCACCATCGACCCCGACTACCTCGCCGACCGCCTCAGCGAGGAGGTCAACTTCTCCGACCTCGGCCTCCAGCTCACGCGCTCCTCCCATGCCCTGAAGGTCTGGCTCTCGATGAGCTACTTCGGCGTCGACGCCTTCGCCGCGGCGATCGACCGCTCGCTCGACCTCGCTCTGCTCGCCGAGCAACATGTGCGCGAGACCCCCGCGCTCGAGCTCCTGTCACCGGCCACCCTCGGCATCATCTGCTTCCGCCGGCGCTGGCAGGGGGTAAGTGACGAGGACTCGATCGCCGCGCTCAACGCCGAGCTCGTGAGCTCCTTCGAGCACACCGGACGCGGCCTCGTGTCCTCGACGCGCCTGCACGGCAAGTACGCGATCCGCATGTGCGTGATGAACCACACCACGGGACCGGGCGACGTCACCGCCACCCTGGACTGGTTCGCCCAGGCGCCGGCCCCGACGCGCGAGCCGTCACCGCGTGCCCCGCGCTACGAGGACCATCGCGCCGACATCGACAGCGGCTTTGGCCAGGCGACGCCCTTCGACGTGCCCACCCTCCGCGACGTGCCCCTGTTCGCGAGCCTCGGCGCGCGGGAGCTCGAGGTCGTCCAGAGCTCGGCGCGCGAGCTCGAGGTCGCCGCCGGCGAGGTGGTGATCCATCGCTGGGAGGGGACCCGGAACTTCTACGTGATCCTCGATGGCAGCGTCGAGATCCAGCTCGAGGACCAGCAAGTCTCGCTCGGGGCGGGACAGTTCTTCGGCGAGCTCGCGGCGCTCGACTGGGGGGCGGGGTTCGGCTACGTGCGCACGGCCACGGTGGCGGCGCGGACCGATGTGCGCCTGCTCGTGCTCGCGCCGGCCATCCTCGATGAGCTGGTGAGGTCGGCGCCGGAGGTCGAGCGGGTGATCCGGGCGGCGGTGCGCGAGCGGCTACCGAGCGTGTGAGGGCGGCGACGTGTCGGCGCGCGCGGCGCCGATCGGGTCGTCCTTACCGGCTCTTTAGACGGTGCTAGGGTCGCGCCATTCACCCTTCCGAGGACTCGAAAGCTCAGTTCGCCGTGGTCGTCGAGCACCTGAGCAAGCGCTCCGGCGACCGCAGCGCTGCGATCTCGCGGCGGATGTCCGCGTGGCGCAGGAGCTCGGCGTGCTCGCCAGCTTGCCACCGCCCGACGTCGTGGGCCACCCCCGCCGACGGGCCTCGCTCTTGGTCTCGCCGCCGCCGGAGATCGAAGCCGATCATGACGCGAAGAAAAAGGAGAGCCAGCAAATGTCAGCAACCCTCACGTTGACCCGCCAAGGCGCCGGCATCGAGCTGAGACGCGGCCTGTTCGAGATCGAATTGGATGGCAAGCGCGTCGGCTCGATCAAATACCACGACACCGTCGAGCTCCCGGTCGAGCCGGGGCATCACACCCTGCGCATACGGTCAGGCCGATACTCGAGTGGGGAGCACTCCTTCGACGCCGCCGACGGCGAAGGTGTCACCTTCCGCACCCACGGGGCGATGGTGTGGCCCCGGTACGTCGCCTCCATCGTCAAGCCCGACCTGGCGATCTCGCTCAGGCGCGAATAGGAGGGGAGGCGTCAGGGCTCGAGTTCGGCGAGCCGCACGACACCGGCGAGGCGGCCGTCGGGATCGGTGACGACGGCGGTCCTGAAGCCGCGCTCGCGCAACCGCTCGGCGAGCTTGCCGGCCTCGGCGTCGAGCCTGACCGTCGAGGGGCCGGGCTCCATCACTCGCTCGCCGGTGAGGGTCGGGTCACCTTCGAGATCGCCCTTGCGCAGTCGTCCGAGCAGCGTCCCGCCCTCGGCGACGACGAGCGCGAATCCATACGGCGATTGCTCGACGCGGGCACGGACCTCGCCCACCGGCTCCTCAGGCCGGGCGCGGACAACATCGTCGCGGACGAGGTCCTTGGCGCGCACGACGGGCTTCTGCTCGCCTGCGACGGGGAGGCCGCGGGCGAGCCAGTCGCTCTTGCCGGGCGCGTAGTCGTAGACCTGCCCGAACCCGAGCCCTGCGAGCCGGCACGCGGCTCGTGCGCTCATGTCTCAGAGGCCGTCCCAGCAGTAGACGACGACGGGCCGGGTGGGGTCGAGGGCCGCTGCGGTGGAGGCATCGAGCTCCTTGAGGGGAATGTTGGCTGCCCCGGGGAGGTGGACCTCACGGTATTCCTCCTCGGGCAGGACCTCCACGAGCTGCGTGTCGCGCCGCGCGAGGAGGTCGGCGAGTCCGGCGTAGGCGATCTGCATGTGGCCGATTCTCCCACGCGTGTCGCGGCGCCGGGCCTGACGCATGCTCGGCTCGTCGACCGTCGGTGGCTGTGGAGACGCTCGCCCCGGCCGCCGGCAGTCCGTCGACGAGCCAGCCGCTCGCCGTCGCGCGCTGCCCCTCGGGTTAGCCGGCGCGCCCGAGATGACTATTGGCTCGTCGCGGAGAACGCCTCGCGGTTCTCACCGCGCGCCTCGTGCCGGCTAGCGGCGCCAGAAGGCCAGGCGCTGCACCGACGCCGTGAGGATGTGGCCCCAGGTGATATGCGCCGCCCCCCGCTCGGAGATCGCCTCGAACGGGCTGAAGCGCATCTCGTCGCCGGTACCGAGCTTGATCGAGCCGTCGTCCTGCCGGGTGCCGTCGACGTAGATCCAGCCGCGCACGACGCGGAAGTTCTCACTCATTGCCCGAGCCTACCGATGCCTCATCCGATGTGTCGCTGCTCCGGCCGGGCTTGGGGACGTGACGCCTTTTGACCACCTATACGGTGGTCAAGGGGCGACACGTCCGCTCCGGAGCCGGACGACAGGCGCGCGGGTGCCGCGGTGGCGCTCAGCCGATCCGTTGGCCTTTGACGACGCGCAGCCCGGTAGGTAGGGATTCCGCTCCGAAGGATGGGCCTACGCCGGCGTCGACGCCCTGGTCGGCGAGCAGCGGGGGGATGCGAGCCACGTCTACGAGGACGTTTTCGTGATGCTCGCGGTCGCGTCGCCAGGACCCGTCGTCGTTGGCCACGAAGGTGGTGATGTCGCGCACGAAGCGGTCGGGGGACGGAAGCGAGAACTCGGTGATGATCGCCCAGTCGGGTCCGGTCCTCGCGAGGCTTGGAGGATCCTGGTGAGCGGCTCCCCATTCGAGGTCGCAGACATCGAACGCGAGTCGTCCGCCGACGCGGAGCGCACCGCCGATCGCGATGATCGCCCGATCGATCGACGCGACGTCGGGCAGATAGTTGAGCGGGTGCCCGATCGCCACGATCGCGTCGGCCTCGGGCAGAGGATCGTCGGGGAGGGTGAGCTGGCGAACCTCGGCGGTGCCCGCGACGAGCTCGGTGGCGATCTCGAGCATCGCGGGCGAGGCGTCGGTGGCGATCACGCGATGGCCGGCGGCGATGAGCTCCGTGGTCAGGAGCCCCGAACCGCATCCGAGTTCGAGGACGAGGCCGTCCCGGGCTCGTACCGGAGCCAGGAAGTCGAGAATGCCGGGCGCGCACGCGGCGGCATGAAACGCGAAGCCGCGATGATGGACGAGCGCGAGATCACGGCGGTAATAGGCGCGCGCGGGCACACCGCCATGCTCTCACGCTCGCTTGCGTTCGGGTGGGAGCGTTGGATTTCGGCGTGTGAGCGGATCTCTGCTCGTGGAAGGGCGGCCGACCACGGTGAGGACGGATACATTGGACAGAGAACGAGACGTGAGAGC
The DNA here is from genome assembly GCA_035552815.1 of Solirubrobacteraceae bacterium. Lineage (GTDB taxonomy): Bacteria > Actinomycetota > Thermoleophilia > Solirubrobacterales > Solirubrobacteraceae > Palsa-465. Next base: position 2,561 of record DASZKU010000286.1, on the reverse strand, counting down.
AGCGCTTCCCAGCCGGGTCGTTCACCTCGAGCTGCACACCGGTGACCTGGTGAGCGCGAGGGCTTTCTACTCCGAGCTCCTGCACTGGCGCGACGAGGAGATAGACACGGCATCGGGCTGCTACCACGCGGTCGAACTCGGCAGCGGTCTCGGCGGCGGAATCGTCGAGTGCGGGACCCGGCGAGCGGCCTGGCTGCCGTACTTCGAGGTCGAGGGGATCGACACGGCCACCAGCCGGGCACGCCAGCTGGGAGCGGCGGTGCTCCTCGAGCCGCGAGAAGGCCCGGCGGGGTGGCGCAGCGTGATCGCGACGCCCGAGGGCGGGGAGATCGCGCTCTGGCAGCAGAAGGGGTGGCGGCCGTGACGAACAACGAACAGACGCTGCTCGACGCCGCCCGCCACGGCGACGAGGGCGCGTTCGGCGAGCTGATCGGATCACAGCGGGCGGCGCTGCAGGCGCACTGTTATCGGATGCTTGGCTCGGTTCACGACGCCGAGGACGCACTCCAGGAAACGCTGCTGAGCGCGTGGCGAGCGCTCCCCCGGTTCGAAGCCCGTAGCTCGCTGAAATCCTGGCTCTACACGATCGCCACCAACGCATGCCTGAAGACGATCGAGCGACGGCCCCGGCGCGTGCTCCCGATCGACTACGGTCCGGCCGCCGACCCTCACGATCCCCTCGCCCAGCCGCTCCTCGAGTCCGTCTGGCTCGAGCCCTTCCCGGACATAGGCATCGAGGCCGAGGATCGACTCGCATCCCCCGAGGCCCGCTACGAGCAACGCGAGAGCGTCGAGCTCGCCTTCGTCGCCGCCCTGCAACACATCCCCGCCCGGCAGCGCGCCGTCCTCATCCTCCGAGACGTGCTCGGGTTCTCGGCACGAGAGGTGGCCGCCACGCTCGGGATGACACCCGCCGCCGTGGACACCGCCCTGCAGCGCGCGCACAAGACCGTCCACGAGCGGTTGCCCGCGCGTAGCCAGCAGGCCACCCTGCAAGCACTCGGAGATGAGCAGCTGCGCGAGATCGTCGACGGCTTCATCGACGCTTGGGAAGGTGCCGACGTCGACAGGGTCGTCGCCTTGCTCGCCCACGACGCAACCATCGCGATGCCACCACAGCCCACCTGGTACCGCGGGCGAGACGCGGTGGCAAGCTTCCTGCGCGCCGTCCCCCTCGCCCCGGGGACACGCTGGCGACTGCTCCCCGTCAGTGCCAACGGGCAGCTCGCGTTCGGTGAATACCGGTGGAACGAGACGACGAAGCGCTTCGTCGGTCGGGGGGTGATGGTGCTGGCGATCGCGGACGCGGCGATCGCCGACATCACCGCGTTCGGCAGTCAGGAGCTCCTAGCCCATTTCGGGTTACCCGAGCATCTCGAGCCGTAACCCAATCGAGGTCGGCGGGGGAGCGTTGGATCGTCAGCGTCGGGCGGATCTCGGCCTGCGATAACACCAGCGACGCGCTCGAAAGGAGCACGGTCATGAGTGACACATCAGGCAAGGCCACCGTCGTCGTGGGCGCGAGCAGAGGCCTCGGCCATGGCATCGCCACCGCCTTTGCCGACTCGGGAGCAGCGGTGATCGCCGTGTCCCGCACCGCGGCGGAGTTTCCTGAGCCGGCCAAACGCGCCGGCACCATCGAGGCGGAGCTCGCCGATGCCCGCGACGCGACGGTGGCGGGCGGCCTCATCGATCGCTACCCGCCCGAGGTAATCGTTCTCGTGGCCGGCGCAACCCCGCACGTGCGTCCGCTGCAGCACCAGACGTGGGAGACGTTCTCGGTGAACTGGGAGACCGATGTCGCGTCCCGCACGCCGCATCACTGCAACCTAGCTTCGAATCACGTCGCCTGAGAGGGACCAGCTCGGACGGGATGCCAGTGCGTGGCGGCGCCCGGGTGGGGATTTCCCTACCCGGCGCCTCCAGAACGCCGGGGGCGGGTCTCCGGCACATCGGTATGTGCAGAGCGGGAAGCGGCTGAGAACCTGATCGCCTCAGTCGTGGGGTAACACCGAGCAGGCTCTGCATCTGTAAGCGATGATCCCTCCCGTTACTTATCCGATCGCTGCCGCCTCGGGGTGCGCGCCGTGAGCCACGGCACCTTGCTCGATCTCTCGCGCTGGCAGTGGGCGCTGACCGCCGCCTTCCACATCACCTTCCCTTCGATCACCGTGGGCACGAGCATCCTCCTGATCGTTTGTTACGCGATGTACATGCGCACCGACGACGAGGTGTGGCTGGGCATGTTCCGCTTCTGGAGGCGGATCTTTGCCATCGGCTTCGCGGTGGGGGTGGTGTCGGGCATCGTCCTCACCTTCGAGTTCGGCCTCAACTGGGGCAAGTTCGCCCACGACGTCGGCCCCATCGTCGGGGTGATGATCCTCATGGAGGTCGTGATGGCGTTCTTCCTCGAGGCCGGGTTCCTCGGCCTACTCGTGTACGGGGAGGGGCGGATCGGCAAGCGGATGATGATGTTCTCGACCTGCATGGTCACACTCGGCACGACCCTGTCGGTCACGTGGATCCTGGCGGCCAACTCGTGGATGCAGACCCCGGCCGGG
>DASZKU010000285.1:0-2037 GCA_035552815.1 Solirubrobacteraceae bacterium | reverse complement strand
GACTTCGTCAACAGCGCCGAGGTGATCATCGACCAGTTCATCACCCCGGGCCTGGCCAAGTGGGGCCAGACCTCGCGGCTCACCCTGCTCCTTCCCCACGGCTACGAGGGGTCGGGCCCCGAGCACTCCTCGGCGCGACTCGAGCGCTGGCTCCAGCTCGCGGCCGAAGGCAACATCCGCGTCGCCAATTGCACGACGCCGGCGCAGTACTTCCACCTCATCCGTCGCCAGGCGCGGATCGCCAAGCAGCGGCCGCTGTTCCTCATGACGCCGAAGAGCCTGCTCCGCCTCCCACAGGCGCAGAGCAGCGTGGACGAGCTCACCCACGGGCAGTTCCGCCCGATCCTCCCCGAGCCCGGCGTCGATCCCGCCCAGGTGACCCGCCTGGTGCTGTGCTCAGGCAAGGTCTACTACGACCTCACGGGCCACGCGGCGCGGCAGGACAATCCCGCCGTCGCGATCGGACGCATCGAGCTCCTCTACCCGTTCCCCCAGGGCGAGATCCTCGCGCTCCTGGCGAGCTATCCGCACCTCGAGGAGCTGGTTTGGGTCCAGGAGGAGCCACGCAACATGGGCGCTCGGATGTACATGGCACCACGGCTACTTCAGGTCCTGCCCGATGAGATCCACTTCGGCTACATCGGGCGGCCCGAGCGCGCCGCGTCCGGTGAGGGCTATCCCATCGCCCACGCGAGAGAGCAGAGCCGCATCGTCTCGACGGCGCTGGATGTATCGCAGCCCGTATCGCAATATCCGCGGAAGATGCCGGGCGAGCGCTAACGCGGCAGGCTCTACGCCCAGTTACGAGGGCGTATCGGCCTTGAGGCGAGCGCAGGTGTCGCGCTCGGCGGCACGGCTGTGGATCGGGCGCACCTGCCAACCGTTGCGGTGGGAGTGGAAGAGGACGATCGGGTGGCCGTCGTCGATCGAACGACCTGGCTTGTAGCCGACGTCGCCGATGTTGACGCCGGTGTCCCACGCGAGGACGCTCTGGTGCCCCACGTCGGTCACGGGCGCGCCGCACGCGAGGACGCCCGCGGGGCCGCCATCCCGGTCGATCGTGGTCTCCAGGGAGTCGTCCTGCGCGGCCCAGCGGTGCGCGTCGCCGACCTCGCCGCGCACGGTCCGCACTCGGGCGCTCGCGACGGGGACGAGCGCCACGACGAGGATCGCGACGGCGACGAGCGGGGCCCAGCTCGACAGGCGCGGAAACCGCGGGGTACCGGCGAGGACCCAGCCGACCGCGGCACCTGCGAGCACAACGAGGACCGCGGCCGGCTCGATGAGGTAACGAGCGACCGCCGAGAACCCGTGGAACGCGAAGGCGATTTCGACTGCCACCCACAGGAAGGCCGCCCCGGCCAGGAGCAACGCGACGCGATCCCGCCGAGCGAGGGCGAGGACGACGGCAAGCACCACGACCAGCCACATCGGCAGCTCGTAGAGGCCGAGGAAGCGTCCGACCACCCCGGAGATCTTGTCGCCGTGCAGGACGTGGACGGAGTGCGCGTCAAGGTTGGCGGCGCTCATCCAGCTCCTCGAGGTGAGCGCGGGGATGCCGAATGAGAGCGCGGGAATGAGGGCGAGCCCGGCCACGGCGGGGGCCCGCAGGGACGGGATCGCTCGCCAAGCCCACAGGGCATACAAGCCTGCGAAGGGCCACGCCTCCGGGCGTCCGAGCGAGGCGAGCACCAGGAGGACGAAGGCGAGGCGAGAACGCTTCGAGAGATGGGCGTCGATGGCCGCGAGGCACAGGGCGGTGACCATCGGGTCGGAGCTCGCGATCAGGAGGAGGTGGGAATAGCCGCTGATTCCGAGCACGCCGAGCCCGGCGAACACCGCCGCCGCGACCGGCGCGTATCGGCGCCCGGGGCTCGGTCCGGTGAGCCTGTAGGCGATCCGAGCGGCGAAGACCGCCCCGATCAGGGTGGCGCCGACGGCCGTGACCATCCACAGCCCCATCGCCCCGCGCCCGGCCAGGGCGTAGGGAAGGGTGAAGAGGAACGTCAGCGCCTTCCACGACGGCGCTCCGTCGGT
>DASZKU010000284.1:0-2809 GCA_035552815.1 Solirubrobacteraceae bacterium | reverse complement strand
GTCCTCTTCGCCTCGAAGGCGTTCCCGTGCACGGCCGTGTACCGGGTCCTGGCCGAGGAGGGCCTGGCCTGCGACGTGGCCTCGGGGGGCGAGCTCGCGCTCGCGCTCGGCGGCGGCTTCGACCCCGCCCGCATCTACCTGCACGGCAACGCGAAGTCCGAAGCCGAGCTCGGCGAGGCGCTCGCCGCCGGGGTCGGTCACATCGTCCTCGACTCGCTCGGCGACGTCGACCGGCTCGAGCGGATAGCGGGCGCCCAGGGCCGGCGCCAGGACGTCCTCATCCGCGTCACCCCCGGCGTCGCCGGGGCGACCCACGCGGCGATCTCCACGGGCCAGGCGGACTCGAAGTTCGGCTTCGCGCTCGACCAGGCCCCCGCGGCGATCGAGCGCGCGCAGGGGAGCTCGCACCTGAACCTCGTCGGCGTCCACTTCCACATCGGCTCGCAGCTCCTCGAGCTCGAGCCCTTCCGCGCCGCGGTGCGCGCGATCGCCGGCCTCGGGGACTTCCCCGTCTACAACCTGGGCGGCGGTCTCGGCGTCCCCTACACCGCCGACCAGCGCGCGCCGGCGGTCGCCGACTACGTCGAGGCGGTGATCGGCGCCGTCCACGAGCTCCTTGGCGAGGACAAGCGGATCCTCATCGAGCCGGGCCGGGCGCTGGTGGCCAACAGCACCGTGACCCTGTACACGGTGGAGGGGATCAAGCGCAATGTCTCGAACTGGGTCGCCGTCGACGGCGGCATGTCCGACAACCTGCGGCCCATGCTCTACGGCTCGGTCTACGAGGCGCTCATCGCCGACCGGGTGACGGCGCCGGCGAGCGAGCGCTTCCACGTCGCGGGCAAGCACTGCGAGTCCGGCGATGTCATCGTCCGCGACGTCGCGCTCGCCGACCCCGCGCCCGGGGACATCCTCGTCACCCCCGCCACCGGCGCCTACGGTCACGCGCTCGCCAACAACTACAACGGCGTGCCCCGGCCGCCGGTGATCTTCTGCCGCGGAGGGTCGGCGCGCGTCGTCGTGCGCCGCGAGACCTACGAAGACCTGATGCGACGTGACGTCTGAGGGCGAGCCGGGGGCGGCGTTCCGGATCGGGCTGCTCGGCAACGGGACCGTCGGGTCGGCGCTCGCCGACCTGCTCCCCGCCCAGGCCGAGCGGATCGAGGCGGTCACCGGCCTGCGCCCGGAGATCTCCGGGGTGCTCACGCGCACCGAGGGGGAGTTCGAGGACATCCTCGAGCGCTCGGACCTCGTCGTCGAGCTCATCGGCGGGATCGAGCCCGCCTACGACTACGTGATGCGGGCCATACGCGCGGGCCGGCACGTGGTCACGGCCAACAAGCAGCTTCTCTCCCAGCACGGCGAGGAGCTGTGGGAGGCCGCCCGCGAGCACGGGGTGCAGCTCCGCTTCGAGGGCGCCGTGGCCGGCGTCGTCCCCATCATCCGCGTGCTCCAGGAATCGCTGGCGGGGGCGTCGATCGATCGCGTGCACGGGATCGTCAACGGGACGACGAACTTCATCCTCACCGAGATGGCGCGGACGGGGGCGACGTACGGGGACGCCCTCGCCGAAGCCCAGCGCCTCGGCTACGCGGAGGCCGACCCCGCCGAGGACGTGAACGGCAAGGATGCCGCCGCCAAGATGGCGATCATCGCCCGGCTCGCCTTCGACACCCCCGTCCACCTCGACCAGGTCCGCTACGAGGGCATCGAGCACATCCAGCCCGACGACCTCGAGTACGCGCGCGAGCTCGGCCTGGGACTGAAGCTCATCGGCAGCGCCGAGCGCCTCGGGGAGGGCCTCTCGGTCCGCGTGCATCCCGCCTTCCTCTATCCGGGGCATCCCCTCGCCTCGGTGGGCGGGCCCTTCAACGCCGTCACCGTCGAGTCCGAGACGATCACCGAGATCACCATGTCGGGGCCCGGGGCGGGGGGGCCGCAGACCGCGAGCGCGGTGCTCGGCGACGTGATCAGCGCCATGATCCCCCCGGCCTCGACCCCGGCGGCGACCCAGCGCCTGCCCATCGTCGAGGACGTGGTCTCCGCCTTCTACCTCCACCTCGAGGTCGCCGACGAGTCGGGCGTCCTCGCCCAGGTCGCCCAGCTCCTCGCCCTCCAGGACGTCTCGGTCAAGTCGGTCGTCCAGAAGGGCCTGCGCGACCAGGCGCGTCTGGTCATGGTCGTCCACCCGGTGCTCGAGTCGCGCTTCTTCGCGGCCATGGAGCTGATCTCGCGCCTCGACGCGCTGCGGGCGCCGCCGCGGGCGATTCGGGTGCTCGAGCAGGAGTTCGGATAGCGCTGATGGCCGGCCTCATCGAGCGCTATCGCGACCGCCTCCCCTTCGGGCCCGACGATCCCGTCGTCACCCTCGACGAGGGCTCGACGCCGCTCGTGGCCGCCCCGCGGGTGTCCGAGCGCGCCGGCGCCGAGGTGTGGCTCAAGCTCGAGGGCGCCAACCCGACCGGGTCGTTCAAGGACCGGGGGATGACGTGCGCGGTCTCGGCCGCGGTACGCGAGGGGGCCGACGCCGTCATCTGCGCCTCGACGGGGAACACGGCGGCGAGCGCCGCCGCCTACGCCGCCCGCGCCGGGCTGCGGGGCGCGGTCATCGTCCCCGAGGGGAAGATCGCCACCGGCAAGCTCGCCCAGGCGCTCATGCACGGCGCCCGGGTGATCGCCCTGCGCGGGAACTTCGACGTCGCACTGGCGCTCGTGCGCGAGCTCGCCTCCCGCCATCCCGTGGCGCTCGTCAACTCGGTCAACGACTTCCGCATCGAGGGCCAGAAGACCGCCGCCTTCGAGATCTTCG
>DASZKU010000283.1:0-2905 GCA_035552815.1 Solirubrobacteraceae bacterium | reverse complement strand
CGCCGTGCCCCTGTTCGCGCCCGAGGCGAGCTCGCACGCGGGCCGGCTCGTGGGCGCGCTCGCCGACTGCGAAGCCACCGTGTGGCTGACCACGGAGGAGGCTCGGACATCGGTCGAGGAGCTGCTCGACGAACCCCGGGTCCCGCGGCCGGCGGGGGTGATCTGCGTGGACGCCGTCGACCCGGCGGCGGGCCCGGGGTACGAGCCCGTCGCCGTCGAGCTCGGGTCGCCCGCCTACCTGCAGTACACCTCGGGGTCGACCCGGGACCCCGCCGGGGCCGTAATCACCCACGAGGCGGTGGCCGTCAACGTCGCCCAGGCGGCGGCGGCCTTCGGCCTCGACGAGCACTCGACGTGCGTCGGCTGGCTCCCCTTCTTCCACGATATGGGCCTCGTGCTCATGGTCTGCCTGCCCGTCCCGCTCGCCGCGCGGTCGGTGTTCTCGACGCCCTTCGACTTCGTCCAGCGCCCGAAGCGCTGGCTCGACCAGCTCGCGAGCAACGCCAACGTGATCACCGCGGCGCCCAACTTCGCCTTCGACTACGCGATCGACAGGACGAGCCCCGAGGATCGCGCGACCCTCGACCTCTCGGGCGTGCGGGTGGCCATCAACGGCGCCGAGCCGGTGCGGGCGCGAACCGTCGAGCGCTTCCAGCAGGCCTTTGGTCCCTGCGGGTTCGCCCCCGAGGCCCACCGGCCCTCCTACGGCCTGGCCGAAGCGACGGTGTTCGTGAGCACGAGCCCGGCGCGAACGCCACCGCGCGCCACCACCTTCAGCCGCGCCGAGCTCATGGCGGGCCGGGCCGTGGCCTCGGCGCCCGGGGCCGACGCCATCCGCCTCGTCTCGGCGGGATGTCCCGTCGACCAGTACGTGTGCATCGCCGATCCCGTCGCCGGCTCGGTCCTCAGCGACGACGCCGTGGGCGAGGTGTGGATCCACGGGCGCAACCTCGCCAGCGGCTACTGGGGCGAGGCGCAGGGCAGCGGCAGCGCCTTCCACGCTCGCCTGCACGGGGCCGGCGCCGGGCTTCCCGAGGAGGGCTGGCTGCGCACCGGCGACCTCGGCGTCCTCCACGCGGGCGAGCTCTACATCACCGGGCGCCTCAAGGACGTGATCATCGTCGACGGCAAGAACCACTATCCCCAGGACATCGAGGAGACGGTCCAAGATGCTCACGCGGCCGTGCGCGCCGGCCGCGTGGCCGCCTTCGGGATCGCCGCCGCGGAGGGCGAGGCGATCGTCGTCGCGCTCGAGCGCGAACGCGGTCCCGCCGCGGCCGCGGTGGCGGTCGAGGAGCTCGCCCGCGCCGTGCGCCGGGCGGTGTCCGCCGCCCACGACCTCAAGCTCGCCGACGTCGAGATCCTCGAGGGCCGCAAGGTCCTCCGCACCTCGAGCGGGAAGATCGCCCGCGCCGCCAATCGCGACCGCTACCTTGCCGAGCGTCGCCCGTGAGCGGGGCCGCGATGACCGCCCGGGAGCTCGAGCGCTGGCTGGCACGCGCCGTCGCCGAGCGCTGCGGCTTCGAGGCCGGGGAGGTCGAGGTCGACCGGCCCCTCGTCGACTATGGCTTCTCCTCGCGGGATGCCGTCGAGCTCGCGGGCCGGCTCGAGGATCTCCTCGACCTCACCCTCCCCACCACCCTGGTGTGGGACCACCCGACGATCGCGCGCCTCGCCGCCGCCCTGGCCGCCCCCGCCGCGTCCGCCGCCCCCACCGCGCCAGCCGCGCCGGTCGCGCCGGTCGCGCCGGTCGCGCCACCGGTCGCGCCCGCGTCGAGCGGTCGGGCGGTCAGCGATCAGGATGCCGTCGCGGTGATCGGGATCGGGTGCCGGCTCCCGGGCGACGTCAACGGTCCCGAGGAGTTCTGGCGCCTGCTCGCCGAGGGCCGAGACGCGGTCGGCGAGGTGCCCGAGCGCCGCTGGCTCGCACCGCAGGCCGCCGCCGACGTCGAGGTCCTCGAGCGCACGACCCGGGCGGGCGGGTTCCTCAGCGACATCGCCGGCTTCGACGCCGAGTTCTTCTCGATCAGCCCCCGCGAGGCGCGGCGCATGGACCCCCAGCAGCGGATGATCCTCGAGGTCGGGTGGGAGGCGCTCGAGCACGCCGGGATCTCCCCGGAGTCGCTGCGCGGGAGCGCCACCGGAGTATTCGTCGGGGTGAGCGCGGGGGAGTACGGCCACCGCTCGCTCGCCGACCTCGCGCGCGTCGATGCCTGGAGCGGCACCGGCGGGTCGCTGGGGGTGACGGCCAATCGCCTCTCCTACGCGCTCGACCTGCGCGGACCCAGCGTCGCCGTCGACACCGCCTGCTCGTCCTCGCTCGTCGCCGTCCACCTCGCCATCCAGAGCCTGCGCTGCGGCGACAGCGATCTCGTCCTCGCCGCCGGCGCCAACCTCCTCCTCGGCCCCGCCGTCACCGCCGCCTTCCACGAGATGGGCGTGATCTCGCCCACCGGTCGCTGCCGTCCCTTCTCGGCGCAGGCCGACGGGATCGTCCGCTCCGAGGGCGCCGCCGTCGTCGTCCTCAAGCGCCTCGCCGACGCCGTGAGCGACGGCGACCGCATCCTCGCCGTCCTCCGCGGCTCGGCCATCAACCAGGACGGGCACTCGAACGGCATCACCGCCCCCAACGTCGAGGCCCAGGAGGATCTCCTCCGCCGCGCCTACCGCGCGGCGGCGATCGACAGCGGCGAGGTCGACTACATCGAGGCGCACGGGACGGGGACCCTGCTCGGCGACCCGATCGAGGCGCGGGCCCTGGGCGCCGTCCTCGGCGGCGATCGCGGCGCCGCGGACAAGCTCCTCGTCGGCTCGGTCAAGAGCAACCTCGGCCATCTCGAGGCAGCGGCGGGAATCGTCGGGCTCATCAAGGTCGTCCTCTCCCTCGGCCGCCGCCGCATCCCCG
>DASZKU010000282.1:0-7173 GCA_035552815.1 Solirubrobacteraceae bacterium | reverse complement strand
CGCCGCGCCAGACTGCCGCCCGCCACCGCGAGGCCCGCCAGCGCCGTGAACAAGGCCGCGACCGGGCTCGCCAGCGCGGTGATGACGCAGAGCGCCCCGGCCGCCCCGCGGCGCCCGTGGCTGAGGGCGAGCAGGGTGGCGACGGCGGGGAGGAGTCCGAAGGCGAAGGTGAGGCGGCCGCTGAACATCTCGGCGGCGGCGCCGACGGCGAACCACAGCGCGCCCAGCCACGCGGCGGCGCCGAAGTGACGGCGCGCCAGGGGCTCGAAGAGCCCGGCGGTCCCCACGACCGCGAGGGCCGCCGCGAGCTGGGGTCCGAGCGCGGCCGCCACGGGCGGGAAGAGGACGCTGTAGGCCGGCGTGTGGTGGCCGGCGTACCACCAGTTGTCCCAGATCCCGAAGCCCTCGGCCTTGAAGAGCCGAGCGCGGAAGAGATGGGCGGCGAGGTCGACGGTGGCCGGCGACCAGATCAGGTAAACGGCGCCGAGGGCAGCAGCGAGGGCGACCGGCGCCGCCCGTCTCGCCGCTGGCAGGCCGACCGGCGCCGACCGCCCCGCCGCTCGCAGGGCGACGCGGCCGGGCGTCACGGCCGGCTCTGGCTCAGAAAGGCCGCGACCCGCTCGATGATCTCCGGGCGGTCGAGCCACGGCCAATGGCCGGCCGCTTCGATCACCTCCACCTCGGCCGCGGGGAGGCGCTCGCCGTAGCGGTGCGCAAGCTCGGGCGCGAACCACGGGTCGCGCTCGCCCCACAGGATCAGGGCGGGCATGTCGAGCTCTTCGAGGCCGAGGCCGGCCGCCGCCAGCCGTGAGGGGTCGGCGCTCCGGTGCAGGCGCAGGATGGCCCGCTGGGTGCCGTGGTCGAACTGGTCCCACACCGTGGCCAGGTGCTCCTTGGTCCACGCCTCGGGGCGCACCGAGCCGCTACGCAACCACCGCGCGAGCATCCAGCGCGAGATCGATCCCATGGCGAACTCGCCGATCGCCGGAGTTCGCCACAGGCGGCCCAGGCGCCGCCACTCGAAGCCGTCGAGCAGGGGCACGGCGTCGCAGAGGACGAGGCGCTCGACCCGGCGCGGATGGCGCTGGGCGAGGGCGAGCCCGCCGCCGGCGCCCCAGTCGTGGGCGACGAGCTTGAAGCGCTCGATGCCGAGCTCGGCGAGGAAGCGCTCGAGGAAGCCGGCGTGGCCGGCGGGCGAGTAGTCGAGATGGCCTGACTTGCTCGAGCGCCCGAAGCCGGGGAGGTCGGGCGCGATCCCGCCCGTGCGCTCGAGGAAGGGAATCCAGTCGTCCGAGCTCGTCGGCGAGCCGTGCAGATACAGGACAGGCACGCCCTCGTACGCCGAGCTGTGGTAGAAGACGGGTCCCTCGCCGAGCTCGATCGTGTGCTCGTCGACGTCCACTAGGGCGGCGAGGATAACGTCCCAGACCATGTCAACGCTCTGCCTCGGCGAAGCCCTCGTCGACTTGATCTGTCAGCGCCCCGTCGAGGACGTCGCCGATGTCGATGCCTTCGTGCCCACCTTCGGGGGTGCCGTCGCCAACGTCGCGGTCGTCGCCGCCCGGCGCGGCGGGCGCATGGCGCTGGCCGGCGGCGCGGGCGAGGACGCCTGGGGGCAGTGGCTGCGCGACCGCCTCGAGGACGAGGGCGTCGACCTGCCGTGGTTCTCGCTCATGCCCGGGACCTCGACCCCGATCGCCCTGGTCACCGTCGATGGCGTCGGCGAGCCCAGCTACGAGATCTACGGTGAGGGCATCGCCGCCGTCGTCCACGCTCTCGAGTCGCGCGTCGCCGAGGCCGTCGAGGCATCCGACGCGCTCTTCTTCTCCTCCAACACCCTGATCGGGCCCGACGAGCGTGAAGTGACGATGGAGGCGCGCAAGCGCGCCCTCGAGCTCGACCGCCCGGTGATCTTCGACCCCAACCTGCGGCTGAACCGCTGGCCCTCCCGGGCCGAGGCGGCGGCGACCGCGAACGCCTGCGTGCCCGGTGCCCTGCTCGTGCGCGCGAACCTCGCCGAGGCGGCGCTCATGACCGGCGAAGCCGACCCCGAACGCGCGGCCTCGGCGATCCTCAAGGCGGGTGCCCGGCTCGTGGTCATCTCCCTGGGCGCCGACGGTGCCATCCTCCGCGGCGAGCTCGACGCCGATGCCCTCGCCCCCGAGGTCGAGGTGATGAGCACCGTCGGGGCCGGCGACGTGCTCACGGGCGTCCTCCTCGCCCGCCTTGCCGCCACCGGCTTCTACCCGCCCGCCGTCGCTGCCTCCCTGTCTGAAGCCGTCGCCGAGGGGGCGGCCGCGTGTGAGCGGTGGGGCGCCCTTGAGTAGCGGGTCGCCGCGCCCGGCGCGCCGCCCCGTCGTTCCCTGGAAGCGCCCTGCCCCCCGTCGCGTCCGCGCCCTGCGCGACCGGCTGCGGGCCGTCTACGGCATCCCTCTCGCCCCGCCGCACGGCCGGCCCATCGCCGAGCTCGTGCTCACCGTCCTCTCCCAGAGCACCAACGACCGCAACCGCGACGTCGCCTTCCTTCGCCTCAGCGACCGGTTCGCTGCGTGGGAGGAGGTCCGCGACGCCCCCGTGGAGGTGATCGAGGAGGCGATCCGCCCCGGCGGGATCTCCAAGGTGAAGTCGGCCCGGATCCAGGCCATCCTCCGCGCCATCACCGAGGGCGAGGCTGGACGGCGAGCGGGCGCCACGTCCGAGGGCGAGCTCTCGCTCGACTGGCTGGCGGAGCTCACCGTTCCCCAGGCCCAGGTCTACCTGTGCTCGCTCCCCGGCGTCGGGCGCAAGACTGCGGCCTGCGTGCTCCTCTTCGCCCTCGGGATGCGCGACGTCCCCGTCGACACCCACGTCTCCAGGGTGGGGATGCGCCTGGCGCTGCTGCGCTCGGGCGCGCCCTTCGAGGAGCTCCACGACGAGCTGCTCGCCGTCACGCCCCCGGGTGAGGAGCTCGAATTCCACCTCAACCTCCTACGTCATGGCCGGCGCACCTGCCACGCCCGCTCACCCAACTGCGCCGGTTGCGCGCTGCGGCGCATGTGCCCGAGCGCCGGAACCTTCGGCCTGTGATGAAAAAGTGGCGTGGGGGGCAACTTTTTCATCACAGCCCGTCCGGAAAGCCGCTTTCGCCCGGCCCGGGCGACCATGCAAATCTGCTATAACTTGACTAAGATTTTTCACCGAAGAAGCTAGGCAGACAGGAGCAAACAGACAATGGCAAAGACCATCGGAATCGACCTCGGTACGACGAACTCGTGCATGGCTGTGCTCGAGGGCGGCGAACCGACGGTGATCGAGAACGCGGAGGGTGGTCGCACGACCCCGTCCGTAGTCGCGTTCACCTCGGGCGGCGAGCGCCTTGTCGGCACCGTCGCCAAGCGCCAGGCGGTCACCAACCCGACCAACACGGTCTTCTCGATCAAGCGCTTCATGGGCCGCAAGGAGGCCGAGGTGCGCGAGGAGGAGTCGATCGTCCCTTATAAGGTGGTGTCCGGACCCGGCGGCGACGCGCGCGTCGAGGCGGGAGGCAAGCAGTACTCCCCGCCGGAGATCAGCGCGATGATCCTCCAGAAGCTCAAGGCCGATGCCGAGGCCTATCTCGGCGAGTCGGTCGACAGCGCGGTGATCACCGTCCCCGCGTACTTCAACGACGATCAGCGCCAGGCGACCAAGGACGCCGGGAAGATCGCCGGTCTCGACGTCAAGCGGATCATCAACGAGCCCACGGCGGCCTCGCTGGCCTACGGGCTCGACAAGGAGACCGACCAGACGATTCTCGTCTTCGACCTCGGCGGCGGCACCTTCGACGTGTCCGTGCTCGAGATCGGCGACGGCGTCTTCGAGGTCAAGGCCACCGCGGGTGACAACCACCTCGGCGGCGACAACTTCGACAAGGCCGTCGTGGACTGGCTCGTCGCGGAGTTCAAGAAGTCCCAGGGCATCGACCTGAGCGTGGATGCGATGGCGCTGCAGCGCCTCTACGAGGCTGCGGAGAAGGCGAAGATCGAGCTCTCCACCACCCAGGAGACCCAGATCAACCTGCCCTTCATCACCGCCGACTCGAGCGGGCCCAAGCACCTCGACACCCGCCTCTCGCGCGCCAAGCTCAACGAGCTGACCTCGGACCTGCTCGACCGCACCATCGTGCCCGTCCGGCAGGCTCTCGACGACGCCAAGGACAAGGGCGCGGCCAACATCGACCACGTCGTCATGGTGGGCGGCATGACCCGCATGCCCGCCGTCCAGGACAAGGTCAAGGAGCTCACCGGCAAGGAGCCGCACCGCGGCGTCAACCCCGATGAGGTCGTCGCTGTCGGCGCTGCCATCCAGGCGGGCGTCCTCGCCGGCGACGTCAAGGACGTCCTCCTCCTCGACGTCACCCCCCTGACGCTCGGTATCGAGACCAAGGGCGGCGTGATGACCAAGCTCATCGAGCGCAACACCACCATCCCCACCCGCAAGTCGGAGATCTTCTCCACCGCGGAGGACAACCAGCCCAGCGTGGAGATCCACGTGCTCCAGGGCGAGCGGGAGATGGCCACGTACAACAAGTCGCTCGGCAAGTTCCAGCTCACCGGCATCCCGCCGGCGCCGCGCGGAATCCCGCAGATCGAGGTCGCCTTCGACATCGACGCCAACGGGATCCTCAGCGTCTCGGCCAAGGACCTGGGCACGGGCAAGGAGCAGAAGATCGAGATCAAGGCGGGCTCCGGGCTCTCCGACGACGAGATCAAGCGCATGGTGTCCGACGCCGAGACCCACGCCGATGACGACAAGCGGCTGCGCGAGCTCGCCGAGGCGCGCAACACCGCCGAGAACGCCGCCTACCAGGCGGAGCGCCAGCTCAAGGACCTGGGCGACCAGGTCGACGAGTCCTCCAAGGAGGAGATCGAGGCCGCCATCAAGGACGTTCGCGAGGTGCTGAGCACCGAGGACGCCGCCGAGATCAACGCCAAGACCGACGCGCTACAGGCGTCCTTCCACAAGGTCTCGGAAGCCATGTACCAGCGCGCCCAGGAGGAGGCAGCCGCCTCGTCCGCCGACGGCGCGGCCGCGAGCAACGGTGACAGCGCCGGCACCCACGCCGAGGAGGACGTGGTCGATGCCGAGGTTGTGGATGAGGGCAAGTAATGAACGCGTCGAATCACGATCACGACGACGCGCGCGGCGCGGCGGCCTCTGAGGAGGCCGCCGTACCGTCCGAGGTCGCTACCCAAGTGGCCTCGGACGGCGCCCCAGCCCCAGCCCCAGCCCCAGCCCCTGACGCCGAGACCGAGACCGAGCTCAACCACCAGCACCCCGTCGAAATCGATCTCGAGGAGCTGGTGGCGCGGGCCGAGAAGGCCGACGAGTACCTCGAGCTCGCCAAGCGCACCAAGGCCGACTTCGAGAACTTCCGCAAGCGGACCGCGCGTGACGCGGCGGCGGCCCAGACCCGGGGCGTGAGCAAGCTCGCCCGCGAGCTCCTGCCCGCGATCGACAATCTCGATCGCGCCCTGGTGGCCGCGAGCACCACGGCCGCCGAGGAGCTCGCCTCGGGCATCAAGCTCGTCCACGACGAGATCCTCGCCGCCTTCGCCCGTGCGGGAATCGAGCCGTTCTCGCCCGAAGGCGAGGCGTTCGACCCCCAGGAGCACGAGGCGGTGGCGCAGCTTCCCGCCGAGGAAGTCGAGCCCGGAACGGTCATCGAGGTTTATCAGCGCGGTTACCGGCTCGGCGACGCCGTCCTGCGGCCGGCGCGTGTCTCTGTAGCGGGGTAGCCCATGCCTCCCGCCAAGCCCGACTACTACAAGACCCTCGGGGTCGGTAAGAACGCCTCCGAGGACGAGATCAAGAAGGCCTACCGCAAGCTCGCGCGTAAGTACCACCCCGACCGCAACCCCGGAGACAAGCAGGCCGAGGAGCGCTTCAAGGAGATCTCCCAGGCCCACGACGTCCTCTCCGATGCCGAGAAGCGCAAGCAGTACGACCGCGGCACGGGACCGTTCAGCTTCGCCACCGGCGGGGCCGGGTTTGATCCGGGCGCCTTCGGCGGGAGCGTCAGCGACATCCTCTCGAACCTGTTCGGGGGCGCCGGGGGCGCCGCCGGCGGGCGCGCGGGCGGCACCGGCACTCGGGCGCGGGCGCAGGCCCCGCGCGGACGCGACCTCGAGACCGAGGTCTCCCTCACCTTTCAGCAGGCGATCGACGGCGCTCAGGTCCCGCTCTCGGTCCCGACCTCGCAGCCCTGCCCGACATGTCACGGCACCGGCGCCAAGCCGGGCACGAGCCCCAAGGTGTGCCCGGTGTGCAACGGCCGCGGCGTCGAGTCCCAGAGCCAGGGGATCTTCTCGATCTCCCAGCCCTGCTCGCGCTGCGGCGGCTCGGGGACGATCATCGAGGAGCCCTGCGCCACCTGCGGCGGAACCGGGGCTCAGCGCAGCATCAAGCGCCTGCGCGTCAATGTTCCCGCGGGCGTGCGCGACGGGAGCCGGATCCGCCTCGCCGGCAAGGGCGAGGTCGGGCCCCGCGGCACCGACCCGGGCGACCTCTACGTCATCACCCGCGTGAGCGACTCGCCGGTCTTCAAGCGCTCAGGCGAGAACATCGAGGTCGAGGTTCCCCTCACCATTCCCGAGGCGATCCTCGGCGGGGTGATCGAGGTTCCCACCCTCCACGGCACCAAGCGGCTGCGCGTCCCGCGCGGGACCAAGCACGGCACCGTTCAGCGCTTGCGCGGCGAAGGCCCGCCGCGGCTCGGGGGGAAGGCCAACGGCGACATCCACTACCGCTTCGTCATCGACGTCCCCGCCTCCCTCTCGCCCGAGGAGAGCGAACTGGTCGATCGCCTCTCGGAGGTCATGAACGGCGACCCGCGTGCGAGGCTGTTCGCGGAAGCGAAGGGCGGCGCGTGATGGCCGTCCGCCGCGTCCGCACCACTCGCGTCGAGGTCTCCGCCGAGCGCGGTGTGTTCATGATCTCGGTCGCCGCCGAGCTCGCCGACATGCACCCGCAGACCCTGCGCATGTACGAGGCGCGCGGGCTGATCCAGCCCAAGCGCTCACCCAAGGGCACGCGCCTGTACTCGCAGTCCGACGTCGACCGGCTGCGCCGCATCCAGGAGCTCACCGCCGAGGTGGGCATGAACCTTGCCGGCGTCGAGCGCGTGTTCGAGCTCGAGAACCTGCTCGACGGGAT
>DASZKU010000281.1:0-2372 GCA_035552815.1 Solirubrobacteraceae bacterium | reverse complement strand
CGACCCCGATTCCGAGGGCGCCCGGACGGTCGTCGACGAAGTGCGCGACGGGAGCGAAGAGGCCGGAGATCATGCCGGCGATCCAGTGATTCCGCACCCCGGGGCACGCGACCGTGTCGTGGTAGACGAGCAGCGTGCCTGGGGCCGCATGGCGGAGCACGAGCACGGTGTCCGCGAGCACGCCCGCGTAGCTGTGGTCGCCGTCGATGAAGGCGAGACCGATGCGGCCGCTGAGGTGGCGGGCGATGAACTCCTCGGCGGCGAGAGCGTGGCTGTCGCCGAGGTAGCGATGGATCTCGGCGCTGCCGGCGATCACGGCGAAGTTGGCGTCCTGCTCGCCCGCGCGCGGGTGGCGCCCGTCGTCGAGGCTCAGGATCTCCTCGAACGCCAGCCGCTGCTGGAGCACGCGGCAGGTACCGCCGCTCGCGGTGCCGATCTCGAGGTAGGTACCCGCGGGTCGCCGATCCTCGAGGTAGAGGCAGAGCGCCGCGAACTCGTTGGTGCGCTGCTGCAGTCCAAGCCCCCCCTCGATGCGGTAGTCGTCGCCGAGCACTGCCAGGTTGTCGGTGCCAAGGGCGCGAATCTCCTCCTGGAGTGCGTCGAACTCGGGATGCCGGGCGCGCACCGAGGCGATGCTCTCGCCGCGGTCGAGCGCTCGCAGGCCCCGGGACACCCAGCGTCCGGCGGGAGCGAGCACGGCTTGTGCGGTCGTCATCGCGCCAGAGTAACGGGGCCGCCGGGCCGTCGCTCGCTTGCCGACCGCCTCTAGGATGCCCGCGTGCCGCCGACCATCGACGCGGTGGTCCCCGCCTACAACCACTGGGATCTCACCGAGAGCTGCCTGCGCCACCTGGCCGCCCAGACCACCACCGGCCACCGGGTCATCGTCGTCGACAACGGTTCGACCGACGGCACCCGCGAGCGCCTGCGGCGCGACTGGCCGGCGGTCACCGTGGTGGCGCTCGACCACAATCACCCCTTCACCGAGGCGGTCAACCGAGGCGTCGCCGCCGGTGAGGGCGAGATCGTCGTCATCCTCAACAACGACGTCGACCTGCGCCCCGACTGCCTGGCCCTGCTCGCCGCCGCGCTCGAGCGCTCACCGAGCGCCGGGTCGGCCGCCGCGCTCCTCCTCCAGCCCGGCGAGGAGCGCATCGACAGCATCGGCATCACCGTCGACCCGACGCTCGCCGCCTTCCCCCGCCTCCAGGGCCTGCCCGCGCGCGCCGCCGCCGCCCCGCGCCCCCTGCTCGCCGGTCCCGAGGGGACGACCGCGGCCTACCGGCGCGCCGCCTGGGAGCAGGCCGGCGGCTTCGACGAGCGCATCTCCGCCTACATGGAGATCGTCGACCTCGCCCTTCGCCTCCAGAGCGCGGGCTGGAGCACGGTGGCGGTGCCCGAGGCGGCGGGGGTGCACCTGGGGTCGGCGACCTTCGGCCGGGCCTCGGCCATGCAGCGGCGCCTCGCCGGCTTCAGCCGCGGCTATCTCCTGCGCCGCTACGGGGTCCTGCGCGGCGCCCACGCCCCCCGCGCCCTCGCCACCGAAGCGCTCGTCGTCGCCGCCGACGCCGTCATCCATCGCGACGCCGCCGCCGTCCGGGGGCGGGTCGAGGGCTGGCGGGCCGGGCGGGGCCTCGCGCGCCACCCGCCGCCTCCGGCCGCGGCCATCGACGAGACGATTACCCTGCGCGCGTCGCTGGCGCTGCGCCGGCGGTAATCGCTAGCGCGCTTGAGCGCTAGCGCGCTTGACCCCAGGCGTTGGCCGAGAGGCGCCGGCGTTCCTGCGGCGACGCGGCGTCGTAGAGGCGCGTCTGGTTGTCGGCGACGAGCAGGCGCTCCTGGTCGCCGCTGCGGAAGGTGCGGCTCGCGGGCCAGTCCTCCTCCTCGTGGGCGATGCCGTCGCGGTCGACGACCACGGCCCGCTCCCCGGCCGCCCGGAGCTGGGGGATGATGCCGCTCACGCCGCTCTCGAGACGGTAGGCCGAGGGCTTGTCGCGAACGCGCTCGAGGCCGAGCGCGCCCAGGCGCTCGCGCGCGGCGAGGAAGGTGCTGGTGCGCAGGTGGGGGTTGGGGAAGCGGGGGTAGAGGCGCCGCAGCCAGGGCAGGCGCACGAGGTCGTAGAGATTGTGGGCGGGAGTGCCGCGGCGCCAATCCGACAGGCTCTCCCAGCTCCCGGTGGCGCCCGCCATCGCCACCCCGGGCTGCGCGAGCGCCCGCGCGAGATGGCCGAGCCAGCCGTCGACGAGCACCTCGGCGTAGGAGTTCAGGAAGCACAGGTGGGTGTGCTCGTGGCGGCGCGCGGCCTCCCCGTCGGCGGCGAGGTCGATCCGCGGCGGGTCGACCTCGATGACCCGGTGGGGCACCTCGTGCAG
>DASZKU010000280.1:0-17963 GCA_035552815.1 Solirubrobacteraceae bacterium | reverse complement strand
GGGCGCTCGGGGCGCTCGGGGCGCTCGGGGCGCTCGGGGCGCCGGGCGCTCGGGGCGCTCGGGGCGCTCGGGGCGCTCGGGGCGCCGGGCGCGCGAGCGGGAGCAGACGCCCGGGCAGGGCCTAGCCTGGCCGGCGGTGCCAACGCCGAATTCCTCCGGGAGGGCCGGTCACGAGATCGACGATGCGGCGAGCCACCACCTCCGGCGGCTCGCCGTAGCCGGGGACCCGGAGGTCCGGGGCGTGCGGCTTCTCGTATGGAGCGTCGAGGCCCGTGAGCCCGTGCAGGTCGCCGGAGCGCGCCCGGGCGTACAGGCCCTTGGCGTCCCGCTCCTCGCACACGGCCAGCGGCGTATCCACCCACACCTCGAGAAAGGGCACCTCGAGCTCCTCGTGGATCGCGCGCGCCCGGCGGCGATCCTCGGTGTAGGGGGACACGAGCGCCACCACCGCCACCACCCCCGACCTCGAGATGAGCCCGGCGACCCATGCCACCCGGCGCGCCTGCTCGGCGCGGTCGGCGGGCGAGAGCCCGAGATCGCTGCTCAGACCCCGGCGCAGCTCGTCGCCGTCGAGCACGCAGGTGGGATACTCCAGTCGCTGCAGTTCCAGGTCGAGGGCGCAGGCCAAGGTGGTCTTGCCGGCTCCCGAGAGCCCCGTGAGCCACACCGTGGGCGACGGGCGGGTGGGCAGGCTCACCGCGAGGAGATTAGTGGCGCGCCCAACGGCGCGCCGGGCCCACCCTTCGCATAATCTGCCCCGCCCACTCCCATGAGCGCCGATTCCCAGCCCATCAACGCCGTCGACTCGCTCGGCGTCGTCGCCGACGCGGTGGCGCGCGGGGAGGAGACCCTCGACCTCGCCGCCCGCCACCTCGACTCATCGCTCGTCGACGTGCTCCGGATCCTCGGCTTCGACAAGGAGTACCGGTGGGCCCAGGGATCACATCTCTACGACGCCGCCGGTCGCGCCTATCTCGACTTCCACACCGGCGAGGGCTTCGCCAGCCTCGGACATAACCACCCCGACGTCCGGGACGTGCTGCGCGCGGCGCTCTCTGCCGACCTCGTCGACGGAGTGCAGCTCCACTACTCGGCCCTGGCGGGGATGCTCGCCGAGGCGCTCACCCAGCGTTTGCCCCGGGGACTCGATGCCGTGTTCTTTGCGAGCACGGGCGCCGAGGCGGTCGACTCGGCGATGAAATTCGCGCGCGCGGCCACGCGGCGACCGCGGCTCATCTCCTGTGACTCGAGCTTCCACGGGGTCACCCTGGGGCCGCTGTCGCTGGCCGGCGACGACTTCTTCAAGGAGGGGTTCGGCCCCCTCCTCCCCGGCTGCGCCCGGGTGCCCTTCGGCGACCTCGCGCGCCTGGAGGCCGAGCTGCGGCACAGGGACGTCGCCGCCTTCATCGTCGAGCCCATCCAGGGGCGGATGGTGACGCTCCCTGCGCCGGGGTACCTGAAGGCGGCGCAGGCCCTGTGCCGCCGCTACGGCACCCTGTTCGTGATCGACGAGATCCAGACCGGGCTGGGCCGCACGGGCCGCTGGTTCGCGCTCGAGCACTGGGGCCTCGAGCCCGACTTCGTGCTCGTGGGCAAGGCGCTCAGCGGCGGCTACATGCCCGTCGCCGCCATGGTCACCACCCGGGAGATCTACGACAAGGCGGTGGGCACGCTCGAGCGCTGCTACGTGCACCAGTCGACGTACGGGCGCAACCGGCTCTCGATGGCCGCCGGTCTCGCCACCCTGCGGATCATCGAACGCGACCGTCTCGTCGAGCACGCCGCGCACATGGGCACCGTGCTCCGCGAGGGCCTGGCCGAGCTCGAGGAGCGCTACGAGATGGTCAAGGAGGTGCGAGGGAGCGGGCTGATGATCGGGATCGAGCTCCATGCCCCGAGCTCCCGAGTCGCGCGCCTGAACTGGCGCCTCATCCACCTGGCGAGCGCGGGGCTCTTTCCCCAGCTCATCGTCATCCCCCTGCACCGCGACCACGGGGTCATCACCATGGCCGCGGGCAAGAACGACGTGATCAAACTGCTCCCTCCGCTCACCCTCTCAGAGTCCGAGGCCGACACCTTCCTGAGCGCCCTCGACGCCGTGCTCGCCGACTGCCACGGGGCGGCGGGCAAGAACTGGGCGGTGGTGCGCGACATCGCCATGACCACGCTGCGACGCCGGGAGACCGAGGCGCCGGCGCGGGCTTCGGCCGACACCGCGCCGACCGAAGCTGCGCCCTTCCGCGGCCGGCGCGTCGACCCCTCGCGCGGCGATGTCTGCCTGGTCACCGGCGCGAGCGGATTCATCGGCGGCCACCTCGCGCAACGGCTGGCGGCCGACGGCCACCAGGTGCGCTGCCTGGTTCGCGCGAGCAGCGACACCTCACTGCTCGAGAACCTCGGCGTCGAGCTCGCGGTCGCCGACCTCACGAGCGCGAACTCGCTGACGCGTGCCGTAGAGGGCTGCCGCTACGTGTTCCACTGCGGCGCGCTCGTTTCCGACTGGGCCACCGCGCAGGAGATCTCGGCCGTCAACGAGCATGGCACCCGCAACCTCCTCGAGGCCTCCGTCGCCGCCTCGGTCGAGCGCTTCATCCATTTCAGCACCACCGACGTCTACGGCTACCCGGGCGCCGCCGGGGTCGAGGAGACCCACGCCGCCTCGCGTTTCGCCAACTGGTACGCCCACACCAAGCTCGCCGCCGAGGCCCAGGTGCGGCGGATGGAGAAGCTCCACGGCCTCGACACCGTCATCCTCCGCCCCGCCACCGTCTACGGTCCGCGCTCGAACGACGTCATCGGCGAGATCGCCAAGGCCATCCGCCAGGGCCACATGCTCCTCGTCGACCGCGGGCGCGCGGTCGCCGGCCTGTGCTACGTCGAGAACCTCATGGATGCCGCCGCCCTCGCCCTCGGGCACCAAGCCGCGCCCGGGCACGCCTTCAACGTCAGCGACGGCCTCCCCATCACCTGGAAGCAGTTCACCGACGACCTCGCCAGGGGCCTCGGGTGCGCGCAGGTGCGCTGGAGCATGCCCTACTGGATGGCCAACGGCATCGGCTTCTCGCTCGAGCACGGCTACCGCCTCCTGCGGCGGACCACGCGCCTGAACACCCCGCCCCTGCTCTCACGCCAGGCCGTCCACGTGCTCGCCAAGGACCAGGACTTCAGCAACCGCAAGGCCCGCGAGGTCCTCGGGTGGGAGCCGCGCGTCGACTACGCGACCGGCCTCGAGGCCACGCTGACCTGGCTCCACGCCGAGGCCGACGGGCGCTAGGGAGGCCCGGCCTGCGACCGGTTGCGAAAGCGACCGGCCGTCGCCGACGCCGTAGTCGCGCCGGCGCCGTCTGGAGTCATCCGCCCCGGCGAGCCGGCTCGTCGCCGAGCTTCATGAGCGCGTCGAGCTCTCCGAGGAGATGGGCGGCCGCGCGCTCGATGTCGAAGTGCTTGTATTGCCCGGCCCGCGACTCGGCTGCGAGGACCCCGCAGCGGTGCACGACCTCGAAGTCGCCGTAGGGGAAGCGGTAGCGCGCCTTGGTGTCCTCGCCCTGCCCCTCGTCGATCCCCAGGTGCCAGCGCGCGTAGGCGCCCATCCCGTGCTCCTCGATGAAGCGGTTCTCGTCCTCCGCCGTGGGCTGGTGCTCGCTCCAGTCGTCGCGACCGTCGAGGGCGACCTTGCCCTCGGCGATCAGCCGCTGGGCGTACTCGTGTGCCGGTTGGTTGAGCTTCATCGCTCGCTCATCTCTTCCACCGGGTATCCACTAGGACGACGGACGCGTCAGTCAACCGGGGATCACGCCGAGGGGCGGATGTTCTGGTTGAGGTGAAAGAGGTTGGTCGGGTCGTACCGGTCCTTGAGGGCGACGAGCCGCGCGTAGCGCTCGGCGCCGAAGGTGCGGCGTACCCGATCCTCGCCTTCGTCGGAGGTGAAGTTCAGGTACGCGCCGGTCGTCGCGTAGGGGGCGACGTCGGCGGCGAGCGCCCGCGCCCAGGCGGTGTGTGCCTCCGCCTCCTCCTCGCCCGGGTCGGTCCACATGGCGAGGGCGTGGTAGCACCAGGGCGCGTCGCGGCGCCCGAGCGCGAGCTCGCCCCGATCGATGCGCGTCATCGCACCACCCATGGGCTCGAGCAGGAGCTGATCCATGGGACCGGGGCGCGACGCGCCGTGGGCGACCATCCGCTCGATCACCTCGTCGCCGAGCTCGGGAAGGAACTCGGCCTTGAAGTAGGCCCGGGTGCCGTGGGGAGCGCCGCCGTCGAGCATGCTCTGGAGCGCCGTGTAGGGCATCGGCTGGACCAGGTCCATGACCGGCTGGGCGACCTCGCGGATCGGCGCGAGCACTTCCTCGCCCTCCTCGATGTCCCCGCTCCAGCACACGACGAGCCCGAAGATGGGGGCAAAGTGCATCTCCTCGGGTACGAAGGGCTCGGGCGGGGCGCTGACGAAGGCCCCGGCGCAGCCGAGATCGTCGGGGGCATCGACCATGTACTCGCTCAGGAAGCGCAGGGTCTCGCCGGCGCGGTCGGGCATGCACGCGAGCAGGCCCCCATAGATGAGCGGCCCGATCTCATGCAGCCGGTAGGTGAACGAGGTGACGATCCCGAAGTTGCCACCCCCGCCCCGGAGTCCCCAGAAGAGGTCGGGATTCTCGGTCGCGCTGGCGGTGAGGACGGCGCCGTCGGCGGTCACCACCTCGGCCGAGAGGAGGTTGTCGCCGGTCAGGCCACACCGCCGCTCGAGCCAGCCGCTTCCGCTCGCCAGGGTCAGCCCGGCGATGCCCGTGGTCGAAAACCGCCCCCCGGTGACGGCCAGCCCGTGCTCCTGGGTTGCCGCGTCGAACTCACCCCAGGTGACACCTCCCTGCGCGCGGACGGTGCGCGCCTCGGGATCGACGTCGATCGCCTTGAGCGGCGAGAGGTCGATGGCGAGGCCGTCGTCACACATGCCGTAGCCCTGCGCCGAATGACCGCCCGCGCGAACGGCCACCGTCAGCCCGTTCTCGCGGCCGAAGTCGACGGCGGCGCGGACATCCTCGACGCTCGTGCAGCGGGCGATCAGTCCCGGCCGGCGGTCGAAACACCCGTTCCACACCATTCTCGCCTCGTCGTAGCCGCCGTCGCCCTCGCGCAGCAACTCGCCGCCGAACGACGATGAGAGCTCGTCGACCGCGGTCTCCGAGAACACAGAACTAGTCATCAGATACCCCCAACTTGGCCCCGGGTCGCCGCCCGCTGCGCCGACCTCGAAGGCTACTCTGGCGGACCGCCGACGGGGTGTCAAGCGCGCGACGAGCCGTCCTCCGCGGCGGCAATCTGCCTAGGATCGTGGGATGAGCCTCCCCAGCCAGATCCTCGCCCGGTTGATGCACCTCCCGCGCGCGCAGACCCTCGACGTCGTCTGCGAGCCTGATCTGCGGGTGACGATGGACGACGGCGCCGTCCTCCTCGCCGACCGCTGGGTGGCGCGGGCGACACGCGATCAGCCCCAGCCGACCGTGCTCGTGCGCTCGCCCTACGGCCGCAAGCAGGCCGTCGCCCTCGTCTTCGCCCGCCTCCTGGCCGAGCGCGGCCTCCAGGTGGCGATCCAGAGCACGCGCGGCACCTTCGGTTCGGAGGGGGAGTTCAGCCCTTTCGACGAGCGTCCCGACGGGCTGGCGACGCTGCGCTGGCTGCGCGAGCAGCCGTGGCACACGGGACGGATCGGCATGCTCGGCCCGAGCTACCTCGGGCTCGTGCAGTGGGCGGTCGCCCCCGAGGCGGGACCGGACCTGGCGGCGCTGGCGATCCAGATCAGCGCCTCGCAGTTTCACGGCCAGACGTGGGCGGGGGGCGGTCTGTCGCTGGAGACGGCGGCGTCATGGCTCGTGCTCGTCGCCGAGCAGGAGCATCGCCTCGCGCCCCTCGCCATCCTCCAGGCTCTGCGCCGGCTGCCGTCCGTGTTCTCCGAGCTCCCGCTCGGGAGCATCGACGAACTGGCGACTGGGGCGCCGGTCGCCTGGTGGCGCGAGGCCTTCGCGAGCCCCGGGCGGGAGGACGCCTTCTGGGTGGCGCGGGACTTCGCGGCCGGGGTCGGGAAGGTCACCGCCCCCGTGCAGCTCATCGGCGGTTGGAACGACATCGTCCTGCCCTGGATGCTCGAGGACTTCACGGCGCTCGGGGCGGCGGGACGCGAGGTCCAGCTCCTCATCGGCCCGTGGTCGCACATCGCCCCGGGCGCCCTGACCGCGGGGATCCGCGAAGGCCTGGCGTGGCTGCGCGCCCATCTCCTCGACGATGACCGCCTCCTCGATCCCGCCCCCGTGCGGATCTTCGTCACCGGCGAGCGCGCGGGCGGGGGCTGGCGCGCGCTGCCCGCCTGGCCGCCGCCCGGCACCGGCGCGCGGCGGCTGTGGCTCGGCGACGGGGGACGCCTGCTCGAGCACGAGCCGGCCGAGGAGTCAGAGCGCGGGGACCGCTACCGCTATGACCCGAGCGAGCCCACGCCCTCCCTGGGCGGGCCCGTCCTCCTCACCCGCGAGCCGGTGACCGACAACCGCCCCCTGGAAGCGCGCGAGGACGTCCTCACCTACACCACCGAGCCGCTGCCCTCGGTCCTCGAAGCGATCGGCCCGGTTCGCGTCGAGCTCCATCTGCGCACGAGCACGCCCCACTTCGACGTGTTCGCGCGCGTATGCGACGTCGACCCCGAGGGGGTCTCGCTCAACGTCTGCGATGCCCTCACCCGCGTCGCCCCCGGCCGCCTCGACCCCTCCGAGGACGGGAGCTGGCCGGTGGCCTTCGACCTCTGGCCCATGGGGCACCGCTTCGCCGCCGGACACCGGATCCGCCTCCAGGTCTCCTCCGGGGCCCATCCGCGCTACGCGCGCAATCCCGGCACCGGCGAGGATCCCGTCACCGCCACCACGCTGCTGCCCGTCGACGTCGAGGTACTGCACGACGTCCACCATCCCTCGGCGCTCGTGCTCCCGGCGAGCTGACCCCAGGGCGATAGCTGCCATCATCGGCGGCGTGACCGCGGGGCAAGACCCGAACATCGCCTACCCCGGGCAGGGTTCGGGTCGCTCGCGCGGAGCTCGGGAGTTCATCTCCCCGCACGTCGTCGTGCTCTTCGGGGCCACCGGCGATCTCGCGCGGCGCAAGCTCCTCCCCGGCCTCACCCGCCTGCTGCTCTCGGCCCTCGCCCCCGACCTCCAGATCGTCGGCACCTCGCTCGATGACCTCGACACCGAGGCGTTTCGGGAGTTCGCCCGCCGGGCGGTGGACGAGTTCGGGCACGAGCCGCTCACCGATGAGACGTGGTCGCGCTTCGCCGCCCACCTGCACTACGTACCCCAGGGCGCCGGACCCGCGGCGCTCGCGCAGGCGGTGACCGAGGCCGAGGGCAAGCTCGGTGACGAGGTTTCCCGGCTTCACTACCTGAGCGTTCCGCCCCGCGCCGCCCTGGCGGTGATCGACACCCTGCGCGCCGCCGATCTCGTGGAGCGCTCGCGGGTGATCATGGAGAAGCCGTTCGGAAGTGACCTCGGGAGCGCGGT
This sequence comes from Solirubrobacteraceae bacterium, assembly GCA_035552815.1. Taxonomy (GTDB): domain Bacteria; phylum Actinomycetota; class Thermoleophilia; order Solirubrobacterales; family Solirubrobacteraceae; genus Palsa-465. Next base: position 10,431 of record DASZKU010000280.1, on the reverse strand, counting down.
GCGGCTCAATGCCCAGCTCCATGAGACCTTCACCGAGAACCAGATCTTTCGCATCGACCACTTCCTGGGCAAGGAGCCTGCTCAGAACATCCTCGCCTTCCGCTTCGCCAACGGCCTCTTCGAGCCGATCTGGAGCCGCAATTTCATCGATCACGTGCAGATCGACATTCCCGAGACCCTGGGGCTCGACACCCGGGTCTCGTTCTACGAGGACACCGGCGCCTACAAGGACATGGTGGTGACCCACCTCCTCCAGGTGCTCGCCTTCGTGGCCATCGAACCCCCGACGGCGCTCGAGCCCCGGGCCATCTCCGAGGAGAAGAACAAGGTCTTCCGGTCCCTGATGCCGATCGATCCGGGCCACGTGGTGCGCGGTCAGTACGACGGCTATCTCGGCGAGGACGGGGTCTCACCTCACTCCGACACCGAGACCTTTATCGCCCTGAAGTGCGAGATCGACAATTGGCGCTGGGCAGGGGTACCGTTCTACCTGCGCACCGGCAAGAAGATGGCCGAGGGACAGCGGATCGTCTCGATCGCCTTCCGCGAAGCACCCAAGAGCATGTTTCCCCAGGGCTCGGGAGTGGGGTCCCACGGTCCCGACCACCTCACCTTCGACCTCGCCGATGCCTCGCGCCTGTCACTGTCCTTCTACGGTAAGCGTCCCGGTCCGGGGATGCGGCTCGACAAGCTGAGCATGCAGTTCGCGACGAGCGAGACCGCGCAGGTCATCGACGTCCTCGAGGCCTACGAACGTCTCCTCCTCGACGCCATGCGCGGGGACCACACCCTGTTCACCACCGCCGAGGGCATCGAGAGCCTGTGGGAGCGATCCGCTCCCCTGCTCGAGGACCCGCCGCCGGTCAGGCCCTACGCGCCCGGGAGCTGGGGACCCAACGCCATCCATCAGCTCATCGCCCCCCACGCGTGGCGCCTGCCCTTCGAGCGGGTGTGGAGGGAGAAGCGCTAGCGGTCAGCCGGCGTTGCGCGGCTTGCGCGCGCAGCGCTCGCACGTGCAGTGCCAGCCGTGGACGGGGGAGACGTCGATGCCCGTCATCGCCATGTGGCGGCGCTGCGCCACGTCGCGGTTGCGGGAGCGGACGGGCTGGGGTGAGGTGGAGCGGAGGCGGCGGCGGTGCGGGAGCATGAGAAGAGCATCGTCACCGGGCGGGCGGGCGCCGACCGCGATTGGCACTGGTCGGCCCTAGGTAGTTCTCCTCACCCCCGGTCGGCCGCCACCGCCACCGCCGCGGCCACGAGCGCTCGATTGCCCGGCGCGGGTGAGCCGTCGGCGAGGACGAGCGTGTCCTCGAGGCCGACGCGGACGTCGATCCCCGCCTCGGCGGCGGCGGCGATGATCTCCCACGTCCGCTCGTCGTAGCCGTGCCACAGCTGCGGTACCCCGTCGGGGATGAGTGCCGCCACGGCGCGGGCCTCCTCGGCCCCGCCGTCGACCTCGACGAGGGCGCGCAGCACCTGGTGGGTGAAGGGCCCGCGCACCAGCTCTCGGGCGTCGGCGGGCGTCGCCAGGCCGGCCTCGACGGCGATCCCCGCATGCAGCGCGGCGCGGACGATCCCCGGCCACCCGAGCTCTGAGAGGTTCACCGAGACGAAGTCCGGGCGCTGCCTCCAGGCGGTGACCGCGGCGGCGCGGGCGAAGGGATCGGGATCGATCGCCTCCGCGGTCGAGAGCCCTACGGGCAGGCGCGGAGCGGCGGCGCGGATGGCCGCCACGGCGGCGTCACAGGCGCGCGCCGCCATCGTCTGCGCGCCGCTCGAGTCGCGGGGATGCACGTGCACGGCGAAGGCGCCGGCGTCGCGAGCGGCTACCGCGTCGGCGGCGAGCTCGTGCGCAGTCAGCGGTATCGTGGCGTGCTCGGCGCGGGTGCGCGCGCCGTTGAGGCACGCCTTCACCCGCATGCTCACGGGCGCCGGCGCGGGCGCTGGCGCCGGCGCCCGGCGCTAATGGGCGGGGCCGCTAGCCCCACTGATAGGGGAGGAACTTCCCATCGAGGGTGATCCGCACCCGGTCACCGGCGGGGTCGGGGATCCGCTCGACCTCGGCGCGGAAGTTGATCGCGCTCATGATCCCGTCCCCGAACTCCTCGTGGATCAGCGCCTTGAGCGCCGGCCCGTACACCTGGACGATCTCGTAGAGGCGGTAGATGGTGGGGTCGACGGGAACGGCGGTGTCGAGGCCGCCGCGCATGGGAATCTCCCTCAGCGCCGCCACCGCGTCCTCGGGGAGCTCGAGCTTGGCGGCGAGGGTCTGCGCCTCCTCGGCGGTGAAGGGATGCTGCCCCAGTGCCGCCGCCGCCACCCATACCGGCGGGCGACCGAGCTCGTCCGCCAGCTCGGCAAAGGTCACCCCCCGCTGCTGCATGGCAGCCTGGACGAGCGCGCTGACCTCCTGCCGGGTCATCATCAGGGGCCGGAGTATCGCACCCCGGCGTGCGCGGCGGCCGCCGCCGACGGTGTGGCCCGGCGACGGTGTCGCCGCCGACGGTGTCGCCGCCGAGCTCCGTGCCCGCCTCGGCGGGCGGGGAAGCCCACGTCAGCGCCGGACCGCGAGCAGCGTCTTGCCGATCGTCTCCCGGCCCTCGATCGCCGCATGGGCGGCGGCGGCATCCTCGAGCGCGAACTCCTGGCCGATCACCGGGCGCAGGCGTCCGCGCTCGGCCTCGCTCAGCGCGGTGCGGGTGAGCGTGGCGAGCTCCTCGGGGGTGGAGGGCGCGGCGCGTCGGATGGTGACGCCGCGGGCTGCCGCCGCCTCCGCCGAGACGGGAGCGAAGCTCCCGCTGGCCATGCCGAAGGGGCAGAAGCGCCCGCCGGAGCCGAGGAGCGCGAAGGCGGCGAGCCCGACGGAGCCGCCCACGCCGTCGAAGACCACGTCGGCGGCGCCGGGATCTAGGTGCCGCGTCCAGCCATCCTCTCGGTAGTCGATGACGACGTCGGCCCCGAGCTCGCGCGCGACCGCGAGCTTGCCCTCGCCGCCGGCGAGGGCGATGACGCGCGCGCCCGCCCGGCCCGCGAGTTGCACGAGCAGCGTTCCCACCCCTCCGGCGGCCGCCTCGACGAGGACCGTCTCCCCGGGCTGCGGGGCCGCGAGGCGGATGAGCCCGACTGCCGTGCGACCGTCGGAGAGGAGCGCGACCGCGTCGCGCATGGGCATTTCGCAGTTCAGCTCGATGAGTCTTGACACGTCGGCGACGGCGCGCTCGGCGTATCCACCCACGCCGGTGAGACTCGCCACCACCCGCCGCCCGAGGAGGGCGTCTCGAACCCCGGGACCGACGGCGGCGACCATGCCCCCGACGCCGTTGCCGAGGATCGCGGGCAGGGCAGGAAGCATCTCCGGTCGTGGCGGCCTGCCTGCCCGCACCTGGGTCTCGACGAAGGTGATGTTGGCGTACTCGACGTCGACGAGCACCTCATCGGCGCCGGGCACGGGCTCGGGAGCCTCGGCCACGACCAGAGCCTCGGGCGGTCCCACCTCGGCTAACACCACGGCGCGCATGGACACGGCATGGTGACCATCGGCGCGCCCGGTTGCCAGCGGTCATTGGTCCTAGGTCTCTACCCGAGGGTGGAGACGAAGATCGACCCGCGCGCCGATGTGCGCGCGGGGGTCCGGTGCCATCGTCCCGGCCATGCTCACAGCCAAGGTAGTGACAGTCAGAGGCCTGGTTAAGCGCTACGGCCAGCGCAACGTTGTCGACGGTGTCGACCTCGACGTGCTCGAGGGCGAAGTGGTGGGTCTCATCGGTGCCAACGGCGCCGGCAAGACGACGACGGTGGAGTGCCTTCAGGGCCTGCGGCGGCCCGACGGCGGAACCTTGCGCGTGCTCGGCCTCGATCCCGTCACCGAGGCCGCGCGCCTGCGCCCGCTCATCGGCAGCCAGCTCCAGGATTCGGCGCTCCCCGATCGCCTGCGCGTGGCCGAGGCGGTCGAGCTCTTCACCCCGCGCGGCGGGCGTGGCGGCGACGACCTGCTCGCGCGCTTCGGGCTCGGCGAGCGGCGGCGCTCGGCCTTCGCCTCGCTCAGCGGCGGCGAGCGCCAGCGGCTCTTCCTCGTGCTCGCCCTGCTCGGGGGCCCGCGCCTGGTCATCCTCGACGAGCTCACCCAGGGCCTCGACCCGGCCGCGCGGCGCAACGTGTGGGAGGCCGTGCGCCAGCTCCGCGACCAGGGAACGACCGTGCTTCTCGTCACCCACGAGCTCGCCGACGCCGAGGCGCTGTGTGACCGGGTGATGGCGATGCGGGCAGGGAGGATTCTCGACTCAGGGCCTCCGGCCGAGCTCGTCGATCGCCACGCCCGGCGCGCCACCATCCGCTTCGGGCTCGAGGCCGCGACGGACTCCGAGGCGCTGCTCGACGAGCTCTCCGAGGCGGTGGGCGTCGATCATGTCGAGCGCCAAGGAGGGCGCGTGACCGTGTACGGACACCGGCAGGCGATCGCCTACGTGGGCGCGGCACTCGTGCGCGGCGGCTCCGTGCCCGCCGACCTCAGCGTCGCCATCCCCAGCCTCGAGGACGCGCTGCTCGGGCTCCTCGACGGCGCCGACACGCCGGGCCGCTGCGGTGACCGTGCCCGCGAGCACCACCTGATCGGAGCGGTGCGATGACTACCTCGTTCGGACGCCTGCTCAAGGCCGAGCTCAAGCTCCTGGTGCGCGATCCCCTCGTCCTCACCTTCGTGTTCGTGTTCCCCGTCCTCACCATGCTCATCATCGGCGGCTCGTTCGGGACCAAGCCCGATCCCGGGTTCGCCGACCGCAACCCCTCGCACTGGTACGTCGCCTCCTACCTCACCGTGGTGATCGCCGCCACCGGCCTGATCATGCTCCCCGTCCACCTCGCCTCCTACCGCGAGCGCGGCGTCCTGCGCCGGTTCGCGGCCGCCGGCTTCCCGCGCTGGTCCTTCGCGCTCGCCCAGCTCGTCGTCGGCCTCGTCGCCGTCGCCGCGGCGTCGGCCCTCGAGCTCGGCGTCGCCGCCCCTGTCTACGGCATCCCCGCCCTGCACGAAGGAGGGCGGGTGGCCCTGGGCATCGGCCTCGGGGCGATCGCCTTCGTGAGCATCGGCGTCCTCCTCGGCACCCTCCTGCCCTCGGCGCGCGCCGCCCAGGCCGTCGGCCTCATGCTCTTCTTCCCCTCCTTCCTCCTCGGCGCCGGCGGACCGCCGCCGCACGCCCTGGGCGCGACCATGCGCGGGATCGCCAACCTCCTTCCCCTCACCCAGGTGACGGACGCCATCCGCGATCCCTGGCTCGGCCTGGGGACGGCGAGCGGTTCGCTGATCGTGGTCGCGGCGCTCGCCGCGGCGGCGTCGGTGCTCGCGGCGCGGCGCGCCACCCTGTAGCGATGGCGTCCGCCCCCGCCCTCGAGAGAGCCCCTCGCCGTACTATCTCCCACGTGCCTGCACGGGCTGAAGAGGCCGTCCGTGCCGAATACATGACCCGGCGCGCGCGCCTGCTCGCCTTCGGCGCGTTCGCCGCGTTCGTGGTGGTCGGCCTCGCCATCAGGCTGCCCGACGACCCGGCTCTCGCGGGCGTCGCGGCGGCGGCCTCGCTCGGCGCCGGATTCCTCCTCGTCCGAGCTCACGGGCGCGCGGTGCTCGCCGTGGCGGCCCTCGCCGCCGCCGGCGTCGCGGCGCTCGGCTCGGCCGACCCGGCCAACGTGGGGTGGTTCGCGGTGTGCGTGCTCGCGGCCTGGTGCGTGCTCGAGGGAGGCCTCTCCGCGGGCGTGGCCTTCTGGGGAGGAGCGCTGCTCCTCTTCGCGGTGGAGGGGCTGGCCAAGCACGACTTGGGCTGGGCCGCATGGGCGGTGGGCACCACCTGCAGCGCCGGGGCGGCGCTCCTCGTCGAGCACGAGCGCGCCCTCGTCGCCCAGCTCCGCGCCGCCCAGGCGGGACTGGCGGAGCGCTCCCGCGCCGAGGAGCGCAACCGGATCGCACGCGAGCTCCACGACGTCATCGCCCACAGCCTCACCGTCTCGCTCCTCCACATCGCCAGCGCCCGGCTCGCCGTCGAGTACGACCCCGCCGACGCCGCCCGGGCCCTCGAGGAGGCCGAGCGCCTGGGCCGCCAGAGCCTGAGCGAGGTGCGGAGCATCGTCGGCATGTCGCGCGCGCAACCGGGCGAGGACGTGGCGGCCCCGGTGCCGCGGATCGGCGGCGTGGGCGAGCTCGTCGAGCAGTTCCGCCGCGCCGGCGCCGACATCGCCCTCGTCGTCGAGGGAGACCTCGCGCGCGTGCCCGCGACCACGGGCGCCACCGTCTACCGCATCGCCCAGGAGTCGCTCACCAACGCGGCCAAGCACGCTCCCGGCACCCCCGTCGCCGTGCGCCTGAGTGCCGACCCGCGCCGCGTCGAGCTCACCGTCGACAGCGCCGGGACCCCCCGCGAAGGCGCGGGCATGGGTCTTGACACCATGCGCGAGCGAGCGCTGGCGCTGGGGGGCCACTGCGCCGCCGGGCCCGCGGGCGGCGGCTGGAGAGTGCACGCGACGCTGCCCGTCGCCGGGTCGCCGGAGCGCGCCGGGGCATGATCCGCGTCCTCCTCGTCGACGACCAGGAGCTCGTCCGCGCCGGCCTGCGCGGCATCCTCCGCGAGCACTTCGGCTTCGAGATCGTCGGCGAGTGCGGCAATGGCGCAGAGGTCCCAGCCGCCGTCCACTCCGCGCGGCCCGACATCGTCCTCATGGACGTGCGCATGCCCGTCCTCGACGGCGTCGCCGCCACGCGCATGCTCCTCGGCGAGGACGGGGCTCCCCCCGTCCTCGCCCTCACCACCTTCGACGACGACGAGGCGCTCGCCGGCATGCTCCGCGCCGGCGCCTCGGGCTTCGTGCTCAAGGGCGTCCCCGCCGCCGACCTCCAGCAGGCGGTGCGCATCGTCGCCGAAGGGGGAGCGTGGCTCGACCCCAGCGTCACCAGCCGCGTGCTCAGCGTCTACCGCGAGGCGCCCGCGCCTCAGGCCCGCGACTCCCACGCCGTCTCCACCCTCACCGCCCGCGAGCTCGAGGTCCTCGGCCTCATCGGGCGCGGTCAAACGAACGCCGAGATCGCGCGCGAGCTCGTGGTCAGCGCCGGGACGGTCAAGACCCACATCCATCACATCTTCGCCAAGCTCGATCTCCGCAACCGTGCCGCCGCCGTGATCTTCGCCATCGAGCACGACCTCGCCGGGTAGCCGTGACTCGGGATCGATGGCCGCCCGCCCCTCGCTTCCCGCGGGAGCGTCAATCCGGGGGGAGCCTGGCGTGGAATGAGAGTCCGATCGTGAGTCCGCCGTCCGGCCGTGCGCGCGCGGTGAGCTCGGCGCGGTGTGCGTCGGCGATCGCTTGGACGATCGAGAGTCCCAGTCCGTGTCCGTTGTGGTGGCGGGTACGGGTGTCGAGGAGGCGTTGGAAGGGTTGGAAGAGGCGCTCCATCTGGTCGGTCGAGACGATCTGGCCGGTGTTGGTGATCGACACGAAGGCATGCCGGTCGCGGGTCCCGGTGGTGATGTCGACATGTCCGCCGGGGGTGTTGTGGCGGATCGCGTTGTCGATCAGGTTGGTGATGAGGCGCTCGAGTAGTCGTGGATCGCCTGTGGTCGTTGCTGGGTCGAGGGTGGCGTGGACGTCGAGGCGCAAGCGCTCGACGTCGGGGTGCTGCGCTTGCAAGGCTCGGGTGGCCAGGACGGCGAGGTCGGATCGTTCGCGCCGCTCGAGCCCCGCTTGGCCACGGGTGAGGGCGAGCAATGCATCGATCAGCTGCTCGAGGTGTTGCTCGGATGCGAGCACGCGCTCGTGCGCGTAACGCAGTGAGGCGAAGTTCGCGTCGGAGCTGGCGAGCGCAACCTCGCTCAGCGCTCGCAGGCGTGTCAGCGGCGCGCGCAGCTCGTGTGAGGCGTTGGCGACGAACTGGCGCTGCGCTCGGTAGGAGTCCTCGAGCGGTTGCAGGACGCGCCCGGCGACGAGCCAGCCGGCGAGGAGGGCGAGTACGGCCATGATGGCCAAGGCGATTCCCGAGTTGACGAGAAGCTGGTGGGAGTCGGCAGCGCGTTGTGCGGCTTGGACGGACCCTGCCTGTGCCACCTGATGCACGGCTCCCGCCAGCTCATTGACCGCCCGTGCCAGCTGATGCTGGTCGCGCGCGAGCTGATGCTGGTCCCGTGCCAGCAGAGGCACGGAATATGCCAGCCGAGGCCCAGACGCTCCCTGCGGCAGCAGTGCCAGCTGATGCCGGTCCTGGGTGAGCTGATACTGGTCCTGTGTCAGCTGAGGCAAGAACCGTGGCAGCTGAGGCAGCTGAACCTGCTGAAGGGCGGGAGCGTGAGGGATGTTCGGTAGGTGTGGCCTCGTGTATTCGGTCGCCTGTTGGAAGAGGGCGTAGGTGATGGCGACCAGCGCGGCCCCGGAGAGCAGGAACAGGCCGCCGTAGAGGAGCGTCAGCCGTATCCGGACGGTCCGGTGCGGCAAGTGTCGCCCGACCGCCAGCTGGGTGATGCGGCTGTTGAGCCGCGCGGCGATGCTCATATGCGGTAGCCGGCCCTGGCGACGGTCTGGATCACGGGCGGGTCGCCGAGCTTGCCTCGCAGCCGGCTGATGGTGATCTTGACCGCGCCGGTGAAGGGGTCGGCGGCCTCGTCCCAGACGCGTTCGAGCAGCTCCTCGGCGGAGACGACCCGGCCTTGGGCGCAGAGCAGCAGCTCGAGCACGCCGAACTCCTTGGGCCGCAGGGTGAGCGGCCTGCCGGCCCGCTGCGCGCAGCGCCTGGCGGTGTCGAGCACGATGTCGCCGTGCTCCAGCACCGGCGGGATGCTCGGCTGTGAACGGCGGGCCAGCGCGCCGATCCGCGCCACCAGCACGGCGAACGCGAACGGCTTGGCCAGGTAGTCATCGGCGCCGAGCCCGAGCCCTTCGACGAGATCCTCATTCGCCGCCGCGCCGGTCAGCATCAGCACCCGGCTGCGGCCGCCTGCAGCGACGAGCTTTGCGCATACCGCATCGCCATGCACGGCCGGCAGGTCGCGATCAAGGACGATCACGTCGTAATCGTGGACGAGCGCGCGCCCGAGGCCCGCCTCGCCGTCCAGCGCGATGTCGACCGCCATCCCTGCCTCCCGCAGCCCGGCGGCGACCGTCTCTGCCAGTTCCTCGTCGTCCTCGATCACAAGCACCCGCATCGGCGCTCCTTCTCAGCAGAAGGTAACCGCGGGAGTGTTTCACCGCGGTTTCACCGGCTGCGGCGCACCGACCCCTGCCCGCGAGGAGGAAACCGGGCGGAAACCGCCCGTCGCGTAGAACCGATCCGCACACCCGAGAGCAAGGACACCCGATGCCCGACAGCAGTCACCCGAAACCATCGCGAGCACGCCTGTTGGCGCTCGCAACAATCCTGAGCGGGGTGCTGCTGGCAGGCTGCGGTGGAAGCTCTCCCAGCCCGACCGCGACAGCCGGGCGCGGCGCGAGCACCCCGGCGTCGACCGCCACGAGCGCCGGGGACGCGCCCACTACCGGGTCGAGCACTGACACCGGCGCCGGCGCGACGGGCTCGAGCTCGAGCTCGATCACACCGTCGCCGCTCGCGTTCGCCAGCTGCATGCGCGCCAACGGCGTGCCCAACTTCCCAGACCCACAACCCGGAGGCGGAGCGATCTTCTCCACCGCTGCAACCAACCCCTCGGCGCCGGCGTTCAAGGCGGCGCAGGCGAAGTGCCAGAGGCTCATGCCCCCTGGCGGCGCCGGGCCGGCGTTCTCCGAACGATCGCTCGAGGAGCTACGCAAGCTTGCGGCGTGCATGCGCGCGCACGGGATCTCCGAGTTCCCCGACCCCAAGCGAGCTCCTGCGGGCGGGCTCCCGCCCGTTCCGCCCGGAATCGCCGAGGTAACCGACTACGACGGAGCGCTCCTCGAGTTCCCGGCCACGCTCAACGTGCAATCCCCTGCGTACACCCAGGCGGCCGAGGCATGCGGCGCCCTGGCCCAGAAACTCGGTCGCGGCCCGCACTGATGCTCCAAGAGCCGACGCGCACAGCCCCACGGGTCGCCGTGTCGCGGGTGGGCGTGTCACCCGGGGCCACGTAAGAGAGGGTGCTGCCGCAGGCGTCGCAGCGGTCGGGGGGCGCGGTGTAGACGTTTCCGCAGAAGCAGGCGACGGTCCAGGTCATGGTGGGCTCCGGTCGTTCGTGGGTGGTGGCGCAGGTCGGCGCCCGCCGATCGTCTGGGGGTGTGACGGTTCAGGCGGGGCGATTTGTGAGGTTGACGGCGGAAATCAGCGCCCTGCCTGGGTTCGATACCGGGGCGGTGCAGTCGTTCTCACGTTCGGTGAGGCGGGCGCGTTCATCGAGTGACGTACGTATGGCTTTCAACGAGATTTCGTCCCGCGGGCCTCGATGAGCGGCCGTCCGCGCGCGGTCGGAGCCGTTCGAGTCTGTGCTCGAGCGC
>DASZKU010000279.1:0-6030 GCA_035552815.1 Solirubrobacteraceae bacterium | reverse complement strand
GGAGGCGATGACGACGTCGTTCACGAAAGTCCTTTCTTTGGTCGGATGCGCGCGCTAGCGTCGCGGTGGTAGTTTGACGGGCGACGCATGGCCACCGAGCTCCTCACCCTCCAGAACTTCATCTACGGCGAGCACGTGGCTCCCGCCGAGGGTGAGACCGAGCCCATCCTCAACCCGGCCACCGGCGAGGTCATCGCCTACGCGCCGCTCTCGACCGAGGCCGACGTCGACCGCGCCGTCGCCGGTGCCAAGCGCGCCTTCGACGGCTGGGCCGCCACCACCCCGGGAGAGCGCGCCAACGCCCTGATCGGGCTCGCCGCGTCGATCGAGGAGCACGACGAGGAGCTCGCGCAGCTCGAGGCGACGAACGCGGGCAAGCCGATCGGCGCCTTCCGTGTAGACGAGATCCCCTTCATGGTCGACAACCTGCGCTTCTTCGCAGGCGCGGGCAGATGCCTCGAGGGCCGCGCCGCGGGCGAGTACATGACCGGCCACACCTCGATCATCCGCCGCGAGCCGGTGGGCGTCGTCGGTCAGATCGCGCCGTGGAACTACCCGTTGATGATGGCGGTGTGGAAGATCGGACCAGCGCTCGCGGCCGGCAACACGATCGTCCTCAAGCCGGCCGAGACCACGCCCCTGACCACCCTGCGCCTCGCCGAGCTCGCCGCCGAGCACCTCCCCAAGGGCGTCCTCAACGTCATCACCGGTCACGGCGCCCCGGCCGGCCAGGCCCTCGTCACCCATCCCGACGTCGCCATGGTCTCGCTCACCGGGTCGGTCGACACCGGCAAGTGGATTGCGCGGGCTGCTGCCGACACGCTCAAGCGCGTCCACCTCGAGCTCGGCGGCAAGGCCCCGGTCGTCGTCTTCGATGACGTCGAGCTCGACGCCGCCCTCGAGACCATCGCCGGCACCGGTTACTACAACGCCGGCCAGGACTGCACGGCCGCCACCCGGGTCCTCGCGGGCGCCAAGATCTACGACGACTTCGTCAGCGGCCTGGCCGAGCAGGCGCGGGGCTTCGTCGTCGGCGACACGCTGGCGCCGGACACCACCCTCGGCCCCCTCAACTCAGCCCGCCAGCGCGCTCGCGTCGAGGGCTTCCTCGAGCGCCGGCCCGCCCACGCGGAGATCGTCACCGGCGGGCGCGAGCCCGAGCTCCCGGGCTTCTTCCTCGAGCCCACGGTGGTCGCGGGCCTCGAGCAGGACGACGAGATGATCCAGCGCGAGATCTTCGGCCCGGTGATCACCGTGCAGCGCTTCGCCGACGAGGCGAACGCCATCGCCTGGGCCAACAGCACGCCCTACGGGCTCGCCTCATCGGTGTGGACCCGCGACGTGGGGCGGGCGATGCGGGTTGCCAACGCGCTGCGCTTCGGCTGCGTGTGGATCAACGACCATCTCCCGATCGTCTCCGAGATGCCCCACGGCGGCTACAAGCAGTCGGGTTACGGCAAGGATCTGTCCATCTATGCACTCGAGGATTACACCGAAATCAAGCACGTGATGGTCAACCTCGACTGAGACATAAGTCGAAACTTCTCTCCGGTCGAGGCGTTACAGTGGTTCCAGGAGCCGACATGGAAGCCTCCGCCCTCCAAGCCCCGGCAGGCCTCGCACGACCACGGATCTCGGTTAGTGCGCCGCTGCTGCGCCTACGCTCCGACGACCAGCTTCTGGCGCTGTTCAGGGCGGGTAACGACGATGCCTTCCGGATCATTCACGATCGCTACCGCCAGCGCCTGTTCGCCTACACCAGGCAGATGCTCCCCGGCTCGACCCAGGACGCCGAGGATGCGCTCCAGGATGTCTTCGTCCGCGCCTACTCGGGACTGAGGGCCAACGGGCGCCCGCTGGCGGTGCGGCCGTGGCTCTACCGAGTCGCCCACAACCGCTGTGTCGACGAGCTCCGCCGGCCCCTCCCACCTCCTCCCGCCGTCCTCCATCAGGCCGCCGCGCCCGCGCCCGACCCGATCGCCCAGGTCGAGCAGCGCGAGTCGCTGCGGCGGCTGATCGCCGACCTGCGGCGGCTTCCCGCTCAGCAGCGGTCAGCCCTGCTCATGCGCGAGCTCGGCGGGATGAGCTATGCCGAGGTCGCCACCGCCATGGACGTCACCGTGCCGGCCGTGAAGTCGCTCCTGGTCAGGGCCCGGATCGGGCTCACCCAGGCCGGCCAGGCGCGCGACACCGCGTGCGTGGAGATCTGCGACGAGCTCACGCTCGCCCACGACCGCGGGGTCCGGTCGAGCGGAAACGTTCGCCGCCACCTCGCCGACTGCGGCGGATGCCGGCATTTCCAGTCGCAGCTGCGCAGCAGCCGGCGCCAGTTCGCCGCCCTCGCCCCCACCCTCGGCCCGCTCGGCGTATTCGCCAACATGCTCGGGATCGGCTCGGCGGGAGGAGGAGCCGGGGTCGCCGCGACCGGCGGGGCGACGGCGAGCACGGGCGTCGTGCTCGGTGGCGGTACCGCGGCGGTGGGGTCCTTCGCGGGCGCCACCCACGTGGCCACGCTCATCGCCGCGGCCGTCGTCACCGCGGGCGGAGCCGTCGCCATCCAGCACTCGATCACCCCGGTCTCTCGCCACCACGCGGCCAAGGCCCCGATCGTCCGGCAGAGCCCGAACGCAGCGACGGCCGCCACCGCGAGCTCGGTGCCTTCCGAGCAGTCCGTGCCCTACCACGCCCCGCAGGTCGCGGCCGCGACGGCCTCGCCGGCCAAGAAGACGGCCGCGGACAGCACGACGGCGACCTCCACGGGCGGCACCACCGCGACTTCCTCGGGTTCGACGTCGATCTCCGGCGGCGACAACATCGTCCCCACCGCGACCCCGCCGAACGGGACGGGGACGGGGACGGGAACCCCCGGTTCCACCCCCACCGGCACCGGGACTCCGACGGGAACGGACGGGACGGGCACCCCGGGGAGCACGAACTCGACGGGCACGCCGGGCACCGGCACCTCCTCGCCGGGGACGGGCGCCAGCGGCACCGGCCCGACGGGAACCGGGACGGGCACGGGTACCGGGACGGGCACCGCAACCGGGACGGGCACCTCGTACCCGACGGGAACCGGTTCGACCACCGACACTCCCTCCGGCTCGGGGACCCCCGCGGCGACGAGCAGCACCAGCGCGGCGCCGAGCTCCGCGACCGGTACCTGAGCCCCGCGCTGCGCGCCCTCGTGCCCACCGGGGCTCCGGCACCGGCCGCCACTACCCTGCCTACGCCCATGGACCGCTACCTCGAGAAGCTCGATCACGAGGAGGTCCTCGTGCGCCGCGGGCGCAGGTCGGGCCTCTTCACCTTCGTCGCCGTCCACTCCACGGCCCGGGGGCCCGCGCTCGGCGGCTGCCGGATGTGGGCCTACGACGACGCGCGCGCGGCCATGCGCGACGCCATGCGCCTCTCGCGCGCCATGACGTTCAAGGCGGCGGTCGCCGACCTGAAGCTCGGCGGGGGCAAGGGCGTGATCATGACCCCGGTCGGGCGCCGGCTCTCCTCCGAGCGCCGGCACGCGGCCCTGCTCGACTTCGCCGACACCGTGCAGTCGCTCGACGGCCACTACATCACCGCCGAGGACGTGGGCACCTCGAGCCGCGACATGCGGGTGATCGCCGAGCGCACGAGCTACGTCGTCGGCCGCGCGCGCGGTCTCGGCGGCTCCGGGGACCCGAGCCCGTTCACCGCCCTCAGCGTCGAGATCGCCATCCGCGCGTGCTGCGAGCGGGTGTTCGGCACCCCCGACCTGCACGGTCGCAGCGTGTGCGTGATCGGCCTCGGACACGTCGGCTCGCGCGTGGCCAAGCTCTGCGCCCGCGGCGGGGCCAAGCTCGCCGTCGCCGATGTCGACGCCGGCAAGCGCGCTCTCGCCGAGGAGCTCGGGGCCCGCTGGCTCACCCCCGCCCGCGCCCTGACGGCGGACTACGACGTGCTCGCTCCCTGCGCGCTCGGCGGGATCCTCGACGACGAGTCGGTGCCCCGCCTGCAGTGCCGCGTCGTCGCCGGGGCGGCCAACAACCAGCTCGCCGATGACTCGGTCGCCGACCTCCTCGCCGCCCGCGGCATCCTCTGGGCGCCCGACTTCGTCGTCAACGCCGGCGGCCTCATCAACGTCGCCGAGGAGCTCTACGGCTACGACCCGGCCGCGGTGCGCCGCCGCGTGCGCGGTATCGGCGCCACCCTGGCGAGGATCTTCGACGACGCCGACGCCAGCGGCGCCACCCCGCTCACCGCCGCCATGGAGCTCGCCCGGCGACGGCTGGCGGCCGCGCAGGCCCCGGACGCCGTCAGCTGAGCGGCCAGCCGGCGGGGCGCTCGACCCCGGCGGGCAGGCGCCCCTCGTCGGCGAGCTTGTCGAGGTGCGCGGCCAGGGTGATCGCCGCCGCGGGGCGAAGGGCGGCGGGAGCATCGCTCCAGGCGGCGTCGAGGAGCTCGTCCACGCCGCGCTTGCCGGCTGTGAGCGCCGCCACGAGCCGAGCCTCGCGCTCGGCGCGGTGGGCCAGGTACGCGTCGATCCGGGCTGCCGGATCGCGGACGAGCGGGCCGTGGGCCGGGCAGATGAGCTCGAGGTCGAGCGCCCGCAGCCGGCGCAGCCCCTCGAGGTAGCCGCTCAGGGCGCCCGGATCGGGAGCGATGAACACGCTCCCCTCGCCGAGCACCGCGTCACCGGTGAAGGCCACCCGGTCGTGCACGAAGGCGAGGTGGTCGGGGGCGTGCCCCGGGGTGGCGAGCACCTCGAAGGGGCCGAAGTGTCCCCCCGGCGCGAGCACGACGTCGACGGCGCCGCGGCTCCCGGCCACCGGCGCTCGGCCAAAGCGCTCGCTGAGGGCGGGCGCCCCCTCGCTGTGGTCGAGATGATCGTGTGTCAGGGCGATCCCTCCCAGGCCGCCGCGACGCTCGAGCTCCCCCGCCAGGGCATGGGCGTGGGCCGCCAGCGCGGGGCCGGGGTCGACCACCCAGGCCGGCCCGCGCCCGACGATCCACGAGTTGGTACCGGTGAGCGTGAAGGGGCTGGGATTGTCGGCGCGGATGCCGAGGACGTCATGCCCTGGGACCTCGATCTCCTCCATCCGCCTGAGGATGACAGCCGCGCGGAACCGGGCCGAGTGAGCCGACGTGCTTGGATCCCGGTGTGACAGCGAGCCGCGAGACGCCGGTCGAGGACTCCGACGGCACCGACCCGCTGACCGCCGCCGACCAGGAGCAGGCCGCCGAGGCCGGGCGCAACCTCCGCAACGGCCTCATCACCCTTGTCGTCCTCGTCGTCCTCGTCGTCGGCCTCCTCCTCGCCGTGCCCGGCCTCCACGGCGTCGCCAAGGTCGTCGCCGACATGCCCATCGGGTGGGTCCTGCTCGCCATCGCCTTCGAGATCCTCTCCTGCGTCTCCTACATCATCGCCTTCCTCCAGGTCTTCGAGCGTGCGCCCATCCGCTGGGGCGCCCGCGTCGCCCTCACCGAGCTCGCCTTCGGGACCGCCGTGTCCCTCGGCGGCGCCGGCAGCCTGGCCATCGGCGCCTGGCTCCTGCGCGAGCGGGGCGTCCCCGCCGCCCGCATCGTCGAGCGCTCGGCCGTCTTGTTCCTGCTCACGAGCGCCGTCAACGTGCTGACCCTGATGCTCGGCGGCTTCGGTCTCTGGCTCGGCATCCTCCCCGGACCGCGGGACCCCCTGCTCAGCCTCGTGCCCGGCCTCGTCGGCCTCGGCGTCTTCCTCTTCTTCCTCGCCCTGCCCGGGATCTCCGAGCACTACGCCAAGCGCCGCCACGAGGGCCACCTCCGTGTCCTCCTCCTCGGCACCGCCGAGAGCGTCCGCGCCACCCGCAAGCTCCTCTTCACCCCCGACTGGCGACTCGTCGGGGCCTTCGGCTTCCTGTGGTTCGACATCGCCGTCCTGTGGGCGTGCTTCCAGGCAACCGGACACACCCCACCGCTCGCGGCCATCGTCCTCGCCTACCAGATCGGCTACCTCTCCAACCTCATCCCCATCCCCGGCGGCATCGGCATCCTCGACGGCAGCTTCGTCGGCCTCTT
>DASZKU010000278.1:0-6277 GCA_035552815.1 Solirubrobacteraceae bacterium | reverse complement strand
GATCGTCCTTGCTCACGGCGCGCCAGTGTACGGGCGCCGTCTTCGCCGCAGCCGCGCCGGACGGGTCAGCTCAGGGCTCAGTAGCTGCGGGCGGCCCAGAGGATGGCGATCACCGTGTAGGCGGCGCCACCGACGAGAACGAGCCACACGAGCACCCCGCCGCCGCCCGTGTTCCACAGCCGCGACGTCGCGGTCAGGGTCACCACGGCGATCGCCACCGCCGCGTAGAGGCCAGCCCGCCGCCCGTCCCCCAGCGAGTAGAGCGCGACGCGATGCTGGCGGTACATGATCGCCGCGAACCAGGCGATCGAAGCGAGGAAGGCGATCGACACCGCCTGGATGATGACCTGGCTCGCGGTGCCGCCGCCGGGGGCGTAGACGACCACCGCCGCGAGGGCGAGGACGATGATTACGTTGCGGGCGAGCTTAGTCACTAGAAGGGATCGTACGCCCGTGGACCGCGAACCCCTTCACGGTCGGTTACGCGAAGCCGGGGCGGGTCGGCGGCGCCGCCCGGCCACGTCTGCCCGGCCGGCTCGGGAGCGCACGGGGCGGCGGCCCCGCGGGGCTCGGCGGCGAACCGGTAGCCGACGCCGAACTGGGTGTGGAGATAGTTCCAATCCGGCGAGATCGGCTCGAGCTTCTGGCGGACCTTGCGCACGAACACGTCGACCGAGCGGTCGCCGCGCACCATCGTGTAGCCCCACACGCGCTGATAGATCTCCTCGCGCTCCAGCACCCGTCCCTCGGCCTGGGCGAGGAGGTGCAGGAGCTCGAACTCCTTGCGCGTGAGATCGACGCTCTGCTGACCGACGAAGGCCTGGAAGCGGTCGGGCCGGATCGACAAGGCGCCCGCGACGATGCACGAGTCCTCGGTGGGAAGATCGGCGAGGCGGCGGCGCCGGAGCACGGCCTGGACGCGCGCCACCAGTTCTTCGGGGTGACATGGCTTGGTCAGCCAGTCGTCGGCGCCCCCGCGCAGGCCGCGAACCCGGTCCGCCAGGGTCGACGCCCCCGTGCACACGAGCAGCGCCAGGCCAGGGAGGGCGATCGCCGTGCGCTCCACGTAGTCCAGGCCGGTGATCGCGGGGTTGACGATGACCACGTGCAGGCGCTGGGCCGCGAGCTGATCGGGCCCCGGGGCATACCCGAGCACGCGCCGATCCCACCCCAGAGCGTCAAAGCGGCGGTCGAGTACTGCGAAGAATCCGCTGTCGTCGTCGATCAGCGCGATTCGGACGGACGCCTCGGTGGACGGGGACACTGATACCTCAGTGTAGAGCCGCGCGGGGACGATTAATCCCCGCGCGGCACGGTCCTACGTGGCCGTATAGGTGACGGCGAGGGTCGAGCTCGCGTAGCCCGGGACGACGCAGCGGTGGACCTTGATGACCTTTACCACCCGGATCCGGTTGCCGCTGCGCTTGACCACCGAGCGTCGCTCGATCCCGCAGTACTTGTCGGGGCCGAAGGGGCCGATATTGCTGCCGCCGGGGCCGTACGGCCCGAGGAAGTACTGGGCATTGTCGGCGTCCGAGACCGAGAGCACGGCGCCGAGCGTCAATCCTGCGCTCTGCGCGTAGAGCAGGGCCTTGGCATGGGCCGCGCTGACGGCGCCGGGCACCGCCTGCTTCTGGGCCGCGGCCACGGCGCTGACGATCGAGGCGTTGGACTGACGGTCGGTGGGCACGACCTTGACCTCAGCCGACCCCGTGGCCGTCACCGACCCGGTATCGGCGAGGGCGGGCGCCGCCAGGGTGAGCGCGGCCAGAGCCGGCGCGAGCGCCAGCGAACGACGGAACATATGGCTCTTCCCTCCTAAGTGTGCGTCGCCCGGGGGCGGCGCTCGGGCGGACGCGAAGGCGCCCCATGATCAGTCTACGAGCGCCACCCCGCGCCGAGTCCGCAATTAATCACAGACTTTTCAGCCGGCGATGCGCTCCCAGCGGGCGTACAGGCTCTCCACCGCGCGCTTGGCAGCGTCGTGACGGGACGTCGAGTCGGCGGTGCGGGTGGCATCGGACCAGGCGTTGGGATCGGAGAGCTCGCTCTCGACTGCGCGCAGAGCCGCCTCGGCGGCCTCGATCTCGCGCTCGAGGTCGCGCTGGACGCGCGCGCCCGCCTTGCCGCCGCCGCCGTCGGGCTTGGCCTTGGCCTTGGGCTTCGCGTTGGCCTTGGAGTTCGCGCTGGCCTTGGAGTTCGCGCTGACCTTGGCCGTTGGCGCGGGAGCCGCTGCCCCCCGCTCCCCGCGCGCGGCCGCCCCCCGCTCCTCGCGCGCGGCCGCAGCGCGCTCGTCGCGGATGCGGACGTACTCGGGCCAGCCGCCGACGTAGCTGTGGAGGGTGCGGTCCTCGATCGCCACGGTGCGGTTACCGACGGCGTCGAGCAACGCGCGGTCGTGAGAGACGAGGAGCAGCGATCCCTCGAACGCGCTCAGGGCCTCCTCGAGCGCCTCGCGGCTCTCGAGGTCGAGGTGGTTGGTCGGCTCGTCGAGGATGAGCACGTTGGCGCCGGAGTGGACGAGGATGGCCAGCGACAGCCGCCGGCGCTCTCCGCCCGACAGGGCCTCGAGCGGCTTCTCCGCCTCCTCGCCCGAGAACAGGAATCTCCCGAGCAGCGCGCGGGCGCGGTTGGGGGTGAGCGCGGTGGCGTGGGCGGTGGCCTCGAGCACGGTCCGGGCGGTGCCCGCGGAGAGCTCGTCGGCGTGCTGGGAGAGATAGCCGAGCTTGACGTTATGCCCGGTGCGGAGCTTGCCGGCAGGGAGCTCGCGCCGGCCGGCCAGGGTCTCGATCAGCGTCGTCTTACCGGTTCCGTTCGGGCCCACGAGGCTGACGTGCTCGCCGCGCTCGAGCCACAGCTCGGCGCGCTCGAGCAGGGTCTTCTCGCCCGCCTGCACCCGGCCGTCCTCGAGCTCGAAGACGACCCGGCCGCTGCGCTCGGGGGGCTTGAAGGCGAAGGTGAGCGAGGCCCCGTCGCCGGCGCCGCGCTGCACGCGATCGATCTTCGCCAGCTTCTTGGCCCGAGACTGTGCCTGCCGCGCCCGGGTGCCGGCGCGGAAGCGGGTCACGAAGCGGTCGAGCCGATCGATCTCCGCCTGCTGGCGCTCGATCGCCCGCCCGAGCGCGATCTCCCGCGCCGCCTTCTCCTTGCGCCACGCATGCCACGGCCCGTCGAAGAACCGGGCACGACCGGCTTCGAGCTCGAGCACGGCAGTGCCCACCGCCTCGAGGAACCAGCGGTCGTGGGCGACGAGGACGACGGCCGCGTCGAGGCTCGCGAGGTGCTGCTCGAGCCATTCCAGCGAGGCGATGTCGAGGTGGTTCGTGGGCTCGTCGAGGAGCAGGAGGTCGGGGTCGCCGGCGAGCGCGCGAGCGAGCGAACCCCGCGTGAGCTCACCGCCGGAGAAGGTGTCGAGCCTGCGATCGAGGTCGCCGTCGGCGAACCCGAGCCCGTGCAGCGTGGCGAGCGCCCGGTCGCGCCACCGATAGCCCCCGGCATGCTCGAGCCGCGCCTGAGCCTCCGCGTAGCGGCCCATCGTCGCGTCGTCGTAGGCGCCCTCGGCCATCGCCTGCTCGAGCGCGGCGAGCTCCTCCTCGATCGCCACGAGCTCGGCCGCCCCGGAGAGCACGTAGTCGCGCAGCGTGAGCGAGCGCTCGCGCGGCGGGCGCTGGTCGTGGAGCGCCACCTTCGCCCCCTTGGCGAACACGAGCTCGCCCTGGTCGACCGACGCCTGGCCCGCGAGCATGCGCAGGAGGGTGGTCTTGCCCGCGCCGTTGCGGCCCGACAGCGTCATGCGGTCGCGGCGCTCGAGCTTGAACGACACCCCGCGCAGCAGCGGCTCGCCGGCGATGTCCTTGCCCACGTCTGAGGCGATCAGTACGGCCATCGCCGCTCATGGTAGGAAGCCGCTGCGCCGGGCGGCGGTTCGACCCGCGCCGGCATGCCGCTGGGCCGGGCGGCGGTTCCACCCGCGCCGCATCCCGCTGGGCCGGGCGGCGGTTCGACCCGCGCCGGCATGCCGCTGGGCCGGGCGGCGGTTCGACCCACGTAGCATCCGCTAGACCGTGGCGAGAACGTCAGAACCGCCTCCGCCCCCGGCGCCCCCGGTCCCCCTGCCCCCGGCACGCACCCTCTACGCCCCCGGTCGCGGCGAGCTCTTCCTGCGCGATACCGGTGGCGACGGGCCTCCGGTGATGCTTCTTCACGGCTGGATGGCGAGCGCGGACCTCAATTGGTGGCCCTCGTACGCCCCCCTCGCCCAGGCCGGCTATCGCGTGCTCGCCATCGATCATCGCGGCCACGGGCGCGGCCTGCGCTCGCTCGTCTGCAGGTCCCGTCCGCCGTGGTGGTGATGACCCGCGACAGCGTCGTCGCGCCCCGCAAGCAGCGCAGCCTGGCCACGACCCTGGGCGCCCAGGTCATCGAGGCGCCGCTCGACCACCTCGAGGTCGTCAATCCGCGGTTCCGCGCACCCCTGCTCGAGGCTCTGGCGGCCGTCGGGGCCGGCGACTCCGCCTCGGTGAGACGCGCCTCCGTCCGATAGGATTCGGCGCTGCATGCGTCGCGCCCGGATCATCGCCGCTCTCGTCTCCTTCGGCGTCCTGCTCCTCGCCACCGCCCCGGCGGCTCTGGCCAAGAACGGCGGCGAGGGCCTGTATGGCGAGACCAACGACGTGAACATCACCAACGCGATGTTCGGCACCATCATCTTTTTCGTCGTGGTGATCTCGGTGTTCAGCCTCCTGCAGTGGCAGCTCGACAAGCGCAAGCACGCGCGCATGGACGCCAAGAAGCGTGCCGCCGCCGCCGCGGATCCCCGCGGCGGCTGGTAACCGGCCTTCGCGCGGTTCAGCATCCGGTGCCGGTGACCGCCCGGCCCTCCGTCGTCCCCGGCGGCGCGCCGAGCTGCGCGAGAAGGGCGCTGAACTCGTTGCCGCAGTAGGTCAGGTTGCTTCCCGGGTCGCCGGCATGGGACTGCTGCCCCAGCGTGCTCGCCTTGGCCACCACGAGGCCGGGTGCCGCCGCCCACCCAGTCTCGATCCCATGCGTGTTGGGCTCGCCGAAGGTGGCGATCTCCTGCCCCGCCGCCACTTGCTCACCCACGTGCACGGTCGGGGTCACGCTCTCTGACACGTACACGTACCGGCCCGCGTAGGGTCCGTCGGCGAGCGTGTAGTTGACCGAGGCGCCCGACCAGCCAGGATCGGAGCCCGCGTAGGTGATGACGGCGTCGCCGAGCGCGAGGATCGGGTCGGCGCTGTTGTCGGCGTAGTCGACGCCCTGGTCGATCCGCTCGGCCACGAGATGCCCGGCGGGGACGGAGGCGAACGGGTTGACGTAGCCGCCCGCCTGGACCGAGCACTGCTGCTGACCGGGCCAGCTCACGGCCTGACCCGCGCCCGCGGCCAGGCCCTGGTGGTAGTAGCCCTGAGCGCGGGTGAGGACGTCGTGGACGTACCAGCTCGCGTGGTTATAGGCGAAGATCGCCCGCTGCCAGGTTGACGGGTCCGCGGTCATCCCGTCGTCGGCAAGGTAATGGGCGGCGCTATAGACGGCGTCGGCCTCGTTGTACACGCTGGGCGCCTGCCCCGGCGGATCGCCCGGAGCGGCCACCTTCACCCCGTCCCAAGTGTCCCCGGCCAGCCCGCCGATCCCGATCTGCATGGGACCGGCGGCGCCCGCGCTGTTGGCCCCCGAGTGCACCCCAAGGAGCGTCGACTGGCCAAAGTCCGACTCCTCGTAGTTGATCGCGGCGAGGATGGCCGCTCCCTCGGGTCCGAGATTGAAGCGGCTGGCGGCGCCTTCGAAGATGGGAACGAGCGCGCCCGGCACACCCCCCACCGGTCCCGACGCGCCGGTGCACGCCGGCGCCGCGAACCCCGCCACGGCGGCGAACACGATGAGCGTCATCGCCAGCCCGAGCAATCCGAGCACCGCCCACAGGCGCCACATCCTCGGCGCCTCACACCACGCTCAGCCCGGCTACGCGCCACCCGGCAGCGCGGGGGACGAGGCGGAGCTCGAGGGTGCCGGCGGCGGCGCGCCGTCCCGGCGAGCGGACGGTGGCAAGGACGGTGGCGCTGCCGTTCAGGCGCTCGAGCGGGGCCACGGCGACGAGCCGCTGGCGCACCTGCCTGGCCGTGATCCCCGGGGGAAGGATGGCGCGGTGGGTGAGGAGGGCGGCGGCGAAGGTGGCGGTGCACGTCTCGGTGATGGCCGCGTGCACCTCGGGCGGAACTCGGCCCACTTGGTAGCTCATGTCGGCCTCGGCGAAGCG
>DASZKU010000277.1:0-8198 GCA_035552815.1 Solirubrobacteraceae bacterium | reverse complement strand
CCCTCGCGCCGATCGATGACGAGATCGACGCCGGCCTCCTGCCAGAACCGCGTCTTGTCCGGGTTCCAGAACTCCTCTGACCGCCGCAGGAAGTCGGCCTTCGAGTCATAGGAGAAGAAGCCGTAGTCGTACATGGCTTTGTCGGTCCTGCGGGTGCGCAAGGTGACCGTACCATTTACGCGCAATGGTTGCTCGCCCATTTATGGGAAAGGGTGGCGTACTGTCTCGGCGCCGTGGGGCCCCGGGCGGGGTTCGGGCCCGTTTTCGCGGGCCCGAGGCCGCCCCCGAGCGGCTACTCGGAGAAACCGCTCGTGGCGATATGGACCGCGGCCGCGCCGTTCGGGTGGATGAGCACGGCCGGGAT
Source organism: Solirubrobacteraceae bacterium (assembly GCA_035552815.1). Classification (GTDB taxonomy): domain Bacteria; phylum Actinomycetota; class Thermoleophilia; order Solirubrobacterales; family Solirubrobacteraceae; genus Palsa-465. The sequence continues at coordinate 7,834 of DASZKU010000277.1, read as the reverse complement.
CTCGCACTTGGAGGGCAGCGTGAGGTTCGCCGTGATGCGCGCGTCGCCGCCGGTCGAGATCGGGAACGAGCTGCTCGTGCCCACCGGCGTGGTGCTCGCGCCGCAGCGCGCCGGACCAGCCACCGTCGGTCCCCCCGGCGCGGGTGCGACCGTGGTGGTCGCACCCAGCCGGGGGGGTCCCTTACCGCGCGGAGGCGGTGGTGCGGGAAACCACCGCGTGGACGACGTGTGTCCGGCGACGGACGGGCCGCCGGTTCCGCGGGCGACGCCGCGGGCGTCCCGGAGTGGCCGGGATGGGGAGAAGCCGCGGGCCGCGTTGGTCGTCCACATCGCTCATGCTACTACAGAGCGTAGTTGGAGTGAGCCGACAGCGGCCGCGCCCCGAAGAACGCCGCCTCGTCCTCGCCGAGCGGCGAGAGCGGGGGCGAGTCGTAGAGCCACTCGGACATGATCCGGTGCCAGTTCGCCGTCGCCCGGAGCTGACCGAGGACGCCGAGGGTCATGCCTTGCATCCGGTTCGAGAAGAGCGAGTCTGGCGGCAGCGTCTCGTGTCTCATCATGTCCCAGTACTGAGAGCGCGGATCGCCGGCGTCGACCATGAGCTTCGAGACGTAGTCGGGGGTGATGGTGAAGTCGGCGTCGTCCGCGTACCAACCGTTGAGGGCGTGCACATGGGCTAGGAGGCGCTCGGGTTTGATGCGCGGGTTGTCGCGCTCGAAGAATCCGAGGGCGGCGAACCCCTCGTACACGGCGGTGGCGTTGCCTTCGAGCGCCGCGCGCAGGACGCTGAGCTCGATCGCGAGCGCGCGCCGGGGGATCTTCTTCGTCATCCCGAAGTCGATGAAGGCCACGCGGCCGTCGGGGGTGAGGAGGAAGTTGCCGGGATGAGGGTCGCCGGAGAACCGGCCAAAGCGGTAGAGCGAGCCGAAGAAGAATCTGAAGACGATCTCGCCAAAGCGGTCACACGTCGCCTCCCCCGCCGCCTTCACCTCCTCGAAGCCGACGCCCTCGACCCACTCGGTGACAAGCACGCGCTCACGACAGAGGTCGGTGACGACGTCCGGGACGACGACGAAGGGGTGTCCGCGCCAGCGCCGCGCGAAGCTGCGCTGAGCCTGCGCTTCGTGCTCGTAGTCGAGCTCCTTGGTGATCCGTTCGCGTATCTCGATCGCCGTGGCCTTGACGTCGAGCCCGGGGGCGAAGCGCCGCGCGCCGCAGAGCAGGAGCCCGAGGTTCTGAAGATCGGCGCGCACGGCAGCACCGATGGCCGGGTACTGCACCTTGACCGCCACCTCCGGCCCGTCGTGCAGGCGGGCGCGGTAGACCTGCCCGATCGAGGCGGCGGCGGTGGCCTCGGGGTCGAACTCGGCGAAGAGATCCGCGAGCCGGCGACCGAGATCGCGCTCGATCACCTTCTGCATCTCCGCGAAGGGCACGTGCGGGGCCGAATCTCGCAGGCTGGCCAGCTTGCTCTGGAAGCCCTCGACCTCCTCAGGGGCTAGACCGTTGAAATCGATGAAGGAGGCGAGCTGCCCCACCTTCATGGCCGGGCCCTTCATCCGGCCCAGGACCTCGACGATCTGCTCGGCGGACTTCAGCCGTCGCCGTCCGGAGGCGGCCTCGCTCGCCTCCTCGGATCGCGCCAGGTTGACGGCCCTGGTGGCATAGCCGCGTGCCAGCTGCCCCCCGACCAGGCCCCCGACGGCCGCGGTGCGGCGTATCCGCCCGGCAGGTATGGGCTTCTCGTCCCGACTCATGGTATCTACTATAGTGCGTCGTAGATAGCGCGCCGGACGGCGCTTACAGCTTGACTGCGACCAGCCCGGCGGCGAGGAGGACGATGGCGATCCACAGCGCGGACAGGGCGCCTTCGAGCGGGGCGGCCAGGCGAGCCTTGGTCAACGACGTCGCCGACCCGTCGCTGAGGCGCTGCTCTCCCGAGACCGCCGTCGTGCGCCGGCGGAGCTCGCGCACGGGCGTGCTCAGCCGGCGCTGGGCGGCGCTCAGCAGGCAGCAGGCGGCGGCCACGAGCACGCCGGCAGGGCGGATCGTCATCGTCTGCGCGAAGTAGCCCGTGAAGGCGGGGAAGCCACCCCAGGCAAGGGCGAACCAGACGTCGGTATGGAAACGCCCGCCCGCGAGCTCGAGGTTGTAGGCGAGCACGAGCAGCGTTCCGAGCACCACGAGCGGCACCAGGAGGGGCGAGACGGTGATCGCCCCCACCACCCCGATGGCGACGGCGCCCGCGAGCCCGAGGACGGCGAGGGAGATGAGCGCGCCACGCCGCAGGGTGGTCTGGAGCGGGCGTCCATTGAGCTCGTCGAGCGCGTGAGCGGAGATCCCGACAGCGAGGAAGAAGGCGGCGAGCGTCGCCAGCAGCCGGACGCCGTTGAGCGTCGCCGACGCGGCCGCACCCAGGGCCACGTAGCTCAGGTGCCAGGCCGTATAGGGCGGATGGAGCAGGGTGATGAGATCGCGCCAGCCGCCTCCCGGGACGGCGTAGAAGGCCGGCAGGCTGAGCCTAGAGCGCTCGGTTCCCATCCCTCACACCCCACATCACAACGCCCGCCCCGAAGCTCATGGCGTGCAGGCCCACGTCGCCAACCCCGGCCCTCCGCCACAGCCCGACGAGGTCGGGCTCGAGCTCGTGGAACTGCTCGATGCTGGGCCCCAGGAAGTGCCCGACCTCGAGCCAGGCGGGAGAGACGAGCCGGCCGACCAGGGGCAGGACGACCCGGGTCTGGACGCGCCACAGGGCGCGAAGGATGGCGGCCGGAGGCACGCCGAATTCGATCATGCCGATCCGGCCGCCCGGCTTGACCACGCGCGCGAGCTCGCGCATCGTCGCCTCACGGTCGTCGACGTAGCGCAGCAGATAGGTGAAGGTGAGCGCATCGAACTCGGCGTCGGCGAAGGGAAGCCGCTCGGCCTCGCCGCGGACGAGGGTGATCCGCGCCGCGAGCGCCGGGTCGCGCTCGAGGCGGGCGCGGGCGCCGACGAGCATGGCCTCACTCTGGTCGAGGGCCACGATCTCACACCCAGAGCGGCGTGCGAGCGCCTCCGCCACCATGCCCGTACCGGTCGCCACGTCGAGGACACGCTCGCCCGGCCGCGGGTCGATCGCTCTCACGAGCGCGCGGCGCCAGCGAGGATCCTGCCCGAAGCTGAGGGCCGCGCCCAGCCGGTCGTAATGCCGGGGCAGGCCCTGGAAGAGCTTGAGGGCGTGGCGCTTGCGGGGAGAGGACGCGGAGGCGTGGGCCACGTGACGATTGTGGCGCCGCGTGCAACGCGGCCTCCTCGGCCTGTGATCGGTCGCCCGCCGATGCGGCCCCTCGAGCAAGAGACGATCCTCGTGACGGGCTCGACCGACGGGCTCGGGAATGAGCTTGCCAGCGAGCTCGCCCGGCGCGACGCAACCGTGCCCGCCCACGGCCGTAGCCGTTAACTCACGGGTGCCCATCGGGCACGGGTCGCCCGAGGAAGGCCTCGAGCGCGAGCCAGGCCGCGGAGTGGGCGAGCGGCCCAAGACGGATGAACGCACCTCCGCCCTCCTCGCGAACGGTCGCGCTCAGGCCGACCCGCTCGAGGCGCCGGCGCTGGCCGTTGGCGCGCTCGATGCCCGTCTGCCCGTGGTAGTGCGCGTCGATCCCGTAGCGCCCGCCCTCGACCGGCCACACCGAGAGCCGATCGGGCGCCCAGGTCGGACCGGTCTCGGCCGGGAGCGCCGTGTAGCCCACGAGGTCTTTGCTCGCGGCGCGCGGGTGCATGCTCGTGTGGGCCGACCACGCCCGATCGTCGGGCGCGACCGGGGGCGGCTCGGAGCGGTCGGGCTTACGCCGGCGTGGCACCGTCCCCCGCTCCACGGCACTCGCCATCACATCCATCTAGTCCGACCACACGGCCTCCTTGCTCGCCCCTCGCGTCGCTCGGAGCATGGCACACGCCCTCACGTGAGAGCAATGGACCCCGAGCGACTAGCCTCTTGCACCCATGCTGCGTCGGCTCCTCGAGGACACCGCCGGACTCGCTGCCACCTACCTCGAGGAGATCTCGGACCGGCGCGTGGGCTGGTCCGCCGGGGTGGACGAGCTTCGCCCGCGCCTGGGCGGACCGCTGCCCGAGGCGCCTTCGGACCCGCGCGAGGTGATCGCTGACCTCGCCGAGGCCGCCGAGCCCGGCCTGGTGGCGAGTCCGGGCGGACGCTACTTCGGCTTCGTCATCGGCGGGGGGCTCCCGGCCGCGCTGGCCGCCGACTGGCTCACGTCGACGTGGGATCAGAACGCCGGGCTCTACGTGTGCGGACCGTCGGCGGCGATCGTCGAGGAAGTGGCGGGCGCCTGGGTGGCCGAGCTCCTGGGACTGCCGGAGGGGGTCTCCTTCGGGTTCGTCACCGGATGCCAGATGGCGCACGTCACCGGCCTCGCCGCCGCCCGCCACAGCGTCCTCGAGCGGGTGGGGTGGGACGTCAACGAGCGTGGGCTGATGGGCGCGCCGGCCGTCCGTGTCGTGACCGGCGCCGAGCGCCACGCGACCGTCGACCGGGCCCTACGTCTCCTCGGCTTGGGCACCGGGTGCGTGGTGCCGGTACCGACGGACGGGCAGGGCCGGATCGTGCCCGCCGCGCTGCGCGAGGCGATCGAGGCTCTCGACGGACCGGCGATCGTCTGCGCCCAGGCGGGCAACGTCAACACGGGCTCGATCGACCCGATGGAGGAGGTCGCCGACATCGCCCAGGAGGCGGGCGCCTGGTTACACGTCGACGGGGCCTTCGGCCTGTGGGCGGCGGCCAGCCCCACGCTGCGGCACCTGGTCGCCGGCGTCGAGCGCGCCGACTCGTGGGCGACCGACGCGCACAAGTGGCTGAACGTTCCCTACGACAGCGGCATCGCGTTTTGCGCGCACCCCAAGGCCCACCAGGCGGCCATGGGCATCCGCGCGGGTTACCTCGTCCACGCCGACGCCGACGGCCCGCGCGACGAACTGGACTGGAACCCTGACTTCTCGCGCCGGGCGCGCGGTTTCCCGGTCTACGCCGCGATCCGGTCGCTCGGTCGTGCCGGGGTCGCCGAGCTCGTCGAGCGCTGCTGCACGCACGCGCTCCGCTTCGGCGAGGCGCTCGAGGCCACCCCGAACGTCGAGGTGCTGAACGACGTGGTGCTCAATCAAGTGCTCGTCCGCTTCCTCGACGATGGCGGCGACCATAATTCCTACACGCGCGCGGTGGTGAAAGCCGTCCAGGACGACGGCACGTGCTGGTTGAGCGGTACCACCTGGCAGGGCGCGGACGCGATGCGGATCTCGGTCTCGAACTGGTCGACCACCGGCGAAGACGTCGAGCGCTCGCTCGAGGCGATTGTTCGCGCTGCGGCCGAGGTTCGGGCGGCCCGACGCTAGGGGATTCTCCACTGGCCGGAGAGGTTTCGGCCCCGGTGGATGGCGTTGTGTATGTCCACTGCACCTATTGCGGCTGATCGTCCGGTCGGCTAGGAATCCGTGTATGTGCGGGGTCAGGTGATGCCTCCGGGGCGCAGGGCAGCAATCAACCGCATGGCCGGACTGCCGCGCGGTACTCCGAGCGACCACGCTCCGATCTGCAGGCCCGGCGTCCCGTGAAGGGGTCCGGTCCTCATAAGCTGCCACCTCCGTTCAACGGCCTGATTGGCCGCGAGCGAGAGGTTGCTGACCTGGGGGCCCTTGTCGGGGCGTGTCGGTTGGTGACGCTGACCGGCGCGCCCGGAGTCGGAAAGAGCCGGCTGGCCCTCGAGCTGGCCCGGGAGGCTGCCGAGGACGATGCGGGTGAAGCATCGCTCGCAGAACTTGCCCCGGTCCGTGATGGCGCGTTGGTGCCGGCCGCCGTGGCGGCTGCTCTGTCGGTTCGCGAGGTGCCCGGCATGAGCTTCGCCGACGCGGTCGCGACATGCATCGGTGAGCGGCCATGGCTGCTCGTGATGGACAACTGCGAGCATGTGCTCGAAGCGTGCGTGGAGCTCGTCGACGTGCTGCTTGCCACGTGCCCTGGGCTGAGGGTCGTCGCGACCAGCCGCGAGCCGTTGCAGCTCGACGGCGAGAAGGTTTGGCAGGTGCCGACGCTCCTAACGCCGCCGCAGGCCGAGCAGCCAGCGGTCGAGGCGCTCCTCGATTACGCCTCGGTGCGTCTGTTCGTCGAGCGCGCCGCGGGCATCGAGCCCGGCTTCGCTCTCAACGGCTATGTGGCGCCCGCGGTCGCGGAGATCTGCCGGCGCCTTGACGGGATCCCGCTGGCGATCGAGCTCGCGGCCGCGCGCACCCCGCTGCTCACGCCGGCCGAGATCGCGCGGCGTCTGGATCACCGCTTCGATCTCCTTACCGGCGGGAGCAGCGGGCTGCTGTCTCACCATCAGACGCTCGAGTCGGCGCTTGACTGGAGCCACGAGCTGCTCTCCCGTGGGGAGCGGGCGCTGTTTCGGCGGCTGTCGGTTTTCCTTGGTGGCTTTGATCTCGAGGGCTGCGCGGCGGTCTGCTCGGGAGCGGGGGTCGAGGACTCGAAGGTCTTTACGGTGCTCGAGGCGCTGGTCGCGAAGTCACTCGTCGTCGCGGAGCGCGGCGATGAGTCGGGAGTCCGCTACCGGCTGCTCGAGACCCTGCGCGCGTTCGCGTCCGAGCGGCTCGAGGAGGCGGGCGAGACGCGCGAGCGGCGCGAGTCACACGCCCGCTTCTACCTGCATCTTGCGGAGCGCGCCGAGCCTGATCTCACCGGTCCGGATCAGCAGCGCTGGTTTACGTGCCTGGAAGCCGAGCGCGCGAATCTAGGCTCCGCACTCGAGTGGTCCCTCGGTCATGGCCGAAGCGAGTGGGCGCTGCGCCTAGCGGGAGCGCTGGTGCTGTTCTGGCGGGTGCGCTGTCACTTCAGCGAAGGCCGCGACCTGCTCCGAGCGGCCGTCGCCGCGGCCAATGGCGCAGCGCCGAGGGTGCGCTTCAAGGCGCTCTGGGGAGCGGGCTTTCTCACCCTGATGGCCGGCGACCCCGGCGGCGCGATCGGCCTCCTGGAAGAAAGCTTGACCCTCGCCCAGGCGTCCGGAGATCTCCAGGGCACGGCGCGGTCGCTGCTGCTGCTCGGCAACTGCTCGCAGTTTGGCGGTCCGGCGGGGCGCACGTTTGAGTTGCTGGACCAGAGCGCGGCGCTGGCTCGCGAGGCGGGCGACGCCTGGTGCCTGTCGCATGCGCTCGCAGTCAAGGGGTTCGGCTACGCCAACTCCGATTACTTGCATGCCGCGCGGCCGCTATTCGAGGAGTGTCTCGTCGTCGCGCGCGAGGCGCAGGACGCGGAGGGCCTGCGCGCCGGACTGCTTGGGCTCGGGTCGGTGGCCCTGAGCCAGGGGGACTGGGTTCTGGCCCAGTCCCTGTCCGAAGAAGCGGTGAGCTCGGCTGGCGAAGGCGATCCGTACGTGAAGGGCATAGCCCTCGAGAACCTAGGCAAGCTGGCGGTCGGGCAGGGCGAGTACGCTCGCGGCCGCGAATTCCTAGACGAGGCCGTGACCCTGACGCGCGAGGTCGGCGCAGAAGGCCTCGCGGAGCCGCTCGCCGCCCGTGCGCGCGTGGCTCGCGTCGAGGGCGATCGGAGCCAGGCTCGCCAGCTTCTGGAGGAAGCGCTCCCGCTCACCCGTTCGGGCGCTGCACGTATCGAAATGGGCGAGCTGCTCGCCCAGGAGGGCAAGACGAGCGCCGCCCGCCGTCTCTTCGAGGAAGCGCTCGAGCGCGCTCGAGCGCGCGACAACCGTGGCCAGTCCGCGAGGGCCCTGCACGGACTTGGCGAGCTCGAGCGCGCGGCGGGGGAGATCGAGCGTGCCGCGATCCT
>DASZKU010000276.1:0-8712 GCA_035552815.1 Solirubrobacteraceae bacterium | reverse complement strand
TCCCCGCCCACATCGCCGGCGTCGTATGGAGCATCGAATGCGCGGTCGGCGACGCGGTCGGCGAGGGCGACGTGCTCGTCGTGCTCGAGTCGATGAAGATGGAGATGCCGGTCGAGACCGAGGACGCCGGCACGGTCAGGGAGATCCGCTGCGAGGAGGGCCAGGCCGTGCAGCAGGGCGATACCCTCGTCGTGCTCGAGTAGCGACACGCCGGTCGGCCCCGAGCGGCCCGCGGCGCCGGGGACGCCGGGTCCGCGTGGACGTGTATGTTGCAACACGATGCCGCCGTTGATCACCCGCGAGGAGGCGCTGCGCCTCGGCGAGCTAGAGGACCACGTCGACATCGGTGCCCTCGTCGAGCGCGCGTGGCACGCGCGCGTCGAGCGCTTCGGCGACTCGACCGACATGTGCTCGCTGGTGAACGCCAAGTCCGGCGGCTGCGCCGAGGACTGCGGCTTCTGCGCCCAGTCGCGCTTCGCCGACGCCGACACCCCGATGCACGCGATGATGGAGCCGGAGCAGATGCTCGAGCACGCGCGCGCCGCCGAGGCGGCCGGCGCGCACCGCTTCTGCATGGTGGCCCAGGGCCAGGGGCTCTCCAAGCGCGACTTCGAGAAGGTCCTCGCCGGGGCCCGCCTGGTCGCCGAGCACACCAACCTCAAGCGCTGCGCCTCGATCGGGCACATGTCCGTCGAGCGCGCCAAGGCGCTCAGGGAAGCCGGTATCCAACGCGTCCACCACAACGTCGAGACGGCGGCCTCCTACTACCCCGAGGTCTCGACCACGGTTCGCTACGAGGGGCGCCTGCGCACCATCGACGCCGTGCGCGAAGCCGGCCTGGAGACCTGCGTGGGCGGGATCCTCAACCTCGGAGAGACGCGCGAGCAGCGCGTGGAGATGGCGTTCGAGCTCGCGGGGATCAACCCCACCAGCGTTCCCATCAACCTGCTCAACCCGCGGCCGGGCACCAAGTTCGGCGACCGCGAATTGCTCGACCCCTGGGAGGTCGTCAAGTGGATCGCCATCTTCCGCCTCATCCTCCCCGAGGCGCTCTTCCGCCTGTGCGGGGGCCGCGTCGAGAACCTCGGCGACCTCCAGGCCCTGGCCGTCAAGGCGGGCCTCAACGGCGTGATGATGGGCAACTTCCTCACCACCCTGGGCAACACCCCGGACGAGGACCGTTCGATGTTCGAGGAGCTCGGGCTCAACGTGGCCCGCCAGCCCGACAACGGCTCCAATCCCCGGCCCGACAATCGCTCGGGCTGGCTCGAAGGCGAGACCCCCGACGTGATCGCCGAGGCGCTCGCGGAGGCCCCGGCGGCCACCCTCGAGGTGCACCTGTGGGATCCGGCCTCCCAGCTTCGCTTCGAGCGCAAGCGCTCGATCCCCGAGCGGCCCGACGGCGCCCCCAACACGGGTCTCGGGCGTCAGACCCGCGAGCTCCGCGCCGCGGCTAGAACCAGGCGACCCTGACCGCCACTCTGCGCGTCAGCTTGGTGGCCGTCGGCGGAGCGGCGTAGATGGTCCAGGGCTGCGAGGTGCGGGACGGAAATCCCCACAGGACGTTCTTGGACGTCTGGCAGTAGTAATTGGCGCGCAGGTGGTCGAGGATGCTCGTGGCGCCGGTGGCGAGGACGCACTTATCCGACGGCGTCTCGAGCGCCCATGGACTGCCCTTGGTCGAGGGCTTGCCCTTGTTGGCGCCGGTGAGCCGGGCGCTGAGCTTGACCTCGACGCCGGCCTGGGTCCACGGGCCCACGGGGCAGAGGACGAGGCCCGGCGCCTTGCTCGAGCTGAAGCACGGGTCATAGACGAAGTTACCGGTGAAGCAGCGCCAGGCATCGGCGCGGTTGACCGCGTCCGAGCCGCTGATGCAGTGCCCGTGCGAGGTGCTCGTGACATGGATCGCCGGCTTGCCCGTCGAGGTGAACGCCTGATAGATGATCGTCCGTGTCTTGGCGGCCGCGGCGGTGGCGCCGGGCGCGAGCACGGCGCTCGCGCCGGCGGCGGTGCCCGCCACCGCGGCGGTCCTCACCACCGCGGCGGTGCCTGCGACCGCGGCGGTGCCCACCACGGCGGCGGTGCCGACCACGGCGGCGACGGCGGCGGCGGTCAGGACTCGCGACTTGGCTCCGGGCACGGCGCCTACTGGAGGTAGTCCTCGACGACGCGGGCGTCGCGCGCCTGAGCCTCGTCGGGATTCTGGCCGAACTCTTCGTGGGCGCGGCGCTGGCGCAGGAGATCCCAACACTGGTCGAGCTCGACCTTGAGCTCCTGCAGGCGCTCATGGCGCTCGGGGTTCGGGCCCGAGCCCTCGCCCTGGGCGAGCAGCTCCTTCTCCTCGGCGACGAGTTGCTCGATGCGGTTCTGGATGCTCGAATCGTCCATCTCTGTCCTCGCAATCAGTCGGTGACTCATGGTCTCACACCTAGGACGCGCGGACTTACGTCCGACCCCCCCGTTACGTTGACGCCAGGATGATCGAGATCGAGGCTCGGCTTGATGAGCTGAAGGCGCTGGGGCTGGCGCGTCGCACGCGTCTCGTCAGCGGTCCGCAGGGGCCGCACGTGGTGCTCGACGGTAAGCCCGTGGTGCTCCTGTGCTCTAACAACTACCTCGGCCTCGCCGACCACCCCCGCGTGCGCACGGCGGCCGCCGAAGCCGCCATGAGGTGGGGGGTGGGCGCCGGCGCCTCCCGCCTGGTGTCGGGGACGATGACGATCCACCGGCGCCTCGAGGAGCGCCTCGCCGCCTTCAAGGCGCGCGAGACCGCCCTGCTCTTCGGTTCCGGTTATCTGGCCAACGTCGGCGTCGTCGCAGCGCTGGCGCGCCCCGGCGACGTCGTCTTCTCCGACGCGCTCAACCACGCTTCCATCATCGACGGCTGCCGCCTCTCGCGCGCCGAGGTCTTCGTCTATCACCACCGCGACGTCGAGCACCTGGCCTGGGGCATCGCCCAGTCCGAGCGCCGCGGCGCCCTTATCGTCACCGACAGCGTGTTCTCGATGGACGGCGACGTCGCGCCGCTCGAGGAGATCGTCGGCCTCGCCGAGCGCCACCGGATCAGGGTGATGGTCGACGAGGCTCACGCCACGGGGACGCTCGGCCCCGGCGGCCGCGGGGCGCTCGCGGAAGCGGGCCTCGAGGACCAGGTCGACGTGATCGTGGGCACGCTCGGTAAGGCGCTCGGGTCCTACGGCGCCTTCGTCGCCTGCGACCGGGCGATGGCCAGGTACCTGGTCAACGCCGCTCGCACCTTCATCTTCTCCACCGCCCTCCCCCCGCCCGCCGCCGCCGGCGCCCTCGCCGCCCTCGAGATCCTCGAGGAGGAGCCGCGCCGCGTGCACAAGCTCGCCACCAACGCCGCCGCCCTCCGCGCCGAGCTCGAAGGCGAGGGCTTCGACCTCCACGGGTCGCGCACCCACATCATGCCGCTCGTCATCGGCGAAGCCGAGCTCGCCATGCGCATCTGCGACGCCGCCCTCGCCCGCGGCGTCTTCGCCCAGGCCATCCGCCCCCCGACGGTGCCCGAGGGGACCTCGCGCCTGCGCCTGGCGGCGATGGCCTCGCACCGGGCCGGAGAGCTCACCGAAGCGGCACGCACGATCGCCGAGGTCGCCCGTGCCGCCGGCTTCGAACCCCACGCCGCGCCGCGGCTCATGCTCGACCACGCCGAGGACCACGACGAGGACCCGGGCTGGGACGAGCGCGACCACGCCTGGGCCGAAGCCGACGAGCACATGCCGGCCAGCCTCTTCGACGCCGAATCGATCGCCGCCACCCGCCCGTTCGACTACGAAGCGCCCGCCCCGGTCGCCCGCGCGGCCTAGCGAGACCAGCGCTTCACCCGGCAGTGCGCGGCCTCTTCATCACCGGCACCGACACCGGCGCGGGCAAGACCGTCCTCGCCGCCGCCATCGTCGCCGCCCTGCGGGCGCGCGGCGAGCCGGTTCAGCCCCTGAAGCCGGTGCTCAGCGGCCTCGACGAGCTCGCCGATCCCGCCTGGCCCCCCGACCACGAGCTCCTCGCCCGCGCCGGCGGCGTCGATCCCGGCTCGGTCACCCTGCTCCGCTTCGGCCCGGCCGTCTCCCCCCACCTCGCCGCCGAGCTCGCGGGCACGCCGATCGACCCCGCGGAGCTCGAGGCCCAGGTCCGCGCCCTCGCCCGCGGCGGGAGGACGATGATCGTCGAGGGCGTCGGCGGCCTCCTCGTCCCCCTCGCCCCCGGCTACGACGTCCGGGACTTCGCGCGCGAGCTCGGCCTCCCCGTCGTCATCGCCGCCCGCCCCGGCCTGGGGACGATCAACCACACCCTCCTCACCCTCGAGGCGGCGCGCGCCGCGGGCCTCGACATCGCCGCCGTCGTGCTCACTCCGTGGCCCGAGCGCCCAAGCGTGATCGAACGCTCCAACCGCGAGACCATCGCCCGCCTCGGAGCCGTCGCCATGGCCACGCTGCCGCGGGTGTCCGGCGCCGCGGCCGAGGAGCTCGCGGCGGCGGGGGCGATGCTGCCGGTGGCGCAGTGGCTGGGGTAGAGCCCGGCCTCGCCCGCGCCCGGCCTCGCTCGCGCCCCGACCCGCCCGCGCCCGGCCTCGCTCGCGCCCCGACCCGCTCGCGGCGGCCTCGCCCGCGCCCGGCCTCGCCCCGACCCGCCCCCTACGACCCCCTCGCCGCGAGCCGCCGCAGCGTCTCGACATCGAGCCGGCCCGGCGGCTCGAGCCCGAGCGGATCGCTGAGCACGCGGGCTGGGGAGTCCGCCGGTCCGAAGCCGTCGAGGATGAGGTCGGCCTCGGAGAAGTCCTGCTCGCGGGTGTAGTCGTTGACGACGATGACGCAGGCGAGCTCGGCCGCCTTGGCGGCTTCGAGGCCGTTGCGCGAGTCCTCGATCGCCGGGGCGCAGGCGGCGGCCTCGGAGAGGCCGAGGCGCTCGACGGCGAGGAGGTGGGCACTGGGATCGGGTTTGCGTACGGGTGCCTCGTCGGCGGTGACGACGACCTCGAAGCGCCCGGCGCCGAAGGAGCGCTCGAGGAGCGGGTGGACCCAGGCGCCGGTGCCGGTGGTGGCGACCGCCAGCCTGACCCCGGCGTGGTCGAGCTCGTCCAAGAGCTCGCGGATCCCCGGCCGGGGCTCGATCTCTCCCTGGCGGGCCATGTCGGCGAAGATCTCGGTCTTGCGGGGGTGGAGGCGGCGCGCGAGCTCGCCGGCTTCCTCGGCGGGCATTCCCCGGCGCTCGAAGTAGGCCTTGATCCGCCGGTCGCCGCCGGTGATCTCGAGCAGGTCACCGTAGAGGTCGACGTCCCAGCGGTCGGGGAGGCCGGCTTCCTCGAAGGCCCGGTTGAAGGCGACGCGGTGGCCGTCGCGTTCGCTGTCGACGAGGGTGCCGTCGACGTCGAAGACGATCGCCTCGAGGCCGCGACCGCCGTTGGATGCCGCTGATCCCTGCATGCACGCACAGTCTCCCATCTCGCGCACCGCCGGAGCACCTTTCCGACCGCACCCCCGGTTAGTTTGAGCGCATGAGAACTGCCGCCGACCTCGCCGCCGCCGACCGCCGCCACCTGTGGCACCCCTTCACCCAGCAGCACGAATGGGAGCACGAAGAGCCGCCCATCGTCATCGATCACGCCGAAGGCACGACGCTGTACGACATCTACGGGAACCCCTACATCGACGGTGTCTCCTCGCTGTGGTGCAACGTTCACGGTCACCGTGAGCGAGCGATCGACGATGCCGTCAAGGCGCAGCTCGACCGCGTCGCGCACAGCACCATGCTCGGCCTCTCCCACGCCCCGGCGATCGAGCTCGCCGAGCAGCTCCTGGCGATCGCCCCGCCGGGCCTGAGCCGGGTCTTCTACTCCGACAGCGGCTCGACCGCCGTCGAGGTGGCGCTGAAGATGGCCTTCCAGTGGTGGGCTCAGCGCGGGGAGTGCGAGCGGACCGGGTTCATCTGCCTCGAGAACGCCTACCACGGCGACACCATCGGAGCGGTGTCGGTGGGCGGCGTCGAGCACTTCCATTCGCTCTACCGCCCGCTCCTCTTCGACACCTGGCAGGCTCGCGCCGGCGACGCCGGGCATCTCGCCGAGCTCCTCGAGGAGCAAGGGTCGCGGGTCGCGGCGGTCATCGTCGAGCCGCTCGTCCAGGGCGCGGCGGGCATGCTCATGCAGCCCGACGGCTACCTGCGCCAGGTCCGCGAGCTCTGTGACACCCACGGCGTCCTGCTCATCTGCGACGAGGTGGCCACCGGCTTCGGGCGCACCGGGGCGATGTTCGCCTGCGACCACGAGGGCGTGACCCCCGACCTCATGTGCGTGGGCAAGGGCCTCACCGGCGGCTATCTCCCGCTCGCCGCCACCCTCACGACCGAACGCATCTACGACGGGTTCCTGGGCTCGGCCGAGGACTCGCGCACGTTCTTCCACGGCCACACCTACACCGGCAACCCCCTCGCCTGCGCGGCCGCGCTCGCCACCCTCGAGCTCTTCGCGCGCAAGCGGACGATCGCCCGCCTGCAGCCGAAGATCGAACTCCTCGAGCGCCTGCTCGCGCAGCGGATCGCGCCGCTGGGCTCGGTCGCCGAGGTCCGCCAGCGCGGGTTCATGGTGGGGATCGAGCTCAACCCCTCCCCCGCCGGCGACCGCCTGGGACACCAGGTGACGCTCGCCGCGCGCAGCGGCGGGGCGATCATCCGCCCGCTCGGAGAGGTGATCGTGCTCATGCCGCCGCTGGGGATCTCCGACGGCGAGCTCCGCCGCCTGGTCACCATCACCGCCTCGGCCATCTCCGAGGCGACCTCGAGCGGCCTGCGCGCCGCGGCCTAGCGCCCGCCGCGGCGCAACGCCCACCCCGGCAGCGCCCCGCCACCGCCCCCCCGACGGCCGCCCGGAACGACCGCCCCGCCCCGAGCGACAGCCTCCTCGTATCCTCCCTCCAGGTGCCTGGTCCGTCTCCAGCCATCGCCATGCGCGCCGTCGTCAAGCGCTACGGCGCCATCACCGCGGTTGACGGGCTCGACCTCATCGTCCCGCCTGGCATCTGCTTCGGGCTGCTCGGGCCCAACGGAGCCGGCAAGTCGACGACGATGCGGATGCTCACCGCCCAGGCGCTCCCCAACGACGGCGAGATCGAGGTCCTCGGCTACCAGCTTCCGCGCGAATCGAAGCAGTCGCGCATGGCGATGGGCGTGGTACCCCAGCTCGACAACCTCGACATCGAGCTCACGTGCCGCCAGATCCTCACCGTGTTCGCGCGCCTGTACCGCGTCCCCGGCGGTGAGCGCCAGGCCGCGGTGGCGCGGGCGTTGGCCATCGCCAACCTCGAGCCTCGCGCCGACACCGTCGTGCGCGAGCTCTCGGGAGGGATGCGCCGGCGCCTCCTCGTCGCCCGCGGCCTGATCCACAGTCCCCAGCTCGTCCTCCTCGACGAGCCCACGGTGGGCCTCGACCCGCAGGTGCGCCAGGAGCTGTGGTCGCTGATCGACGGGCTGCGCAGCGAGGGCGTCACCATCCTCATGTCCACGCACTACATCGAGGAGGCGGAGCGTCTCGCCGACACCGTGGCCGTGATGTCGAGCGGGCGCATCATCGCCCAGGGCACGCCCGAGGAGCTCATTCGTGCCCACGCCGGGCGCGAGGTCCTCGAGGTCTACGGTCCCCCCGCCCACCTGACCGAGCTCGAGGAGCTCGCGGGGGAGCGGGGATGGCGCTACCGGCGCAGCGGTCCCGCCGTCGCGCTCCTCGGGGCCGAGGAGCTCAACGGCGAGGCGCCCGAGGGCGTGCGCCGGCCCGCCAATCTCGAGGATGCCTTCGTCGCCCTCACGGGTACGGAGATCGAGTGAGCGCCACGCCGGCCACGCGCCCGGAACTCGGGCGCAAAGCCATGCACCGGCTCGAACCGGCCGCCCTCGCCGGGGTGATGACGCGCGACATCGTCCTCTTCCGCCGCTACTGGAAGGCGACCACCTTCTCCTCGGTGGTCCAGCCGGTCATCTACCTGCTCGCCTTCGGCCTCGGTCTCGGGTCCATCGTCAAGCACTTCGGCCACGGCAAGTACGTCGAGTACGTGGCCACGGGCACGGTGGCCACCGCCGTCCTGTTCTCCTCCGCCTTCCCGGGAATGTTCAATACCTTCATCCGTTGGCAGTTCCAGCGCACCTACGACGCCATCCTCGCCGCGCCGGTGGACGTGGAGGAACTGGTGACCGCGGAGATCCTGTGGATCTCGATCCGGTCCGGCGTGTACGGCCTGGCACCCCTGATCGTCGGCCTCGCCTTCGGCCTGCACCCGGCGGTGGGGATGCTCCTCGTCGTCCTCGTCGGCTTCGTCACCGGCTTCGGGTTCGCGGGGTTCGGAGTGCTGATCGCGGCGGTGGCGAAGTCGATCGACAATTTCAACTACGTCACCAGCGCCGTGCTCACCCCCATGTTCCTCGTCGCCGGGACCTTCTTCCCGATCACCTCGCTGCCCTCGGGGCTGCGCACGGTGGCACAGGTCAACCCCCTCTATCACTGCGTGGCGCTCGTGCGCGACCTCTCGGCAGACACCTTCGTGACGGCCGACCTCGGGCACGCCGCGGTGCTCGTCGCCTTCGCCCTGCTCATGTGGCGCCTCGCCGTCTGGCGCCTGGGGAAGCGCCTGATCGACTGAGGCTCCGAGCTAGTTAATCCTCGTAGGGCGAGAAGTCGCGCTTGCGCGCCCCGCACACGGGGCAGAA
>DASZKU010000275.1:0-4931 GCA_035552815.1 Solirubrobacteraceae bacterium | reverse complement strand
GCGCGTTCTCCGCCGCCGGGGTCACCCGCACCATCACCTTCGAGGTCAACGACACCGCGACCATGGTCGAGTTCATCCGCACCGGGCTCGCCATCGGCCTCCTCCCCGCTTCGGTCGTCGACAGCACGGGAGACATCGCCTTCGTCCCCGTCCGCGATCACCCACCGCAGTTCCAGACCGCCGTCGCGATCCCGGCCAATCGCCGGCTCAGCGCCGCCACCCGGGCCATGCTCGAGACGATCAAGGTCCGCGCCCACCCGCCGCGCCAGCCGGCCCGTGATCCCTGAACTAAAGCGACCCGAGCTCGTGCTCAGCGGTGTCGACGATGCGCTCGGCGAGGGCCAGCGAGGAGGTCGCGGCCGGCGAGGGAGCGTTGCGTACGTGCACGGCGCGCGGCGTGGTCGAGAGGACGAAGTCATCGACGAGACGCCCGTCGCGGGCCACCGCCTGGGCGCGGACGCCGGCCGGGCCGGCCTCCATGTCCTGCCCCTGGAGCCCGGGGACGTACCGCGCGGCGAGCTTCGCGAACGCCGCCCGGCTCGCGGCCAGGTACATCTCGTTCACGCCGGTGCGCCACCAGCGCGCGGCCATCCGCCACGTCCCCGGCCACATCACCGTGTCGCGCACGTCGGAGGGTTCGACGGTACCTAGGCGGTAGGCCGCGCGGGAGGCGACGAGGAGCGCGGAGGGCCCGACGAGCACCTCGCCGTCGACGCGCGGGGTGAGGTGAACCCCGAGGAAGGGCAGGGCGGGGTCGGGAACCGGATAGATGAGCCCGCGGACGAGGGCGCGCCGGTCGGCGCGGAGGCGGAGATAGCCGCCACGGAAGGGCAGGATCCGCGGATCCGCCGGTGCTCCCGCGCGCACGGCGAGCCGATCGGACCACAGCCCGGCACAGAAGATCGCCCGCGACGCCTCGACCCCGTCGCCGCCCGCCCCCACGAGCCGGATCGCGCGCCCGGCGACGCGCACGTCATCGACGCGGCACCCCAGGCGCAGCTCGGCGCCGGCGGCGCGGATGTCGTCGGACATCCGCTCGCACACCGCGCCGAAGTCGACGATCCCCGTGGCCGGCGAGTGGAGCGCCGCCACTCCGGTCGCGTGGGGCTCGATCTCGGCGATCTCCTGCGCCGACAGGCGGCGGATGCCGGGCACGCCATTGGCCCGCGCCCGCGTCTCGAGATCGTCGAGGGCCGCGAGCTCGCGCGCGCTCGTGGCGATGATGAGCTTCCCGATCCGCTGCACATCGACCCCGCGGCGCTCGCAGTACTCGTACATGCGCGCCGCGCCGTCGACGCACAGTCGCGCCTTGAGCGAGCCGGGGGCGTAGTACACACCGGCGTGGATCACTCCGCTGTTGTGCGAGGTCTGATGGGCGCCGACGATGTCGGCCTGCTCGAGGACGACCACGCGCTCGCCGGGACGGCGCGCGAGGAGCTCCCGGGCCACGGCCAGCCCGAGTATCCCCGCCCCGACGACGGCGGTGTCGTAGCCGTTGGCCACGGCGCTCAGCCCGCGCTGGCGGCGAGCTCGAACCAGACGCGCGTGCCGCCCTGGCGGTCGACGCCCCAGGAATGGGCTTCCCGTTCGACCAGATAGAGGCCGTAGCCGCCTCCCGGCCGGCTCGGGTCTCGGGGCATGGGGGTGAATCCCTCCCCGGCGTCGGTGACCTCGATGCGCACCGCCCCGGAGTCGGTGAGGCGGGCGCTGAGGGTGATCTCGGCCCGCTCGGGCGCCGTCGAATGGATCACCGCGTTGGTGACGACCTCCGATACGAGGAGCAGGAGCGTCGCCAGCCTCGCAGGGGCAATCTCGCTTCCGTCGGAGAAGCCGGCCACGGCGGCCCGAGCGAGCGACGGAGCATTCGCGCCCTGCTCGAGGCTGATGCACAGAGCGCGAGCATCGAGGCTGCGCGACGATTCTCCGGACAGGGACATCATGCCTTGGGCGCGTCCTGGAAGGGGAGCGCCGAGTCGGCCCCGGTGGCCTTGAGCACGGCCGCGGCGGTCTCGTGCCGGGGTCGGATGAGGATCAGCTTCCAGTCGTCGCGCTTGGAGCGCTGGTCGAGCTCGATGAGGATCCGTAACCCGGTGGAGTCCATGAACGTCAGTTCGCTGAGATCGAGCGTGAGCGCCTTGAGGTCGTGGGGCAGCCCCTCGACGCTCCCAGCGAGCACGGGGCCGGTGCTCAAATCGAGCTCGCCGGTGATCTTCAGAGTCACGCCCGCGTCGGTGGCACGATGCGCGATCTTGAACTCAGTCGGTCTGACCATGCCTCACTCCTGCTAGACGATCGTCGTGACTTTCCCGTCCCCCGCCGCTCACCGGAGCGGCGGCGGGGACGGGCCGATGGAGAACGATCGCCGCCGTGTCGTCGGCGTGCGAACCGGTCTGGAAAGCGGCGAGGGCGCCGGTCAGGCACTCGGCGACCTCGACGGCGGTGCGCCCCGCGACGTCGCGCAGCGCGTCCTGAAGCCGATCGATCCCGAAGCGCCTGCGCTCCTCGTCGACGGCGTCGGTGATCCCGTCGGTGTAGGCGACGAGCGTGCTGCCCGGAGCCAGCTCTACGGTGGTGTCCTCCCACACGGCTTCGGTGAAGGCGCCGAGGAGCGGCCCGTGCTCGCCGAGCTTGGTGACCCCGTCGCCGGTGATGTAGAGGGGCAGCGGGTGACCACCGACGGCGATGGTGGCGCGGTCACCGTCGAGCCGCAGGCACAGCGCGGTGCACACCGACAGGGCGGAGCGGTGCTTGAGGGTGGCGTCGACCTGGGCGAGGAGCTCGGCGGGGCTGGCGAGGAATTCCGCGGCGGTGCGCATCGTGTAGCGGACGAGCGCGGTGAGCGCAGCCGCCTCGACGCCCTTGCCGGTGACGTCGCCGATGATCGCCATCCAGCTCTCGCCCACCGACCATACGTCGTAGAAATCGCCCCCGACGAGGCTTCCCTGCATCGCCGGGAGGTAGACGCTGGCGAGCTCGAAATCGGGGATCTCGGGGAGCTGCTCGGGGAGCAGGCTCTGCTGCAGGGTCCGCGCGATCGACGAGCGCTGGCTGTAGAGCCTCGAGTTCTCGATCGCCACGGCGGCCCGCGCCGCCACCTGCTCGGCGAGCTGGAGGTCGAAAGCGTCGAGCGAGCGCCGCGACTCGGAGGTCACGAGCGTCACCGCTCCCAGCGTCCGGGCGCCGATGCGCATCGGCACCACCAGCGCCGAGTGCAGGCCGACGGCGCGGATGAGCTCCATGTGGTGCTCGTCGACCGCCGCCGCGACGAGCATCTCCGGGGGAATCTCCGGGTAGAGGAGCGAGTCGCCGGTGCGGAAGACGTAACCCAGGCCCTGGTTGGGATCGAGACGCTCGGGCTCGTAGGCGCGGAGCTCCTCGGCCAGGCTCAGGCGCTCGGGGTTGACGTGGGCGACGGCAACCTTGACGCGATCGCCGTCGTCGTCGACGAGGTCGACCGCGCACCAGTCGGCAACCTCGGGGACGGCGAGCTCGGCGACGTTGCGCAGCGTCTGCTCGTAATCGAGCGAGGAGGCGAGGATCTCGCTCGCCTGGGCGAGGAAGGCGCTTCGCTGCTCGGCGCGCTTCTGCTCGGTGACGTCCTCGATGATGGTGATGGTGGCCTCGATCTCGCCGTCCTCGGCGAGCAGGGGGGCGGACTTCAGGAGGTTCCAATGCACCACGTGGGTCTCGCGGTGCACGGTGCGGATGAGCAGTGGTTCGGCGGACTCGCCCCGGAGGATCCGCACCGAGGGAATGTCCGCCATGCTGATCTCTCGCCCATCCTCTCCCGACACCGCGAAATCGCTCATGATCGTGTCAGGAGCGGTGTCGCGGAGCTCCTCCCAGGAGCCGAAGCCGAGGTGGGCGACGGCGGCCGGGTTGGCGTACAGGAAGCGGTGGTTCTGATCGCGGATGGTGATGGCGTCGCTGAGCGAACCGACGATCGCCTCGAAGCGCCGTTCGCTCCAGTGCAGCGCCCGGTTGAGCTCCTCGACCAGGCGCTCACGTTCCCGGTCCGCCTCCACGCGCTCGGAAACGTCGCGGACGAAGGCGTGGAACGACCAGCGCCCCTCGTCCTCGAGCGGTGAGATGGTGAACTCCACGGGGAACTCGGTCCCGTCCGCCCGCAGCGCCTGGAGCTCGAGGCGCCGTTCGAGCACGCGGCCCTCTCCCGTGGCCAGGAAGCGGCGCAGCCCCTCCCGATGGGCAGCGCGCATGCGCTCGGGAATGATGAGCTCGGCCACCGGGCGCCCCAGCGCTTCTTCGCGCCGGCGACCGAAGATGGCCTCGGCGCTCGGATTCCAGGCGGTCACCAGGCCGTCCTCGTCCATGGAAACGACCGCGCTGTAAGCGCGGTCGAGGATGAACTCGGCCAGGTTGGGCGCCATGCAGGGATTATCGGCGCTGGGCCGACCGTCTCGCAACATTCGCCACTCGTGGCATCCTCGGACGGGTGGATCACGAGAGTTGCGATGTCATCGTCGTCGGTGCCGGCCTCGCCGGCCTCGCCGCCACCGCCGAGCTCGCCGACGCGGGCCGGCGGGTGCTCCTCGTCGATCAGGAGCCCGAGTCCTCGATCGGCGGGCAGGCCTACTGGTCCCTCGGCGGCTTGTTCTTCGTCGACTCGCCCGAGCAGCGCCGCGTGCGGATCCGCGACTCCTTCGAGCTCGCCTGGCAGGACTGGGAGGGGAGCGCCGGCTTCGACCGCCCCGAGGACGAATGGCCGCGACGCTGGGCGCGGGCCTACGTGGAGTTCGCCACCCACGAGAAGCGCGACTGGCTCTACGGGATGGGGGTGCGCGTGCTCCCCAGTCCCGGGTGGGCCGAGCGCGGGGGCAGCAGCGGGAGCGGACACGGTAACTCGGTGCCCCGCTTCCACCTGACCTGGGGCACGGGGCCGGGTCTCCTCGAGCCTTTCGTGGAGCGGGTTC
>DASZKU010000274.1:0-3962 GCA_035552815.1 Solirubrobacteraceae bacterium | reverse complement strand
AGCCGAGCGCGGAGCCCGCCCACCCGACCGGGGGCGGAGCCCAGGCCGAGCCCGCCCCGCCCGCCGCCGAGCGCCCCGCCCCCGCGCCCGACATCGCCGAGAACGACGGCGTCGCCAACATCCCCAAGCCCAAGCCCCAGCCGCGCAAGCCGAGCACGCGCAACCGCCGGCACGGGAGGCGCCGCTAATGGGCCTGCTCGCGTGGCTGATGATGGGCCTCGCCCTCTGGCACTTCGCCATCTGGCTTCCCGACCGCTACTGGGGCGGGATCGTCGGCGCCTTCGTGGGCGCGCTGGTGGGCGCGGTCGTGTTCGGGTTCATCCTCAACGGCTTCCACGTCCCCGGGACCCACTCCACCCACCTCTCCACTGCCCTCGAGGCGATCCCCGGCGCCCTGATCGGGATGGCCTTGATTTACCTCGAGGGGGCACGACGCGAGCGGGCGTTGGGGGTCGAGCAGGCCTGAGAGTCGCGCCGAGCGCGCCCGGTCGGCGGGCGCGCGGGCGACGGGGCGGGTCGGACGGGCGGGCGTGGCGAACTGCTGTCGCTGGGGTGCGCATAGCGGGACCAGGAGACATCGCTTCGCGGCGGGCCGGCGCGCGGACGGACGGGCGTCGGCGAACTGCTGTCGCTGGGGTGCGCATAGCGGGACCAGGAGACATCGCTTCGCGGCGGCCGCCGCGCTCGGCCGATCCGTCCTCACCCCCGCTTACCCTCCCGCCATGCTCGAGCTGGCAAGTTCTCGCAACGCGGTGGAGCCGTCCCCCGCGGTGCATCCGCCCGCGACGGTGAAGCCACCCAGCGCGGTGGAGCCACCCAGCGCGGTGGAGCCACCCAGCGCGGTGAAGCCACCCAGCGCAGTGAACCCACCCCCGCCGGTGGCGCCCCCCGCCCCGCCGGTCCTCACCCCGCGCCTCGAGATCCCCGGCTACGACTTCGAGGCGGCTCGCGCGCTCGAGCGCGAGCTCGGCGTGAGCCACGTGCTCGGCCAGGTGCTCGTGCGGCGCGGGCTCGGCGACCCGGCGGTGGCGCGGGCCTTTCTCGCCGCCGAGGAGAGCTACGAACCCGACGCCTTCGCGGGCATCGGCGACGCCGTGGCGATGATCGCGCGCCACGTCCGGTCGGGCTCGCGAATCACCGTGCACGGCGACTACGACGTCGACGGGGTGTGCGCGACGGCGATCCTCGTGCGCGCGCTTCGCGCCCTCGGCGCGAGCGTCGACTGGTTCCTGCCGAGCCGGATCGACGACGGCTATGGCCTGGCCATGGCGACGGTGGAGCGGCTCGCGGCTCGGGGCACCGACCTGCTCATCACCGTCGACTGTGCCATCACCGCCGTCGAGGAGGTCGCGCGGGCTCGCGCGGCGGGGATCGATGTCGTCGTCACCGATCACCACAGCCCGTGCGCCGACGGCATTCTCCCCGACGCGCCCATCGTCCACCCGGCGGTGTGCGGTTACCCGTTCCCCGAGCTGTGCGGCACGGCGGTGGCCTACAAGCTCGCGCAGGCCCTGGGCGCCCCCACGGCGGCGGCCGACATCGAGCTCGTTGCGCTCGCCACCGTCGCCGACGTCGTCCCGCTCCGAGGCGAAAACCGCCGGCTCGTCCGCGAGGGCCTGCGGGCCATGGCCAACACGGCCAAGCCCGGCCTGCGAGCGCTCATGGCAGGCTCGCGTGTCGATCCCGGTGAGCTCGATGCCGGCGCTCTGGGCTTTCGCCTCGCGCCCCGGATCAATGCCGCGGGGCGGATCCGCCGCGCCGACGCCGGTCTCGAGCTCCTGCTCACCGAGGACTCTGCGCGCGCCGAGGAGATCGCGGCCGAGCTCGGCGGCGCCAACGCCGAGCGTCAGGCGATCGAGCAACGGATCCTCTGGGAGGCCGAGGCGCTCGTCGCCGAGCTCGGCGAGCGCAGCGCCTACGTGCTCGCCGCCGAGGGGTGGCACCCGGGGGTGATCGGGATCGTCGCCTCGCGGGTGGCCGAGCGGCGCCACCGCCCGGCCATCCTCATCGCCCTCGACGGCGACATGGGCACGGGCTCGGGGCGGAGCATCCCCGGCTTTGACCTCCTCGGCGCCCTCCACGCTGCGGCCGGCGAGCTCACGCGCTACGGGGGGCACCGTGCCGCGGCCGGGCTGACGATCGAGCGCGAACGCCTCGACGCCTTCCGGACCCTCGTCGAGGAGCACGCGGCGGCAACGCTGACCCCCGAGCAGCTCGTGCCCGTCGAGCGCGTCGATGCCGTCGCCTCCGGAGCGCAGCTCGGCCTCGCCCTCGCCGAGGAGCTCGAGCTCCTCGAACCGTGCGGAATGGGGAACCCCGCCGCCAGGCTCCTCGTGCCCGGAGGCCGCTTCGACGACGTGCGGGCGATGGGGGAGGGCAAGCACGCGCGCTTCTCGGTGCGCACCGCGGGCGGACGCGCCGGCGCCGTGGCCTTCGGATGCGGTGGGACGCTGCCGGTACCGTGTGGCGTCCCCGTCGATGGGACCTTCCGCCTGGAGCGCAACGCGTGGCAGGGGGTGGTGGCTCCCCGCCTCGTCCTACGCCAGGCTCAGGCCTCGATCTGCAGGCCGATCGAGATCCTCGGCGAGCCCGCCGAATACGTCCCCGCCGCGCTCGAGGAAGTGGACGCGCCCGCCGCGCGGGGTCCAGCCCGCACGAGCGCCGGGCGCGACGGGACCGCCGGGCGCGACGGGACCGGCGGGCGCGACGGGACCCACGGGCCCGACGGGCGCGACGGGGCCGACGGGCGCGACGGGGCCCCGGGCCGCGTCGTCCTCGACCGCCGCGGCGAGAGCCCGCTCGCGGTGCTCGCCGACGCCCTCGCGGGCGGCGGTTCGGTGCTCGCGGTGTGCGCCGATGTCTCGCGCCGGATCGAGGGTCTGAGCACGCGCACCGGCGGCTTCGCGCTGTGCTCATACCACGCGCTCGAGCGCGCGCCCGTGCTCGCCGGTCGCTTCGTGCACCTCGTCGCCCTCGACCCCCCGGCGGCGGCGAGCGCCCACGAGGCGCTGCGGGCGCGGCCGGAGAGGGCGGAAAGCGGCTATGTGCACCTGAGTTGGGGCGAAGCTGAGCTACGCTTTGCCCAGCAGATGCACGAGCTCGAGTACGGACTGCGTGCTTCGCTCGTCACCCTCTACCGGGGCCTTCGGGAGCTGGGGAGGGCGGCCGGCGAGGAGCTCGAGCGCCTGCTTCGCGGAGATGGTCCGCATGGGCGTCCGGCGCGGCTTGCCGGGCGGCTGATCCGGGTTCTCGCGGAGCTGGAGCTCGTCAGCCTCGATCGGGATCTGCCGGCCCTGGCCCTCGCGGGGGCTGCGCCGACGGCGCTTGAGCGCTCGCCGGCCTTCAGGGTCTACTCTCAACGGTACGAGGATGGACTGAGATACCTGAGCAGCGAAAAAGCTCGACGAAGCGCCTAGGCCGGTCGAAGCCCCCGGCGGGAGGTTCGGCGGGCGCCACCGGGGAGCGCGAGCCGCGGCCTGAGGGCCAGAACGGCCGTGGCGGTGGCGGAGGCGGTGGCGACGGGCGCTCAGCGCGCGCCATGCTCCTGCCGAGCACGTGGCGCCAGGTCGACCGGGTGGAGAACAAGCCCGAGGCGCCGGTCGAGCGTCCGGAGCTCAGCGAGGAGGAGCGCCGCATGCTCGGCGACCTCTTCGCCGTCGTCGAGGAGCACGCCGAGCAGTCCGCGGTCTCGATCGATCACGACGAGGTCGAGGAGGCCTTCGTCTATGCCTGCGTGCAGCACGCCGACCAGGTGCGCCGCTCGGGCGAGGATTTCATCACCCACCCGGTCGGGGTGGCGAAGATCTGCGCGGGGATGCGCCTCGACACCGAGACCCTGTGCGCCGCGCTCCTGCACGACACCGTCGAGGACACGCAGGCGTCGCTGGCCGACATCGAGGAACGCTTCGGCGAGGAGATCGCCGGCCTCGTCGACGGCGTCACGAAGCTGACGGAGCTGACAT
>DASZKU010000273.1:0-5559 GCA_035552815.1 Solirubrobacteraceae bacterium | reverse complement strand
CCGTCTCGTCGGCATCACGCCCGCCATGCGCGAGGGCTCGGGCATGGTGGAGTTCGAGCAGCGCTTCCCCGACCGCTACTTCGACGTCGGCATCGCCGAGCAGCAGGCCATCCTCTTCGCCTCCGGGCTCGCCCTCCAGGGCTGCAAGCCCGTCGCCGCCATCTACTCGACCTTCCTCCAGCGCGCCTACGACCAGATCGTCCACGACGTCTGCCTGCAGCGCCTGAATGTCGTCTTCGCCATGGATCGCGCCGGGCTCGTGGGCGACGACGGGCCCACGCACCACGGAGCCTTCGATATCGCCTACCTGCGCTGCCTGCCCAACATGGTGCTCATGGCCCCGCGCAACGAGGCGATGCTCGTCGACATGCTCCACACCGCCCTGGCCTACGACGACGGCCCGGTGGCGCTGCGCTACCCACGCGGGGCCGGGATCGGCGTCGAGATTCCCGCCCATCCCACGCCGATCGAGATCGGAACCGGGGAGATCCTCCGCGAAGGCGCCACCGTCGCCATCCTCGGCTACGGCAGCGGCGTGCACAAGGCGCTCGAGGCCGCCGACATCCTCGCCGACCACGGCATCACCGCCACGGTGGCCGACGCCCGCTTCGCCAAGCCGATCGACGCCGGGCTCGCAGCCCAGCTCGCCGCCGAGCACGAGCTCCTCGTCACCGTCGAGGAGGGGGTGCTCGCCGGCGGCTTCGGCTCGGCGGTCTGGGAGACGCTGTCGGACATCGGCGTCGCCCCGCGCATCCTCCGCGTCGGGCTGCCCGACCGCTACGTCACCCACGGCGCACCGGCGCTCCTGCACCACGAGGTCGGGTTCACGGGGACGCGGATCGCCGAGCGGATCGAAGCCGCGATCGCTCACCGCAGCCGGATCGCCGGCGCCTAGCCGCTTCCCCGCTACAAGTTACGTAGTAACCCGCAATCCTGTGCGGTGGAGGGCGGACCGAGGGCGCGCCCGCACCGCCGATGCAGGGATATGCCCTCCCTCCACGCGCTCGGACTCACCCGGCGCTTCCAGCTCGTCCTCGCCGTCCTCGTCATCGCGCTGGCCGGCGTGGGGTGGGCGGGGCTGTCGGGCCTCTCGACCGCCCACCGGTCACTCGAGACCATCTACCGGACGAACGTCACCGATCAGCAGGCCGTCACCCAGCTCACGAGCCAGCTCGACGATACCGAGAACACCATCCTCCAAGGCTGGGTGACCACCGACCCGCGCTCGCGCGCTCAGTTCGCCCAGCAGCTGGTGGCGACGCTCCTCCCTCAGGCCGAGCTGAGCGTCACCAACCTGCACGAATTCGTATCCGGGAACGCGCATGAGGCGCAGATCGCCCGAGGCATGGCCACCGAGTGGACCTCGTTCGAGACGCTGTGGAGCGAGGGACAGTGGGGGAACGGGCACTACCCGACCAGAGCGGCACGCGTGGCGGCGATCACCGCCTCGCTCGCCACGCTCACCTCGGCTGCCGACGAGATCAACGCCGCCGAGGCCGGCGACGGAACCAAGAGCGTTCGCCAAGCCCGCGTCGACGGGGGCTCGAGCCGGCGAATGATGATTCTCGTCCTCGCCTTCGGCGTCCTCGTGAGCCTGGCCGCCGTCCTGTGGTTGACCCGCGCCGTCCTTCCCCGGGTGCTCTCCTTCGCTCGCTTCGCGGGCCGTATCGCCCAGGGCGACTACGGCGAGCGCCTCGAGGCGCGCGGTGACGACGAGCTTGGCCGCTTGGGCCGCACCCTCGACAACGTGGCCGAGCGACGCCAGCAGGCCGAGCAATTCGAGCGCTCGCAGGCCGAATTCAGCGACTCGCTGCAGCTCATCGGCGACGAGCGCGAGGCGCAGGACCTGGTGCGGCGCCACCTCGAGCGCAGCATCCCGGCTTCGAAGGTCACCGTCTTCAACAAGAACAACAGCGCCGACCGGCTCGAGCCGGTGACCACGCTGCCGCCGAACTCGCCGCTGACCGCGGTCGTCGGCCGCGCGAGCCCGCGAGACTGCCTGGCCGTCCGCGGAGCCGCGACCTACACCGAGTCCCCCGAGCACGAGCCGCTCCTCGGCTGCAAGGTGTGCTCGGGCTGCCCCGGCAAGAAGACATGCACGCCGCTCCTCGTCGGCGGCGAGGTCATCGGCTCGCTCCTCGTCCAGCACGAGAACGAGCTCGACGACGACGCCGTGCGCCGCATGCGCGAGTCCGTCGGACAGGCGGCTCCGGTGATCGCCAACCTCCGCAACCTCGCCATCGCCCAGCTCCGGGCGGCCACCGACGCGCTCACCGGCCTCCCCAACCGCCGCGCCCTCGACGACATGATCAAGCGCATCGTCGCCCAGGCCCACCAGGCGAACACGCCGCTGGCGGCGCTGATGCTCGACCTCGACCACTTCAAGCGCGCCAACGACACCTTCGGGCACTCCAAGGGCGATGAGATCCTCGCCGCCCTCGGCGCCTCCCTCCCCAACTCGATCCGCCGCACCGACTTCGCCGCCCGCTACGGGGGCGAGGAGTTCATCGTCCTCCTCCCCGAGACCGATCTCCCCGGCGCGCTCCTCATCGCCGAGAAGATCCGGAGCTCCGTCGCCGACATCCGGCTGACCGGGATCGACCTCGACCTCAGCGCCAGCGTCGGGCTCGCCGTGCTCCCCAATCACGCGATCGACTCAGAGCAGCTCGTCCGCGCGGCCGACCGCGCGCTCTATGCGGCGAAGACCAATGGGCGAAACCGGGTGGAGGTCGCCTCCGAGCCCGCCGCGCTGGCTTCGGGGACCGTGGTCGCCTCCGAGCCCGCTTCGGAGACCGTGGTCGCCTAGACCTGCTCCTCGGGGCACCAGTACGTGGTCCGCCCCCCGATCCGGGTGCGGGACAGCGGGGCGCCGCAGCGCGGGCAATGGCCGCCCTGCACGCGGTGGGGGTTGAGTGCGCCGGCGTGGGCACCGCCGTCGCGGACCGCGCGCCGGACGGCGGCGCGCACGGCACGGCGCACAGCGTCGAGCTCGGCCTCGGAGAGCGAGTTCGCGGGGCGCCGCGGGTCGATCCGCGCCTGCCAGAGGATCTCGTCGGCGAGCAGGTTCCCGATCCCGGCGATCACGCTTTGGTCCATGATCCGCGCCTTGATCGGGGCGCCGCTGCGCCCTACTCGCCGGCGGAACTCCTCGCGCGTTATCTCGGCGGCGTCGGGGCCGAGGTGCGAGAGGTCGGGGGCGAGCACGGCCCGGCCCAGGCGCCGCTTGTCGCGCAGGGCGAGGCGGCCGCCGTCCTCGAAGGTGAGGGCAAAGCGATCCCAGCGCTCGTGGGGCTCCTCGTCGATGGCGATCCGTCCCGCCATGCCCAGGTGGAGCCCGAGCTCGGGGCCGTCGCCGTCGGTCTCGAGCCACAGCATCTTGCCGATCCGGTTGGCGCTCGTCAGCCGCCGCCCGGTTAGGGCCTGGGCGATCTCACCGGGGGCGTGGGGCCGCGACACGTAGGTGTCGTTGTCCTCGACGGCGACGATGCGGCGGTTCAGGGCGCGATCGGCGATCAGCGCGCGGGCACGTTCGGCCTCGGGGAGCTCGGGCATGGCGTCCGCAACCCTACGCGGAACGGCCCGCCGGGAAGGCGGGCCGTTCCACTACTGCAGGAGAGAGAGGCGCTACTGATCTATGGGAGGAAGGCTTAGGGTCGTGGGCCCTCAGAAGCTCGCGACGTATCGCGTGGCCGCGTTCAGGGCGGTCTGGAGCACGGTGAGGACGGCGAAGCACCAGGCGGCGCGGCTGTCGCCCGCCAGCGCCAGGCCGAGCGCGGTTAGCGCCGTCGCGATCACGAAGGTGAGGTCGAAGAGCTGATGCCACGCGGGCGAGGTCCGGCTGTCGGCCCCCGCCGTCACCGCCATACCCACGAGCAGCGAGCCCAGGAGCACGGCCAGGAGAAGGCCGGCGTGGCTGAAGCCCAGGAGGGCGGGGGAGGCCAGCGTGGCCAGGCCGAGGACGAGCTCGAGGACCGCGTGGGTGGACAACGTGAAGCGTCGGGAGATCGTCATAGTCGACATGATGCCCTGTCAGATTTGCCCGGTGTGTGAGGCCGGTCACAGCGCACGACCGGCCTCCGACCTCCCGGCCGGTACCGTTCGCGACCGTGACCAAGGTTCGCCTCGACGCCCTGCTCTCCCAGCGCGGAGTGTTTCCCTCGCGCACGCGCGCCGCCGCCTCGGTGCTCGCGGGCGAGGTGTGGCTCGGCCCCGAGCGGCGCCCGGCCGAGAAGCCGGGGCAGCTCGTGGGCAAGGACGTCGAGGTCTCGGTCGCGCAGGCCCCGGCCTTCGTGTCTCGCGGCGGGCGCAAGCTCGACAACGCGCTCGAGGCGTTCGGGCTCGACGTCCGCGACCGGCGGGCGCTCGACGTCGGTGCCTCGACCGGCGGCTTCACCGACTGCCTGCTCCAGCGTGGCGCGGCACGGGTCGTGGCCGTGGACGTCGCCTACGGCGAGCTCGATTGGCGCCTGCGCGGCGATCCGCGGGTCACCGTGATCGAGCGCCGCAACGGTCGCACCCTGCGCCGCGAAGAGCTTCCCTACGCGCCCGATGTCATCGTCATCGACGCCTCCTTCATCTCCCTGGTCAAGGTGCTTCCCGCCGTGCTCGCGTGTGCGGCCGAGCGCTACGACTGCCTGGCCCTGGTCAAGCCCCAGTTCGAGGTCGGTCGCGACCGGGTCGGCAAGGGCGGCGTCGTCCGCGACCCGGCGTGGCGGCGGGAGGCGCTCGTGGATGTCGGGAGCGCCGCGCAGGACCTCGGCGCGGCCGTGCTCGGGTATGCGAGCTCGGGCCTCCCCGGCCCCAAGGGGAACCTCGAGAGCTTCGTCTGGCTCGCCGAGCCCGCCCGCGGCGGCGTCGAGGACCTCGAGGCCGCCGCCCGCGAGGTCGAGCCGTGAGACCGCCGCGGACGGCGACCGTGTTCACCCATCGCCGGCCCGACGAGACGGGCCCGGCTCTGCGCACGTTGATCGCCATCGCCCGGGAGGTCGGAGCCGTGCTGCGCCTCGACCCCGAGGAGACGAAGAAGCATCACCTCGAGCCCGGCGAAGGGCTGATCCTCGACGCCCCCGTCGCCCGCGACGTCGACGTGTGCTTCGCCCTCGGCGGCGACGGGACCATCCTCACCGGCTTGCGGACCTACGCGGGCCGGGGGGTCCCCGTCTTCGGGGTCAACTACGGCGAGATCGGCTTCCTGGCCACCATCGATCCCGACGAGGTCGACACCGGGCTCCGGCTCGCCTTCGCGGGCGAGTTCGACGTGCTTGCGCTCCCGGGGATCGAGGTGCGAGGGGAGGGTCACAGCTGGCTCGCCATCAACGACGTCTCCATGCACCGCCAGGCGGGCAAGCGCGTCGCCGACCTCGCCTACGCCGTTGGCACCGACGAGATCGGCCGCGTGCGCTGCGACGGCCTCGTCGTCGCCACCCCGGCGGGCTCCACGGGCTACAACCTCGCCAACGGCGGTCCCGTGATGGCCTGGGGCGTGCACGGCTTCGCCGTCTCCTTCATCGCGCCCCACTCGCTCACCGCGCGCTCGCTCGTGGTCGCTCCCGCCGACAT
>DASZKU010000272.1:0-10895 GCA_035552815.1 Solirubrobacteraceae bacterium | reverse complement strand
CCCCCGCCGCCCACCGGCCACCCCGGCCCCCGCCGCCCAACCCGGCCCCCGCCGCCCATCCCGGCCCCCTCCGCGCACCGGTCACCCCGGCCCCCTCCGCGCACCGGTCACCCCGGCCCCCCGGCGCGCTGCTCACCCCTGCCCCTCGGCGCGCTGCTCACCCCCGCCCCCTGAGCGCACGGCCCGTCCCTCACCCGTCCGGACCCACCACCCCCCGAAGCGCCGGATACAGCGCCCGAAATCGCTCGCGCCCCTCCCGGTAGTACCGAGCCCAGGCGGGCACCGGCTCGACCCGCTCGCGCGGCTTCACGGTGGCGGCCACGGCGGTCCCGACGTCGGGCCACGCCCCTGCCGCCACGCCCCCGAGGATGGCGGCGCCGAAGGCCGCGCCCTCGTCCACGGCCACGCGCTCGAGCGGGAGCTCGAGCACCGAGGCGACGATGCGCAGCCACAGCTCGCTGCGGGCGCCGCCGCCCGAGACGCGGCCAAACTCGGCCGCCGCTCCGCCGGACAGCGCCTCCACGAGATCGAGCGCGTCGCGCAGCCCGTAGGCCACCCCCTCGAGCACCGCCCGCACGAGCGCGCCCCGGTCGTGGCGGACGCTCAGCCCCGCGTAGGCGCCCCGGGCCTCGGGGTCGGCGTGCGGGGTCCGCTCGCCGGCCAGATAGGGGAGGAACAGGAGACCCTCGGTCCCGGCGGGCCAGGCCGCGGCCTCGGCCACGAGCTCGTCATACGAGCGCCCGCCCCCGGCCACATCCCGCAGCCAGCGCAGCGAGCCTCCGGCGGCGAGCATCACCCCCATCGCGTGCCACATGCCGGGGACGGCGTGGCAGAAGGCGTGGACGCGGCCCTCGGGGTCGGCGGCGAAGCGCTCGAGGGCGGCGAACACCACTCCCGAGGTGCCGAGGACGACGGACACCGGCCCGGACCGCACGACACCGACCCCGAGCGCGCCCGCCGCCTGGTCGCCGCCCCCGGCGGCCACCGGCACCCCTTCCGAAGTCGTCCCCGACACCGATGGGCTCTCGAGCACGCGCGGCAACCACGACGGCTCGATCTCCAGCGCGCCCAGCACCTCAGAGCTCCACCGCCGCCCGGCCACATCGAGGAGCAGCGTCCCCGAGGCGTCGGAGGCGTCGGTCGCGTGCTCGCCGCACAGGCGCAGGCGCACGTAGTCCTTGGGGAGGGCGATCCGCGCGATCCGGGCGTAGATCTCGGGCTCGTGGCGGCGGATCCACAGGAGCTTCGGGGCGGTGAAGCCGGTCAGGGCGCGGTTCCCGGTGAGCTCGATCAGCCGCTCGCGCCCGAGGACAGCGGTGATCTCCTCGCACTCGGCGACCGTGCGCTGGTCGTTCCAGAGGATGGCGGGACGGAGAACGCGATCACGGGCATCGAGCGCCACGAGCCCGTGCATCTGACCGCTGAGGCCGATGCCGGCCGGCGCGCCCGCCTCGGCGCGCAGGCGCGCGAGCACCGTCTCGGTCGCCCGCCACCAGGCTTCGGGGTCCTGCTCGGCCCATCCGGCCCGGGGCGTGGACAGCGGATAGCCGGCCTGCGCGCTCGCGAGGACACGACCCGAGTGGTCGATCGCCAGGCCCTTGACGGCGGAGGTGCCGACGTCGATGCCGAAGCAGGCCGACCTCACGCGTTGCCCCGATGCGGGCGGCGGCCTCGAGAGCGGCAGGGCGTTGGCATTCACTGGAGTCTGCTCGATGCCGCCAGGCCGGCGTCGCAACCCAGGACGGGAGCGAAGCCGACGGAGCCTCGCCACGTGACGGGCGACGCGGTGGAGCCGCTCGAGTCGGCCGGCAGGAGGACCCCGCCACCGGCTGAGCCGACCCCCCGGCGCGGATCCGGCGACAATGAGCGACCCGATGAGTACCGACGGCCTCGAGGCGGCAGCGGAGAAGATGCGCGCCGCGGGTCAGCCCGAGGGGGCGATCCGCGCCTTTCGCAGCGCCTACCAGCGGCTCGTGGCAGGCGAGTCGGGCATGCTCGCCAGCGATGAGCTCGAGCCCGCGGGCGAGGTGCCCGCCCTCGCCGATCTCCCCGACGCCGAAGGGGCCGGCGCCCTCGAGCACGTGGCGGTGGTCAAGCTCAACGGCGGCCTGGCCACCTCGATGGGGCTGCGGAGCCCGAAGTCGCTCCTCGAGGCGCGCGAGGGGCGCTCGTTCCTCGACGTCATCATCGGCCAGACGCTGTCCCTGCGGCGCCGCTACGGCATCGAGCTTCCGCTCCTGCTCATGGACAGCGAGGCGACGCGCGAGGCGACGCTCGAGGCGCTCGCGTCGCATCCCGAGCTCGGCGACGACCTCCCCCCGGATTTCCTGCAGAGCATGGTCCCCAAGCTCGACGCCGAGACCCTCGCCCCCGTCACCTGGCCGTCCGCGTCCGTGCTCGAGTGGTGCCCGCCCGGCCACGGCGACGTCTACGGAGCGCTCGCCCATTCCGGATTGCTCGACACCCTGCTCGACCGCGGCTTCCGCTACGCGATGATCTCCAACTCCGACAACCTGGGGGCGACGCTCGACCCCCGGATCGCCGCCCACGTGGCCGCCGAGGGTGCCCCCTTCCTGATGGAGGTCGTCGAGGGCACCGAGGCCGAGCGCAAGGGCGGTCACCTCGCTCGCCGCCGGTCCGACGGGCGCCTCGTCCTCCGCGAGACCGCGCAGACGCCGTCGGAGGATCTCGACTCCTTCCGCGACTATCGCCGCTGGCGCTACTACAACACCAACAACCTGTGGGTCGATCTCCGGGCCCTGGCCGCCGCCCTGAAAGCGAATGACGGCGTGCTCGAGCTCCCGCTCATCATCAACCGCAAGACCGTCGACCCGCGCGATCCCCAGTCCACGCCCGTGCTCCAGCTCGAGAGCGCGATGGGGGCGGCGATCGCCGTCTTCGAGGGCGCCGCACTGCTCCTCGTTCCCCGCACCCGCTTCGTCCCCGTGAAGACGACCGACGACCTGCTCGTCCTCCGCTCCGACGTGTACACGCTGTCGGGTGACTACGTCGTCGCCCCTCGACCCGAACGCGCGGAGAACCTCCCCTACGTGGAGCTCGACCCCCGCTACTACAAGCTCCTCGATGAGTTCGAGTCGAGATTTCCCGCCGGTCCGCCTGCTCTGAGAGAAGCCGAGCGACTGGTGGTCCACGGCGACGTGACCTTCGGCCCCGGCGTCGTCGTCCGCGGCGCCGTGGAAATCGACGCCCAGGAGCCGACGCGGATCGAGGAGACCGAGCTCAGCGGCTCGCTAGCGATCGGCCCCACTAGCGACTGGCTCCACTAGCGACCGGCCCCACTAGCGACTAGCGCTCGACCGCGGCCCGGATCGCGCGCACGAGCTCGCGCGGCGCCTCCTCCTTGAGCACGTAGCCGCTCGCCCCCGCCTCGTAGGCCTCCCGTCGCAGGGCGGGGTCGTGCTCCATGGTGAGGATGACGACCGCCGTTCCCGGCGAGATCCTCGCCAGCGTCGAGATCACCTGGATGCTCGACCCGCCCGGCATGTTGAGGTCGAGCACGAGCACCTCGTGGCGGTGTCCGCGGACCTGCTGGAGGAGGGACTGAATGTCTCCCGCCTCGGCCACCACCTCGAAGCCTTCCTCCGCCTCGAGGAGGAGGCGCAGCCCGTTGCGCATGACCATGTGATCGTCGGCGAGAAGGATCCTGATCGGACGCTCGGTCGCGCTCGAGTCAGCCATCGGCTGACCCTACTACTCGCGCCCGCAGGCTCAAACGAGTGGGTCAGGCGGTCTTGCGCGTGGCGACGCCGTACCACGCCGCATACGCGAAGGGATGCTGGAAGACCTCCCGGGTGCGGTCGCGGTCGCGGATCTCGAGGTCGAAGGCGTCACCGGTCTTGCTGTCGGCGACGGAGACGAAGAGCCGCCCGTCGGGCTCGTGCCAGAGCAGGCGGACGTTGATGCCGTCGCTGGTCCGGCTATCCAGTTCGCGCATCGAGGTCATCGTTTGGGTGGCCATCTCGTCCACATCTCCCTGGTGGTTTGGGGCTCCTGGACCCAATATCGGCACATCACAGCCGACTGCTGACGTACATCTCCCCGCTTTGAGCGGCGGAAAAACCTCCGGGTGCGTGCCGTGGAAGCCCGCAAGCGAGCAACGGTCGCCCGGAGACGGCGCTTGCGCCCCGTCGATGAACCTCGTGGCGGTGCACTGAGACCTACACTCACGCCGTGGCCTCACTCGCGGACGTGGACCTGAATGCCAAGCTCGGCTCGGCCGAGAGCCTGCCCCGAATCGAGGCGGCGCAGAAGCGCCTGCTGGCACTGCGCCTTCAGCTCGGTGGGCTGATCGGCGGGGGGCGGCTCGGGCCGCCCCTGTGCGTCCTCTTCGAGGGGTGGGACGCCTCGGGCAAGGGCGGAGCGATCAGACGGCTGGTGGCGCCCCTCGACCCCCGCCACGTCCGCGTCTCGGAGTTCGCCGCGCCGAGCGAGGACGAGCGCCGCCACCACTTCCTGCACCGCTTCGCCCCGGCGCTGCCCGGTTGGGGCGGCATGGCGGTGCTCGACCGCTCGTGGTACGGGCGCGTGCTCGTCGAGCGCGTCGAGGGGTTCGCGACCGAGGAGGAGTGGCGCCGCGCCTATCCGCAGATCGTCGGCTTCGAGCGCGGCCTGGCGATCGAGGGTCAGGTGCTCGTCAAGTTCTGGCTCCACGTCTCCGAGGACGAGCAGCTGCGCCGCTTCCGGGCTCGCGAGCGCGATCCGCTCAAGCGCTGGAAGCTGACCGGCGAGGACTGGCGCAATCTCTCGCACCGGGCCGACTACGAGCAGGCCGTCGAGGACATGCTCGGCGCGACCGACCATGGCGATGCCCCCTGGTACGTCGTCGCCGCCGAGTCCAAGCCCTACGCTCGCGTGCGGGTGCTCGAGATCGTCATCGAAGCGGTGGAGAACGCGTTGCGCGCGGTCGGCCAGGAGCCGGTCGCCGCCGAAGCCTCGCTGTAGGCACCCCCACGCACTTGGGATCAGCGCGGCGATGAGGAGGCGAACGGTGCCGGCGATCCTCGTCGTCCTCGTCATCGTGGCCATCGTCGTGGCCGTCGCTCGCCATCACGGGCCGGCGCCGCGGCCCCTCCCGCCGCTCGTCCCCCACGGGCCGACCCATCGCGCCACCCTGGGACCGCTGCGCGCCCTTCCCCCGGGCCTGCTCGGCATCAACGGAGAAGCGATCATCAGCACCAGCGTGTGGTCGAATCCCCGCTTCCTGAGCGCCGTCGCGGCCCTGCGCCCGCAGGCGATCCGGGTGTTCGGGGGCACCCCGGCCAACTTCTGGAACTGGCGCACGGGGACCTATGACCACTCGCCGCGCATCCCCTCAGGGCTGGCCGCCCTGCGCGATCACATCCACGTGAGCCTCGCCGACTGGGCGCGCCTGGTACGCGTGACCGGCGCCGTACCCGTGTTCGACCTGAACATCTACTCGAGCAGCCTCTCCTCGCAGCTGGCGATGCTCCACGCCGCGCGCCGGCTCGGGATGCCGATCAACGAGGTCGAGCTCGGCAACGAGCTCTACCTGCCCACGTACGCCGGCCGCTTCCCCAGCGGTGCTCAGTACGGCCGCGTGGCCACCCGCTGGATCGCCGCCATCAAGCGCGCCTTCCCCGCCGTCCTCGTGGCCGCCGACGCCTACCCCGGGCGCGACACCAACACCGCGCAGGTAAACGGGCGCGAGCGCCGCTGGAACTCCGAGATGCTGAGAACGCTGCGGGGCGAGTCGGCGCTCAGCCTCCACGCCTACTTCGCCTCGGGCCTCGGACCCCACGCCTCGCTGGCCTCCCCCGCGGCCGCCGAGCGCATGCTCCGGGCGCCCGCGCACCGGTGGGCCGCGCTCATGCGGACGATCGCGCGCCTACCGAGGAGGCTCGAGGTGTGGGTGACCGAGTGGAACCTGTTCGACACCGTCGCGCGCGTCCACGGGACGTGGGCGCAGGGGCTCGCCGTCGCCTCCTTCGGGCTCGATCTCGTGAGCGCCCCCCGCGTCGTCCAGGCCGACTACGAGACCCTGGTCGACAGTGCGCCGTTCGGCGCCATCTTCGGTACCACCGCGGGGCTACAGCTGGCCACCGGGAACGGCGGCGGCTTCCGTGCCGTCCTCGCCCACGCCCCGGTCACCCCTCTGTTCGGGCTCGCCACCGGCGGCGTCGTCATGCAGACCCTCCTCCACGCGCTCTCCGGAGCCACCGTCTCGCGCACGATGAGCTTCGGATCGGCGCCGGTCCGGGGAATCGCCGTGGCGGGCAAGGACGGCGTCGGCGCCGTCCTCGTCAACCTCTCGCGCCGGCCCTTCCGGATCGCCGTGCCCACCGGCCTGCGGGGGCTCCCCTACGGCGAGCGCTCGGCGCCGCCGATCACCCTGGTGGCGGGCGCCGGCACGCTCGAGAACCGGGCCGGAACCACGACCTCCGACCTCGAGCTCGCCCCCTTCTCGCTGCTGCGCATCGGCAACGGCTAAAGCCGCGCCCCGAGCACGAGGCTCCGGCTCCTCCCTTTGCTCCTCGCCGACAGGCCGAGGCTCTCATAGAGGGCGATGGCGCCGTAGTTGTCCTCGTCGGTATCGAGCTCGATCCGCCGGCAGCCGCGCTCGCGGGCGCGCGCGAAGGCGCGCTGCACCAGGGCTCGGCCCACGCCGCGCCGGCGTGCCTCGGCCGCCACGAAGAGATCCTCGAGCCAGCAATCGTCGCTCGCCGTCCACACACAGGGGCGGAAGCGCAGCTGGCAAACCCCGAGCGCCGGCCCGTTCTCGCCCGTCGCCCCGAGCCAGAACTCGGTGTCGGCTCGCTCGAGGAGGAGGCGCACGGACGCCAGCAGCGTGCCATCGGACGGCGAGGAAGCCCCGAGATGATCGCGGAATCCCCCGAGCAGCGCGGCCACGGCCTCGGCCTGCTCGGGCCCGGCGAGCCACACGGTCGGGGAATCGGCGGTCATGGCCGGGATCGTATGAGACCGCTCGTCGCGCCGGGGCCGCGCGAGGGCCCCGGCGGACTCGTAGACTCCCCGCGATGGTCATGCCCCCGGGGCACCACCTCGAGATCACCAGCAGGCGCTCCTTCTCGCGGCGCGAGAAACGGACGCTCGGCGTCGTCGGCGCGTGCCTGCTCGCCCTCGCCGTCGTGCTCGTCATCATCGTCGCCGGGCACAACCAGAGCACCGCGCGCGGATGCGTCGACGTGTCAATCCTCGGCGCCACCGGCGGGTCGGGCATCCACCAGTGCGGCGACAACGCGCTGGCGCTGTGCCGGTCGGTGGGTAAGCCCGGCGCCAAGATCACCGAGACCGCCCGGGAGATCGAGGCGGCATGCCGCAAAGACGGATTCCCGGTGGGCTGAGGGAGCCGAGATTGTCAACCCCCGCTCCGCCCAACGACCCCGACGCCTTCCGCGCCCAGTTCCCCGTGCTCGGCGAGCTCGTCTACCTCAACGCCGGCACCGAGGGCCCGGTCCCCCGCGCCGCCGCCGAGGCGGCCACCGCGCGGATCGAGCGCGAGCTCGCCGGCGGGCGCTGCGGGCGCCCGTACTTCGAGGAGCTCATCGCGCTCGCCGCCGAGCTGCGCGCCCGGTACGCGGCGGCGCTCGGATGTGAATTCACGTCGGTCGCCCTCACCGGGTCGACGACGGACGGGGTCAACACGGTCATCGCCGGGCTCGATCTCCGCCCCGGGGACGAGATCCTCACCACCGACGAGGAGCATCCTGGGCTGCTCGCGCCCCTGGCCCGGGCCCGGATCCGCCACCGGGTCACCGTGCGCGTGGTGCCCTGGGAGGAGCTCGTCGACGCCGCCTCATCCTCGACGCGCCTGATCGCCTGCTCGCACGTCTCCTGGGTCTCGGGCCGGATCATGGACGTGCCCGCCCTCGCCGCCTCGGGAGCCCCGGTCCTCCTCGACGGCGCCCAGGCGCTCGGAGCTGTGCCCGTCAACGTACGCGACCTCGGCTGCGCCTTCTACGCCGCCTCGGGTCAGAAGTGGCTGTGCGGACCCGAGGGAAGCGGCTGCCTGTACGTCCACCCCGACCACGTCGAGGACATGCTCATCGCCTGGCCCAACTACGGCTCCCTGAGCCGGGGCAGCGACCCCCTCGAGCTCGTGCCCGGGGAGGGGGCGACGCGCTTTGACCACGGCTTCCCTCCCGGGGTGCGCAGCGCCTGGGCGCTCGCCTCGCTCGCCGTCCTCGAGGCGCCGGGATGGGAGTGGGTGCACGGCCGCGCCGCCGAGATGGCGATCGCCCTCGTCGCCGGCCTCGAGGCGCGCGGGCTCGAGGTCGCCCCGCGCGGGCGCTCGACGCTCGTCTCCTGGCGCGTGGAGGATCCCGAGGCGGCGGTCGAGCGCCTGGCCGGGGACGGGGTCATCGTCCGCAGCATTCCCGGCCGGGGCCTCGTGCGCGCCTCGGTGGGGGCGTGGTGCTCGGCGCAGGACATCGAGACCCTGGCGCGCCTGGCGGCCACCCCCGCCTAGAAGGCGAGCGCCGAGCGCGGCACCTTGGGCAGCTCGGAGGCGATCCGCTGCATGACGCCGTAGAAGCGGAGGACCTCGGGGTAGACGATGGCCTTGCCCGAGGTGATCAGGGCCCCGGAGAGGGCGCGCTCGGGGTCGGCCCACCCGGCGATGTTGATGAAGCCGAAGTGGCCGAAGGCGAGGTCGGTGTCGCGGCCGTAGAGGCTGACGAGCTTGGCCCCGAGCATGAGCCCGTAGCCGTAGCGGATCGGGAATCCGAGCTGGAGGTCGAGCTCGAGGTGCGCCTGCTGGGTGAGCGCCCGGCGGATCGTCTCCGGTGCCATCACCCGTACCCCGTCGAGCTCGCCGCCGGCGCGCAGGATCTCGAAGAAGCGCGAGAGCTCGTGGGCCGTGGTCACCACGTTACCGGCGGGGATCACCGCGGTCAGGAAGCGGGGGTCGGCGGCGAGCTCGACGACGCGGTCGACGGGAACGCTGAGCACGCGCCTGACCATGGTCGAGAGGGGCGGAAGGAGCCGCGGGCCGGTCACGTAGTCACGTCCCACCGCGGGGATGTCGGCGGGCGCCACGCCGTAGTTGGTCCAGCGGAAGCCGAGCGGGTCGAGGATCTCCTCGGCGAGGACCTCGCGGATGCTCTTGCCCGTGACCCGGTGGACGATCTCCCCGAGGATGAAGCCGCCGGAGATGGCGTGATAGGCGAGCAGGGTGCCGGGCCGCGCGATCGGCCGCGCGTTGCACAGTAGGCCGATGATGAACTCGGGGTCGTCGATCCGGTCGAGGTTGAGCGCCTCGGGCGGGATGGCGGGAACGCCGGCCCGGTGGGAGAGCACATGGGCGATGGTGGTATCGCCCTTGCCCCGGCGCGCGTACTCGGGGATGTAGTCACTCACCCGGTCGGCGATGTCGAGCGCGCCCCGCTCCCCGAGCAGGTGGATGACCACCGCGGTGAGCGCCTTCGAGGTCGAGTACACGCAGAACGGCGTCTGCGGGGTGGCGAGCACCTTCGGGGCCTCGGGCGGGTCGTGGGGCCCGTTGCCACGGGCGTGACCGACGGCGCGGTCGAGAACGACGACGCCGTTACGTCGCAGGCAGAGCTGCACGGTGGGGTGCACCCCGCTGCGGTAGAGGCCCACGGCCGAGTCCCAGATCGCCTCGACCGCCTCCTCGCTCACCCCGCCGCCGTCCGGGTCCTCGTCGGGGCCCACGGTGCTCACCTCGCTCGGGTCCCGCGGGACCCGGATCCGCCGCAGCGGGTCGGGGACCAGGGGGAGCCGGGGTACCGACCACGGGGGCAGGAGGCCCGTCACCACTCAGCCCGCGCCGGTTGGGACCCGCTCGGGGTGCGTATAGACATTGACGCTCGAGGCGCGGGCGAAACCGCACAGGGTGAGCCCGCGGTCGCTCGCGAGCTCGATCGCCAGCGAGCTCGGGGCGCCGACGCCGACGAGGATCGGCGCGCCCGCCACCGCCGCCTTCTGGACGAGCTCGAAGGACAGCCGCCCGCTCACGCAGAGGACGTAGTCGTGCAGGGGGACGAGGCCCGCGACGAGCGCCCGTCCGATTACCTTGTCCATGGCGTTGTGGCGCCCGACATCCTCGCGGGCGAGGACGAGCGCGCCGCGCCCGTCGAACAGGCCGGTGGCATGCACCCCGCCCGTGCGCTCGAAGGTGGGCTGAAGGAGCCGGCCGGGCAGGTCGGCGATGAGTGCGCGCTCGACGCGCAGGCCGGTGGGGAGCGGAGCGCTGTGGACGGCGACCTCGTCGATCGCGCCCTTGCCGCACACCCCGCACGAGGAGGTCGTGTAGAAGCTCCGCGCGCCCGGGTCCCGCGATAGCGGGCCCGCCACCTCGATCGTGTTCTTGGCGAGGTCCTCGGTGAGCCCCGCGGCGTGGGGACCGTCGATCAGCCCCTCCCCGTAGAGGAAGCCGAGCGCGAGGTCCTCGTCGTGCCCGGGCGTCCGCATGGTCACCGCCAGGGGCACGCCATCGACCCTGATCTCGAGCGGCTCCTCGACCGCGACCGAGTCACAGCCGCCGTCATAGCGAATCGTCGCGTACATGGCGTCGCTCATCGGGGGTGACGATAGCCGGGGGCGACCTTGAACCGGACCGCGCGCGGCGCCGAATAGGGTTCACGTGGCCCGGATGACCCCAGAGCTCCGAGATCCCGCCCACCCGCGCCGCATCGCCGCCCGTAAGCAGGTTCGCGTGCCCCCGGAGACCCTCCACCGGTTCCTCGCCACCCTCGACAACCACTGGCTGCTCACCGACCGCTTCGTCTCCCTCGTCCGCCTCCACGGTCCCGAGGCCTCGCGCACCGGGGGCGAGATCACCATCCGCGGGCCGTGGGGCCTCCATCGCCACGCCCGCACGGAGCTCGAACCGGGTGAGGATGGCTCGAGCCTGGTCGGCACCGCCGTGGTCGGCC
>DASZKU010000271.1:0-12692 GCA_035552815.1 Solirubrobacteraceae bacterium | reverse complement strand
ACCCGTGCTCGCGGATGGCGCCGGCGAGCTCCTCGCGCGTCTGGCGCTCGCTCGGGCACAGGTAGGCGGGCTCCTCCTTGAGGCCGCCGGTGGCGGCGGCGACGATGGCGATCACGCTCGCGCGGCACGAGCCGCACCCGGTGCCCGCGCGGGTGCGCGCCATCACCTCGCGCGGGGTGGCGCAGCCGCCCTCGGTGACGGCGGCGATGAGCGCGCCCTTGGCGACGGTGTTGCAGTTGCAGATCTGGGCCTCGTCGGGAAGGTCCTCGGGGCCGAGCGCGGCCGCCGCGGCCAGTCGCTCGAGGGGGTCGGGGACCGGCGTCGCGCCCGAGATCTCCGCGAGCAGCGCCTCCGAGCCGCGGACGTCGCCGAGGAGCACAGCCCCGGCGGCGACGCCGTCGCGGACGACGAGCTTGCGGTACATCCCCGCCGCCGCGTCGACGCTGATCGCTTCGCTGTCGCCCTCGGCGGCGCCGATGGCCACGAGGTCGATGCCCGCCACCTTGAGCTTGGCCGAGGGCACCGACCCGGCGTAGGGATCGGCCTCCCGGCCGAGCAGGGTCATGGCCGCCACCTTGGCCTGCTCGAGGATGGGCGCCACGAGCCCGTAGACGACGCCCTGGTGCTCGGCGCACTCGCCCACGGCGACGACCTCCGGGCGCGAGGTCCGCATGTGGTCGTCGACGACGATCCCGCGGGCGCACTCGACGCCGGCGGCGCGCGCCAGCGAGGTCTCGGGACGGATTCCGATCGAGACGACGACGAGGTCGGCGTCGAGCTCACCGCCGCCCCGGAAGCGCAGGCACCGCACCCGGT
This sequence comes from Solirubrobacteraceae bacterium, assembly GCA_035552815.1. Classification (GTDB taxonomy): domain Bacteria; phylum Actinomycetota; class Thermoleophilia; order Solirubrobacterales; family Solirubrobacteraceae; genus Palsa-465. The sequence goes on along the minus strand of DASZKU010000271.1, from coordinate 11,876 downwards.
CCTCGCCGACGATGGCATCGGTCTGGCGCTCGAGCAGGACCTCGACGCCGAGCTCGCGCAGCCGGGGAAGGAGGAGCTCGGCGGCGCCGGCGTCGAGCTGGCGCTCCATCACCCGGTCCATGAGATGAACGACGGTGACCGCGCACCCCTGGGCGACGATCCCCCGCGCCGCCTCGAGACCGAGCAGCCCTCCCCCGATGACCACGGCCCGGCGCACGTCCGCCGAGGCCGCCGCCGCCCGGATCGCCTCGCAGTCCTCGGGGCCGCGGAAGGCGAAGACACCGGGGAGGTCGATGCCGGGCAAGGGCGGGAGCAGGGGCTGTGACCCGGTGGCGAGGACCAGGCGCTCGAATCCGAGCTCCTCGCCCGACGCGAGCGCGACCGCGTTCTCCTCGAGGGCGAGGCGAGCGACGTGCTCGCCGGTGAGCACGCGCACCCCGCGGTCGGCGAACCATTCGCCGGGTCGCAGGGTCAGCGCGTCGGGATCCTCGCCCGAGGCGAGGATTTCGGACAGGCGCACCCGGTCGTAGGGCAGCCGCGGCTCGCCGCACACCAGGGTCACGGGCACGTCGCCGTCGCGGTCGCGCACCGCCTCGACCACCGCTTGGCCGGCGATCCCGCCGCCCACGACGACGATCCCCGCGCTGGAAGAGCTCACGCGGCCACCTCCGCGTCGACGCCCGCGCGCCCGGAGAGCTCTCCCGCGGCGGCGCGGGCGAGCAGGGTCTCGAGGTCCCCGGTGCAGCCGCCGCATCCGGTCCCCGCCCGGGTGGCGCGGCCGAGCCCGGCCACGGTGGTCACGCCGCCGCCGCGGATGGTGTCGATGAGCTCGCCGCGAGTGACCGTGTTGCACGAGCACACGATCGCCCCCGGGGAGTCATCCGCGACCCGCTCGCCCGCCCCCGTGGGCTCGAGCATCGAGGCGGGAACGGGCTCGCCGGTGCGCAGCAGGCCCGAGAGCGTCGTCGCCTCGGCGACATCGCCCACCAGGGTGGCGCTCGCGAGGCGGCTCCCGTCGAGGATGAGCCTGCGGTAGCGCCGGCGCCGCGTGTCGGCGAAGAGGATCTCGTCGTGCCCGGTGTCAGTGGGGGCGCTGCCGCCGGCGAAGAGGTCGACGCCCGCGACCTTGAGGGTGGTGGCCGGGGTGGCGCCGTGGAACGCCGCCGGGTCGCCGACCACGGAGGCGCCGGCCACGCGCGCCTGGTCGGCCAGGGGCGCCCACAGCCCGTACACCGTCCCCCGGTGCTCGGCGCACTCCCCCACCGCCCATACGCCGGGAGCGCTCGTGCGCATCTCGTCGTCGACGACGATGCCCCGCCGGCACTCGATCCCGGCGGCGCGGGCGAGCGAGGTCTCGGGACGAACCCCGGCGGCGACGACGACGAGCGAGGCCTCGAGCTCTTCGCCGTCGTCGAGGAGGACGTGGTCGCCGGCGATCGCCGCCACCGAGCGCCCCAGGCGCGTGCGCAGGCCGAGCGCGGCCACCGTGCGCGCGAGCATCGATCCCGCCCCGCTGTCGAGCTGCTGGGGCATCAGGCGCTCGGCGAGCTCGACGACGGTGACCTGCACCCCGCGGGTGAGCAGCCCTGCCGCCGCCTCGAGCCCGAGGAGGCCGCCGCCCACCACCACGGCGTGGGTGCAACCGCGCCGGCACGCGGCCGCGAGCCCCTCGACGTCGCTGGGAGTGCGGAAGACACGCACGTGGGCCCCGTCGACCCCCGCGATCGGCGGTAGGAAGGGCCGCGACCCGGTGGCGAGCACGAGCGCGTCGAAGGCATGGGTCTCGCCGCCGGCGTCGATCACCGAGCGGCCCTCGAGGTCCAGGGCGGTGGCCGCGCAGCCGGTCCTCAGGTCCACTCCGTGGGCGGGGAACCAGGAATCGGGGCGAAGCTCGAGGTCGCCGAGGCCGCACGTTCGCGCCAGGAGCTTGGAGACGAGGATGCGGTTATAGGGGGCGGCCCCCTCCTCGCCGAGCATCGTCACCCGCAGCTCGCTCCTGCGGCGCCGGAGCACCGCCTCCTCGACGACGGCGAGCCCGGCCATCCCCGTTCCCACCACCACGAGCCGGCGGCGACCCCGCCCCGGGCGCCGCACCGGCGGGGCGCCGTGCACGGGCTCGATGCGGATGGCCAGGGCCTTGAGCTCGGGCTGCCCGGAGACCGGGTCGGTGGCGCCGTGGGTGGCGACGTTGACGGCGCCGGCCCCCGGAGCCGAGTTGAGCTCGCCCCAGTGGAAGGGGGCGAAGGCCACCCCGGGCGCGAGGTCGGGGACGAGCTTGACGCGCAGACGGAGCTCACCGCGCCTGGAGCTCACGCGCGCGAGCTCGCCGTCCCCGACCCCGGCCGCGGCGGCGTCGTCGGGATGGAGCTCGAGCAGGGGCTCGCGGATCGCCTTGCGCAGCGCCTTGGACTTCCCGGTTCGCGTCATCGTGTGCCACTGGTCGGCGATCCGGCCCGTGGTGAGGAGGAGCGGGTAGTCGCCGTCGGGAGTCTCGGCGGGAGCGGCGTGAGGCGTGGGCTCGAAGCGCGCGCGCCCGTCGGGGGTGGCGACGCGGCGGTCGGCGTACAGGCGCGGGCTCCCGTTCGGCCACTGGATCCCACCCGCGCGCCGCAGGCGCTCGTGCGAGAGGCCGCTCATGTCGCACAGGCGCCCGGCGGTGCAGGCCACGAACTCGTCGAACACGCTCGCCTCGTCGGGCCAGTCGAAGTGCGCGCCGAACCCGAGCGCGCGGGCGAGGCCGGCGAAGATCCGCCAGTCCGGGCGGGCCTCCCCGGGCGGGTCGAGCGCGCGGCGCACGAGCCCGACACGGCGCTCGGAGTTGGTCATCGCCCCCTCCTTCTCCGGCCACGCGGCGGCCGGGAGCACGGCGTGGGCGAGCGCCGAGGTCTCGGTGGGGTGATGGGCGTCCTGGACGACCACGAGCTCGGCGCGCTCGAGCGCGGCGCGCACGAGCTCTGAGTCGGGCATCGAGACGACCGGGTTGGTGGCGACGATCCACAGCGCCTTGACCTTGCCGTCGGCCGCCGCCTGGAAGAGGTCGACGGCGCTCAGCCCGGGGCGCTCGGAGATCCCGGGGAGGGAGTCGGGGATTCGCCAGTGCTCGGCCATGGCCCGGCGATCGGCGGGGTCGCTCGTGGAGCGGTACCCGGGCAGGAGCTGCGCGAGGCCGCCGCTCTCCCGCCCGCCCATGGCGTTGGGCTGGCCGGTGAGCGAGAACGGGCCGCACCCGGGGCGGCCGAGGTTGCCGGTGGCCAGGCACAGGTTGATGAGGGCGCGGTTCTTGAGCGTGCCCACCGTCGACTGGTTGGCCCCCATCGACCACATCGCCAGCGCGGTCTGGGCGGTGGCGAAGCGCCGCGCCGCTTCGACGATGAGCTCGGGCGGGACGCCGCAGGCCTCGGCGGCCCGGGCGGGCGGCCACTCGCGAGCGACCTCGATGGCGGCCTCGAAGCCGCTCGTGTGGGCGGCGATGAACTCGCCGTCGAGGAGCCCCTCGGCCTCCACCACCCCGAGCATCGACGCGAGCAGGGCGAGATCGGTTCCCGGCCGCACCGGGAGGTGGAGGTCGGCGGCACGCGCAGTGGGCGTCGGGCGCGGGTCGGCGCAGATCACGAAGGCGCCCTCGCGCTGGCGGTCGCGGATCCGCGACCACACGATGGGATGGCAGGCGGCGGTGTTCGACCCGAGCAGGAGCAGGCAGTCGGCGAGCTCGATGTCGGAGTAGGCGCCGGGAGGCCCGTCGGAGCCGAAGGCGCCGGTGTAGCCGGCGACGGCCGAGGACATGCACAGCCGCGAGTTCGAGTCGAGGTTGTTGGTCCCCAGGAAGCCCTTGACGAGCTTGCCGACGACGTAGTAGTCCTCGGTCAGGAGCTGGCCGGAGATGTAGAAGCCGAGCGCGTCGGGGCCGTGCTCGGCAGCGATCGTTTGCAAACGGCCGGCGAGCGAGGCGAGCATCTCATCCCAATCGGCCGCCTCGAAGCGGGCGTCGCGGCTCGCGCGCACGAGCGGTGCCGTGGCCCGGTCGCCGGCATGCACGGCGGGGGCGATCTCGAGCGGCTTGCGACACGTGCGGCCCCGGTTGACGGGATATAGCGGATCGCCCTTGACCCCGCGCATCCGCCCCTCCTCGGTGTACACGAGGAGGCCGCAACCAACGCCGCAATACGGGCACAGCGAACGGGTCTCGGTGGTCGCCGACACCACAGGGATGGTCGCGCCATGCGGTTACCCGGCGGCTTCGCGACGATGAACGCTGTGTGAATTAACAACCGGGCGCCCGGCGATTTCGACATCCGGCCAAAGACAAATCGCCGCTCCGCTGGCACGCTTCACGAAGTTCAAGAGCGTTCGGCCGCCGCATGCCCACCGACACCGACCTCAGCCTCTCCAACCGCGATTACGTGATGCGCACCGTCGAGGAGCGGGGCGTACGCTTCGTCCGCCTCTGGTTCGTCGACGTCCTCGGCATGCTCAAGAGCATCGCCATCCCCGTCACCGAGCTCGAGACGGTCCTCGAGCAGGGGGTGGGCCTCGACGGCTCGGCGCTCGAGGGCGGCTCGCGCCTGGCCGAGCGCGACGTCATCGCCCACCCCGATCCCCGCACCTTCCAGGTCCTGCCCTGGCGCCCGACTCAGGTCGCGGCGCGGATGCTGTGCGACGTGCGCCTGCCCGACGGGACGCCGTTCCCCGGCGACTCGCGGCACGCGCTGCGGCGCGTGCTCGGGCAGGCCGCCGACCTCGGGTTGACCATGCAGGTCGGTGCCGAGATCGAGTTCTTCCTCTTCGAGGAGGGCTCTGACCCGAGCAAGCCGCCCGTCCCCCTCGACCAGGGCACCTACTTCGACCTCACCCCGCTCGACGACGGCGGTGACTTCCGCCGGCGCACGATCGAGTACCTCGAGCAGATGGGGATCCCCGTCAAGGCCTCCCACCACGAGGTCGCGCCCTCCCAGCACGAGATCAAGCTCGGCCATACCGACGCCCTCTCGATGGCCGACGCCGTGACCACCTTCAAGCTCGCGGTCAAGGAGGTCGCTCGCGAGCAGGACGTGTTCGCCACCTTCATGCCCATGCCGCTCGAGCACGAGTCGGGCTCGGGCATGCACGTCCACTTCTCGCTCTTCGACGGGGAGCGCAACGTGTTCTTCGACGAAGAAGACGACGGGCCGCTCTCGGGCACAGGTCAGGCGTTCCTCGCCGGCGTCCTCGCCCACGCGCCCGAGCTCACCGCCGTCACCAACCAGTGGGTCAACAGCTACAAGCGCCTGGCCGGAGGCTTCGAGGCTCCCGAGTACGTGAGCTGGACCCGCCAGGCGCCTTCGGCACTGGTGCGCGTGCCCTCGAGCCGCCCCGATCGCGAGGCGGCGGCCCGGATCGAGCTGCGCTCGCCGGACTCGGCCTGCAATCCCTATCTGTGCTTCGGCCTCGTCCTCGCCGCCGGCCTGCGCGGCATCGAGCGCGGCTACCAGCTCCCCGCCGAGGCCGGCGAGGAACCACCGCCCGGGGCGCAGCGGCTTCCCGAGGACCTGCGCGAGGCGGTGACCCTGTTCGAGGCCTCCGAGCTCGTCCGCGACGCGCTCGGCGATCGGCTGTGCGACTGGTACGTGCGCAACAAGCGGCGCGAGTGGGACGAGTACCGCAAGACGGTTACCGAGTTCGAGCGCAGCCGCTATCTGCGGGCGCTGTGAGGATGAGCGTCGCGTGGATATACGCTCAGCGAGGCGAGGCCGCCGACGAGGCCGCCCGGATGCTCGCCGAGCTCGGCTTCAGCCCCCGGCGGGTTTCGATCAACGGCTCCCTGCGGCCCGCCGGCGAGGACGGGTTCACCAGCCGCCGCCCCGACCTCGCGCTCGTGCTCGACGACCGCGGTGACGCCACCCCGGTGTGCGTGCGCCTGCGCGAGGACGACGAGCTCGGAGAGGTGCCGATCGTCGTCACCGTGGAGCCCGAGGATCTCGAGCTCAGCCCCGAGATGCTCGACGTCCACGAGCTCATCGTCGCCCCCTTCACCACCGCCGAGCTCTCGGCGCGCATCGCCCGCGCCCGCCGCCAGGTCCACGGGATCGAGGAGGACGAGGTCGTGCGCTCACAACGGCTCGAGCTCAACCTCGCCACCTACCAGGTGACGGTGGACGGCGCTCCCGTCGACTTCACCTACATGGAGTACGAGCTCCTCAAGTTCCTCATGACCCATCCCCGGCGCGCGTTCTCGCGCGAGGCGCTCCTCAGCCGCGTGTGGGGCTATGACTTCTTCGGCGGGGCGCGCACCGTCGACGTGCACGTGCGCCGGGTGCGCGCCAAGCTCGGCTCAGAGCACGCCACCAAGCTCAAGACCGTGCGCCGCGTCGGCTACCGGTGGGAGGACTGATGCCCCAGACCTCGAGCGTGGGCGCCGGCCTCCGTCACGGACACTACGACGGGTTCAGGGCCACGATCAAGACGGTGGGCACGGGCGCACGCGGCAGCCGCGCCCTCACCTTCGACGAGGCGCGCGAGGCGATGGCGGCGCTCCTCGCCGGCGAGGTCTCAGACACCCAGGCAGGGGCCTTCCTCGTCGCCATGCGCATCAAGGGCGAGCAGGCAGACGAGCTCGCGGGCATGGCCCAGGCGCTTCGCGACGCCGCGCCCGAGGCCCATGCCGGGATCGACCGGCCGCTGGTGGCATGCGCGGGCGCCTACGACGGGACGGCGGACGCCCCCCACCTCTCGCTCGCCGTGGGCGCGACGGCGGCCGCATGCGGCGCCGGGGTGGTGATGCACTGCGGGGACACCCTGGGGCCCAAGCGGGGGACGACGGTGGCCGACGTCCTCGCCGCCCTGGGCGGCCCCGGGCGGCCGGCGCTCGCGGAGTCGCGCGCCATGCTCGAGCGCTGCGGCGTGTGCGTCGTCCACGCGGGCGCGGCGCTCCCGGGGTGGACGCGCCTGGCCGAGCTCCGCGACGAGATCGGGCTCCGCGGTCCCGTGCACTCGGCCGAGAAGCTCGTCGACTGGTTCGGAGCGCGGCGGTTCGTCGTCGGACACACGCACGCCTCCTACGCCGAGCGGCTCGTGGGCGCACTCGAGCGCCTGAGCGCCGACCGCGCGGTGGCGGTCCGCGGGCTCGAAGGCTCAGACGTGATGCGGCCCGGCCGGCCGATGGCCCACGAGCGCGGCGCCGTCCTCGAGCTCCCCGAGCTGCTCGGCGCGCGCCTGCGCGGTGGCGGGGGCGCCGAGGAGTCGGCGTGGCTCACTCGCGTCGCCCTGCGCGGAGAGGGCGACGATCTCCTCGCTCACACCGTCGCCCTCAGCGCCGGCCTGCGCCTCTACGCCGCGGGCCTCGTCCCCGACGCCCTCAGCGGTGCCCGCGACGCGCGCGAGGCGCTCCGGGATGGGCGGGCGGCGGCGACGCTGTCGGCTCTGCTCGAGGGATGAGCGCCGTTCGAGGCGCCGGCCTGGAGCACCGCGAGCGAAACCACGATCGCGAGGCTCCCCGAAGCGACGAGCGCGCGGGCTGGCCCTAACCGGGCGCCGCGCCGCGGCGGTGTGCGAGGTGCCGCGCCAGGAAGGCCAGCGAGGCGGGCGCCTGACTGGCGAAGAAGGTGCCGTCATGGCAGCCCTGGGGGAACTCGACCACCGCGGGGGCGGGCAGCGCGCGGGCGAGCGCCGCGACCCCGGGGTGGAAAGGGTCCTCGACCCCGGAGGCGATGCGCACGGGCCGGCCGGCGAGCGCGGAGGCGTGGGTGACGACGTCGTCGCGCGCGAAGTCGGCGGCCGAGGCGTAGGCCCCGGCGTTGGCGCCGCGAGCCTCGTCGTAGGTGGTCCAGATCGCCGGGCTGATGGCGGCCACGGCGGCGATCAGCCGCGGGTGCTGCTCGGCGAGGAGGAGCGCGCCGTAGCCGCCCATGGAGATCCCGGTGGCGCCGATGCTTCGCGGTGCGCGCCCGAGTCCGAGCCCGCGGCACATGGGGACGAGCTCGTCGACGATCATCGCCATCGGGTCGTCGCCGGGGTGGCGGTTCCAGTAGCCGCCGCCCCCGTCGGCCGCCACCAGGGCGATGGGCGTCGACGGGCCCTCGCCGGTCCTGACCGCGAGGGCGCGTACGAGGCTGAGGCCGCCGAACGTCGAGGCGTGGTTCTCGCCGAAGGCGTGGAGGACGAGGCCGAGCGGCAGCTCGCTCCCGCGCGCATGGCCGGGCGGGTAGGCGATCGTGTAGCCCACCGTGCGGTGGCGGGCGGGGGAGTAGAACCTTCCCGAGATCGAGGGGCCGGCGGGCGCGAAGGTCTCCGCGGGAATCGGCACCGAGCACGCCCCGTCGAGCACGTTGAGGGTCTGCTGACCGGGGAGGACGCCGTGATTGATGAGATCGAGGACGGCGGCGGTGGCGCCCGCGGCGAGGCCGAGCCCGCAGGCGAGGACGGTGCGGCGCGTCAGCACCGGCACTTCCCCGTCACCCTCGGGGGGATCCGTCCCGGGTGGCGGCGCTCCGGCACCGGGCGGCATCGGCGGCACGGGCGTCAGTATGTCGGCTATGAGCGACGACTTCGAACGACTGGACCGTCTCCTGCGCCAGCTTGCTCAGGTGCTCGAGGCTCCCGGCGAGGGCGATGGCGATGGCGAAGGCGTCACCGCCGAGATGAGCTGGCAGAAGCTCGATCTCATGTACAGCTCGATGGGGGCGGATGCGCTCGGGGTGTTGCTGCGCCGGCAGGGGATGGACCGCGCCACGAGCGCAGAGGCGCTCGCGGTGCTCGAGAACCGGAGCCGGCTCATGCCCTGAGGGCGGCCCTCACCCGGTGGCGAGGATCAGCGACCGGGGCCCGACGGTGATCGAGGCGCCACCTGGGAGGGGTGCCGCGGGCGAGGGGCTTGCGTCCTCCTGCGTGGTGTCGAGGGTCACCGTCCACTCCCCCGAGGCCGGCGCCGGCACCGTGAAGGAGACCGGCCCCCAGTAGGCGTTGCACAGGGCGAGCACCGATGGCCCGGCCGTCCCGCCGGCGAAGACGACGGCGAAGCTGTGGCCGTCGGGGTTGTCCCAGTCCTGGTCGGCCACGGGAGCGCCGTCGGGGTCGAACCAGGCAAGGCCGGTTTCCGGCACCGGTTCGCCGCTCTGCCGCGAACCGGGCTCGGGGAAGCGCGGCGCGCGCAGCGCCCCCACCCGGGCGCGCAGGGCGATGAGCTCGCGCACGACCCCGGTCAGGGCATCGGCGGAGGCGTCGGCGGTCCAGTCGACCCAGCTCATCGCGTTGTCCTGGCAATAGGCGTTGTTGTTGCCCTGCTGGGTGCGCCCGCGCTCGTCGCCGCCGAGGAGCATGGGCACGCCGCGGGAGAGGAGGAGGGTGGCGAGGAGGTTGCGTCGCTGGCGGCGGCGCAGGGCGGCGATCCCGGGGTCGGCGGTCGGCCCGTCATCGCCGGGCCCGGCGCCGCAGTTCCAGGAGCGGTTGTCGTCGGTTCCGTCCTCGTTGTTGTCCTCGTTGGCGCCGTTGTGCTTGGCGTCATAGGACACGAGGTCGTTCAGGGTGAACCCGTCGTGGCAGGTGATGAAGTTGATCGAAGCCGTGGGCTGACGCCGCAGGCTGTAGCGGGGAGCGTCCTCTGCGTACATGTCGGGGCTGCCCGCGATCCGCGCGCCGACCCAGCGCGGGCCGGGGGTCTGGGTGCGCCAGTAGTCGCGCACGGTGTCGCGGTACTGGCCGTTCCACTCACACCAGCGCGGCGGGAAGCGGCCCTGCTCGTTGCCGGCGGCGGTCCACGGCTCGGCGATGAGCTTGGCGCGCGCCAGGGTGGGATCCTGGAGGACGAGGTCGAAGAAGGCGGCGTTCTCGTCCCAGCCGGGGTCGGCATCGGCGGCGGTGCCGGGCCGGTCGCTGCCGAGCACGGCGCCGAGGTCGAAGCGGAACCCGTCGACGTGCATCTCCTCTACCCAGTAGCGCAGGGAATCGACGATCAGCCGCCGCACCGTGGGGTTGGCGGCGTTGATGGTGTTACCGCACCCCGTCAGGTTGTCGTAGGACTCGAGCCGGCCGGGAACGAGCTGGTAGTAGGCGGCGTTGTCGATGCCGCGAAAGCACAGGGTCGGGCCCCGCTCGTCGCCTTCGGCGGTGTGGTTGAAGACGACGTCGAGGATGACCTCGATCCCCGCCCCGTGTAAGGCCTTGACCAAGGCCTTGAACTCGTCGAGCTCGCTTCCGGCGGGCGCACCGGCGCGCCGCGCCGACGAGTAGGCGCTGTGCAGCGCGAAGAAGCCGATCGTGTCGTAGCCCCAGTAGTTGCGCAGGCCCTCGCCGGCGAGGACGCCGCCCGTGAGCGACTGGTGCACGGGGAGAAGCTCGACGGCGGTGACCCCGAGATGCTCCAGGTAGCCGATGATCTCCGGGTGGGCCAGTCCCGCGTACGTGCCCTGATCGGCGGCGGGCACGGCGGGATGGGTGGCGGTGAAGCCCTTGACGTGGAGCTCGTAGATGACGCTGTCGGCCAGGGCGTGCCCGGGCGGCGCGTCGCTCCCCCACTCGAACGCGCTCTCGACGACGACCGAGCGGGGCGCGTCGGGCGCCGAGTCGGCGCCGTCGGGCGAGTCCGGCCCCCCGCCCGTCCACGTGGGCTTCCACCCCAGGTTGCCGGTGACCGAGCGACCGTAGGGATCGAGCAGCAGCTTGCTGGGATTACAGCGAGCCCCGGAGGACGGCGAATACGGCCCCGCGATCCGGAAGCCGTACTCCTGCCCGGGCCCGACCCCGGGCACGAAGCCGTGCCAGATGTCGCTGTCGGCCAGAGTCAGCGGATGCCGCCTCTCGGCGCCTGCGCCGTCGAACGTCGAGAACGAGACTCCCTCGGCGACACTCGAGTAGAGCGCCACGTTGACTCCGCCGTCCACCACGCTCACCCCGACCGGGTGTGGGAAGCTCGGTTCGCCGGACGCCGTCACCTGGGCCGGTGATCTTATCCGCGTCCGTTCGTTCACGCCGCTGACGCCCCAGTGCTCGGGTCCGTGTCACCAGGGGCAAAGTGGACCGGACGACTGCGACCCTGGCTCCCTCGATCGCTCAGGTGCCGGATTGTTTTTGCGGCTGCTGGAGCAGCCTGCGGTGCGTGGGCTTGGCGCGGTCTGATCCAGCCGGCCACGGCATCACCGTCGGGCGAGGGGCGCAACTTCCCAGCCGAACCTCCACAGAAATGCGACAGGCCGCCGCATCGGGGGACCTTTGCGCAACAGCCTCTCCGGCGGGGTTTCTCTGTGGGACGAGAGGCCGAGAACGCCTGACAATTGCGGCGCGCTGTCTCGTCGCTGCGGACGTCACCGGGCCAGTTGTCATATTCGAACCTCGACGAATTCGAACGGGACAGCTGGACAAAATGGGCCACTGATTTTCCGCCTCGAGGCCGGTGTCGTACCTCGGGACCGTGACGTAGTGTGCGGAGATGCGCGTCGTGACATGTGGTCGTGTGTCGTTCTGTCCTGTCCGCCCAGAGAAAGGCTTCCCTCCAACATGAATCGCTATGTCGGTCGGGTGGCTGTGCTTGCCGCGGTCCTCTTCAGCGTTCTCGTGCCCTCGGCGGCGCAGGCGTTCAATTACGTTCAGGACGCTAATGGTGCCTACTGGGGCATCCAGGACGTCGCCGCCCCGCGCGTGGATACCGGCAGCATCCGCGCGACGCAGGCCACGCCGTACAACGGTGCGCAGGTCACGACCAACATCAACGGCTACGGCGGCATCCGCGTGAGCGTCGACGAGACGCCCCCGCCGCGCCTGAACGGCGCGCTCATGCGCGGCTTCGGCCTCGGATTTGACGGCGACGAGAGCTTCCTCAGCACGCAGGCGGTCAATCTGGGCGGCGTGCACATCGCGCGCTCGGTCAAGATCGAGAGGACGTCGGACTACGGGCGCTGGCTCGACACGTT
>DASZKU010000270.1:0-2384 GCA_035552815.1 Solirubrobacteraceae bacterium | reverse complement strand
GGCTCGCTCTGTGAATCGCTCGAACATGGCTGAGTCTCTCTGTGGTGCGGTGCGGGCTCAAGGCCAGCTGGGGTTTATCGAAGGTCGAGGGTTTACGCGGTTTCCTTGGCTCCTACGCTTCCAGAGCCGTCACCTAGGTGCCGGCTGGAGGGACGCAAACGGCCCCGTCTGCTCATCTAATCGACCGACACACGGTTCTTGATGAGCGGAACAGGGTCGATCCGGGGCCATGCCTCAGTCTACCAGCCGTTCCCGAGCCTCCTGCCGGACCGTCTATGCGGCACTGCCGATGGTCGCACACCGGTAACCAGCATTACGGTTTCGAAGCGGATTTTAGCGACGCGTTCCGGGCAACAGGATCTTCATAAACCTCCCCATTTCGCGTGGCTAACCTGATCTAGATGGAGCCTGCTAGCGCAGCAGTGACCATTACCATCCACGTCATCGAGATCATCGGAGTCGCGATCGCCGTCGTTCTCTACTTGCTGTTCAAGCTCTGGCGCAGGATCTGAGCTCCGAGGTCTCAGTCCCGCATGGCGGGAAAGAGGACGACCTCGCGGATCGAACGCCTCCCGGTCAAGAGCATGACGAGCCGGTCGATGCCGATGCCGATGCCCCCCGTGGGCGGCATCCCCTGCTCGAGCGCCTGGACGAACGCCTCGTCGTAGGGCTGCGCCTCCTCGTCGCCGGCGCTGGCCAGGGCCCGCTGGTCCTCGAAGCGCCGCCGCTGCTCGTCGGGATCGTTGAGTTCGGTGAAGGCATTGGCGATCTCCATACCGCCCGCGAACGCCTCGAAGCGCTCCACCAGCCCGGGCTGGGAGCGGTGGCGCTTGGCCAGGGGCGAGAGCTCGACGGGGTAGTCGAGCAGGAAGGTCGGCTCGATCAGGGTGGGTTCGACGTGCTTGGAGAGGAGCTCGTCGACAAGCTGGGCCCACGAGTCCTCCTCGGGCACGGTCAGGCTCCGCGCCCGCATCGCCCCCGCGAGCGCGTCGCGGTCGCGCGCGGCGAGGATGTCGATGCCGGTGCGGTCGAGGATCGCGCCGGCCAGCGTCTCGCGGCGCCAGGGGGGCGAGAAGTCGATCTCTCCCTGGTAGCCGACCCCGTCGGCGACGTAGGCCACGAGCCGCTCGCACCGGGACGCGATGTCCAGATAATCCGCGTAGGCCTCGTAGAACTCGAGCACGGTGAACTCGGGATTGTGCTTGGGCGAGAGTCCCTCGTTGCGGAAGTTCTTGCCCAGCTCATACACGCGCTCGAGGCCGCCGACGATGAGGCGCTTGAGGTAGAGCTCGGTGGCGATGCGCAGGTAGAAGGTGCGGTCGAGGGCGTTGTAGTAGGTGGTGAAGGGCCGGGCTGCGGCGCCACCGTAGAGCGGCTGGAGGACCGGCGTCTCGACCTCGATGAAGCCTTCGGAGTCGAGGAAGCGCCGGATCGCCGAGACCACCTTCGCGCGCGTGATGAAGAGCTCGCGCGCCTCCTCGCTGGCCATCAGGTCGAGCTCGCGGCGCCGGAATCGAGTCTCGACGTCCTGTAGACCGTGGTGCTTCTCGGGTGGGGGCCGTAGCGACTTGGCCAGGAGGGTGTACTCCTGCACCCGCAGGGTCAGCTCTCCCCGGCGCGAGCGGAACGCGGTTCCGTCGATGCCGATCAGGTCCCCGAGGTCGAAGTGCAGGAGCCGCTCCATGGCCGCGGGCCCGAGCTCGTCGACGCGGCCCTGGAGCTGGATCCGCCCCGACCGATCGACGAGATCGAGAAACGCCATCTTGCCCTGACCGCGGCGGGCGGCCAGGCGCCCAGCGACCCGGTGGCGAGCCTCGGTCTCCTCGCCCGGGGCCAGATCCTCGTGCGTGGCCCGCACCACGGCGATCGGCTCGACGCCGTCGAACTCGTACGGGAAGGGCTCGACCCCCTCGGCCCGCAGCGCGTCGAGCTTGCGCCGGCGCGAGGCGAGGACCTCGGGCAGAGCCGAGGCCTCGTCGCCGGGCCTGTCGTCGTCGGCCATGGCCGGGACGCTACTTCGAATCGACGTCGATCTTGGTGATCTTCAGCTTGCGCTCGCCGCTGGGGGTGGTGAAGACCACCTCGTCGCCGCGCTTGCGCCCGAGCAGGGCCTTGCCAACCGGAGACTCGTTCGAGAGTCGCAACTGAGCCGGATTGGACTCGGCCGAGCCGACGATCGTGTACCTGGTGGCCTTGCCGCCCTCGTCCTTGACGTGGACCACGGAGCCGACCCGGACGAGGTCTGTACCCAGATCGGAGGAGTCGATCACGGTCGCGGAGCGGAGCTTGTCCTCCAGCTGGGCGATACGCGCCTCGAGCATGGCCTGCTCGTTCTTGGCGTCGTCGTACTCGGCGTTCTCGGAGATGTCGCCGAATTCGCGCGC
>DASZKU010000269.1:0-1512 GCA_035552815.1 Solirubrobacteraceae bacterium | reverse complement strand
GGGCCAAGCTCGTCATGCGCCACCTCTACGAGCACGGGGTGTGGGCGATCTTCTCGACCCTCGACCCCCGGGTCCTCCAGTTCAAGCCGGGCATCCTCCTCGGTCCCGACCTCGTCGACGAGGTGCTCGACCGCACCGCGGTGGGGATCGAGCTCGCCCGCGCCGAGGCGCGGGGCGCCTCCGCGGCGCGCGGGGCGTCCGCGGCGCGCGGGGCGTCCGCGGCGCGCGGGGCGTCCGCGGCGCCCCTGGGGATGAGCGCGTGAGCGGAGGCGAGGCAGCGATTCGCGATGCCACCCCGGCCGACGTGCCCGGCGCCCCCCGTGCGCGGATGATGCTCCAGCGCGCGCGCTGGGCGGCGAGCGCCTTCGCCCGCTACGACGGCGAGCAGACTCGGAGGATCGCCGCCGCCGTCGCCGCCGCAGCTCACGAGAACGCCGAGCGCTTCGCGCGCGACGCCGTCGAGGAAACGGGCATGGGGGTGGCCGAGCACAAGCGGCGCAAGAACGAGGCGTGCTCGCAGGGCATCTTCGAGCGCTACGCCGACGAGGACTACGCCGGCATTCGCATCGATCCCGAGCGCAAGCTCGTCGCCGTCCCCAAGCCCGCCGGGGTGATCCTCGCTCTCACCCCGTCCACCAATCCGATCGCCACCGTCTACTTCAAGGTCATCCTCGCCCTCCTCACCCGCAACGCCGTCGTCGTCTCCCCCCATCCGATGGCGCGCAAGGTCTCGGTCGAGGCGGTACGGGTCATGGGCCGGGCTGCGGTCCGGGCCGGCGCTCCGGACGGGTGCCTGCAGGTCGTCGAGGAGCCGACGGTGCCCCTGATCGAGAGCCTGATGGCCGACCCCGAGACCAACCTCATCCTCGCCACCGGCGGCACCGCCGTCGTCCGCGCCGCCTACCGCTCGGGGACCCCGTCGCTCGGCGTCGGTCCCGGCAACGTGCCCGCCCTCGTCGACGCCAGCGCCGACCTGGCCCGGGCGGCGGCGTGCCTGGCCGAGTCCAAGTCCTTCGACAACTCGATTCTTTGTACCAACGAGTCGACCCTCATCGCCGAGGAGCGGATCGCCGACGTCCTCGTCCGCGAGCTCGACCGCCACGGCGCTCACGTGCTCGACCGCGAGGGGGCGGACCGCGTGCGCGCCGCCTGCTATCCCGGCGGGCGCATCGACATCGCCCTGGCGGGCAAGGACGCCGCGACCCTGGCGCAGGCGGCGGGGGTGACCGTCCCGCAGGGGACCCGCGCCCTGGTGGCGCCGTTCGGGCTCATCGTCCCCGAGGAGCCCCTCGCCCACGAGAAGCTCTTCCCGCTCCTGGGCATGGTCCGCGTGCCCGACGTCGAGCGCGGCATCGCCGCCGCCCGCGCCCTGCTGCGCATCGGCGGCGCCGGCCACTCGGCGGTGATCCATTCCCGCACCCCGGCGACGATCCTCGCCTACGGCGCCGCCCTCGGCGTCCTGCGCGTGAGCGTCAACGCGCCCGGGAGCACGGGTTCGGCCGGGCTGGACAC
>DASZKU010000268.1:0-6788 GCA_035552815.1 Solirubrobacteraceae bacterium | reverse complement strand
CGGGTTCTTGGTCCCGTGCGCGACCACGCTCCACAGCAGGGTGACGCGGACCGTCGAGACCCCGAGGCTCTTCATCGACTCAAGCGTCGAGTAGCGCGTCGCGTTGCCCGAGTACAGGAGCAGGTTGTCGTCCATCATGATCGACCTCTGGCCGCTGCTGGCGCGGGCCACCGGGGCCGAGCCGAGCGCGACGGCGAGGGGGAGGAGCGCGAGCAGCGCGAGGAGAAGTGTCCGTGAGCGCGGGCGTGAGGTTAACGACGGCAAGCTGGTCCCCCTGGGGCCGATGACGACGGACATTGGGGGACCCGGACCCGCCCCCAACGGACGAAACACGAGGGTAGCGCGAACGGAGCGGTGTCGTGCCGCTCCGTTCACGGCTACCGGCGTGGCCGAGTGCCGGGGCCAGCTAGCCGCCGAGTGCCGCGTAGCGTTCGCCGATCGCCGACCAGTTGACGACGTTCCACCAGGCGTCGATGTAGTCGGGACGCCGGTTCTGATACTTCAGGTAGTAGGCGTGCTCCCAGACGTCGACGCCGACCAACGGCATCAGGCCGTCGCTGATCGGGCTGTCCTGGTTCGGGGTGGAGACCACGGCGACGCCGGATCCGTCGTACACGAGCCACGACCAGCCCGAGCCGAAGCGGTTGACGCCGGCGTCCTTGAGCTTGGCCTGGAAGTCGGCGAAGGACCCGAAGGCCTCGTTGATCGCGGCGGCCAGGGCGCCGTCGGGCTCGCCGCCACCGTCCGGGGACATCCACGTCCAGAACAGCGAGTGGTTGTAGTGACCGCCCGCGTTGTTGCGCACGGCGGTCTTCTTGTCGTCGGGAAGGGAGTCGAGACTCTGGAGGACCTCGTCCACCGTCCGGTCGGCCCACTCCGTGCCCTCCAGGGCGGTGTTGGCCTTGTCGACATACGCCTGATGATGCTTGTCGTGATGCACGCGCATCGTCGCCTCGTCGATGTGAGGCTCGAGCGCGGCATAGTCGTAGGGCAGCGGTGGAACTTCGTAGGCCATCGATAGCTCCTTCGGGTGGGGTGAGTCGGCGTTGTATCAGAAGCGGCCCGGCGGCTCGGGACACTAGTGTTCACGACCCCGCCGCGCGGACCCTGTGAGCTTCTCTACCCAATTACCACGATGACACGCCTGTCTGGATATTTCTTGCCGACCGAGCGCGAGCCGCCCGCCGACGCGGAGGCGATCTCGCACAAGCTCATGGTCCGCGCCGGCTTGATCCGCCAGGTGGGCGCCGGACTGTGGTCGTGGCTGCCCGCGGGCTGGCGCGCGCACCAGCGGGCCGCCCAGATCGTGCGCGAGGAGCTGGACGGCATCGGCGCCCACGAGATGCTCATGCCCGTGCTCAATCCCGCCGCGCCCTGGCGCCGCTCCGGCCGCTACGCGATCGACGAGCTCTTCAAGCTTCGCGACCGGCGCGACGCCGACATGGTCCTCGCCCTCTCCCACGAGGAGATCATCACCGGCCACATCGCCCAGGTCGTGCGCTCCTACCGCGACCTGCCCCTGATCCTGTACCACATCCAGACCAAGGAGCGTGACGAGCCGCGCCCGCGCGCCGGGGTCCTGCGCACGCGCGAGTTCATCATGAAGGACTCCTACAGCTTCGATCGTGATCCCGAGGGCCTCGACGTCGCCTACGACAAGCACGTGGTCGCCTATGACCGGATCTTCGATCGCAGCGGTCTCGAGTGGTACCGGGTGGAGGGCGACGTCGGGTACATGGGCGGTTTCGGGGCCCACGAGTACATGGCGCCGTGCGCGGCGGGGGAGAACGAGATCGCCCTCGCCGAGGGCTACGCGGCCAACATGGAGATCGCCTCCGCCGACGCCCAGCCCGTCGCGCTGCCCGAGCGTCTCGACGGGCCCGAGGAGGTCTCGACGCCGGGCATGACCACCGTCGCCCAGGTCGCCTCGGCGCTCGGCGTCTCCCCCGGCGCGCTCCTCAAGGCCTACCCGGTGGTGGGCGAAGGCGGGGAGCTGCGCATCGTCATCGTGCGCGGCGACCACCGCGTCAACGAGATCAAGCTCCGCCTCGCCCTGGGCGGGGACTTCCGGCCCGCCACGGCCGCGGAGGTGGCGGACCGGATCGGACCTCCGGGCTTCATCGGACCGGTCGGGGTCGACCTGCCCATCCTCCTCGACGGCGGGGTACACGACGGCGGCTACGTGACGGGAGCCAACGCGCCCGACACCCACCTGCGCGGCGTCGAGCCCGGGCGAGACTTCCCGTTCGAGCGCGTCGACGTCCGCTCGGTGGTGGCGGGGGACACCGTGCGCGGCCACGCCGTCCGCATCGAGCCGGCGATCGAGGTGGGCAACATCTTCAAGCTCGGCACGCGCTACTCCGAGCGCCTCGAGGCCAGCTTCCTCGACGAGCAGGGCAAGTCACAGCTCATCTGGATGGGCTCCTACGGGATCGGCCCGGCCCGCATCGCCGCGGCGGCGGTCGAGCAGTTCGCCGACGACCGCGGGATCTCCTGGCCGCGCTCGCTCGCCCCCTTCGACGTCGAGCTCGTGGTCCTCGGTCGCGAGGGAAGCGAGGAGCGCACGCTCGCCGACCGCCTCTATCAGGAGCTCCAGGAGCTCGGGCTCGAGGTGCTCTACGACGATCGCGACGCGGGCCCCGGCGAGAAGTTCGCCGACGCCGAGCTCGTCGGCTGCCCGCTGCGCATGACGGTGGGCAAGCGCTCGCTGGCGAGCGGCGAGATCGAGGTACAGGTGCGGCGCGGACTGGTGTCGAGCACCGTGCCCGTCGAGGACGCCGCGCCCGCCGTCGCTCGCGCCTGGGGCGAGCTCCCCTGATCGGGCGCCATGCCCGGGCGGCTCACTAACCGGCGCCTGCTCGGCATCGACCGTTCCGGCCCGCCGCCACCGGCCACCCTCACGGGCCAGCCCCTGAACCCGTGGACGCTGCCCAACGCGATCGGGTTCGCGCGCATGGCATTGATCCCCGTCTTCCTCGTGGTCGCCTTCTCGAGCGTCCGCGGCCAGGACGCGCTCGCCGTCGTCCTCTATGCGGTGATCGGCTGGGGCGACTACCTCGACGGCTTCGTCGCCCGCCTCACCGGCCAGTACAGCCGCCTGGGCGCCCTGCTCGATCCCATCGTCGATCGGCTCCTGGTGATCTCGGGCATGGCGGTGATGTGGAACTTCGTCCTCCTCCCGCGCTGGGCCATCGCGGTGGTCATCGCCCGCGAGCTCTTCATGCTCGCGCTGAGCCGCTACGGGCTCAGGCACGGCGTCGAGCTCAAGATCAACTGGCCCGGGCGCCTCGGCGTCGCCCCGCTGATGGGCGCCCCGTTCTTCGCCATGGCCGGTCTTCACACCGTGGCGCTGGTCATGCTTTATGTCGGAATGACCCTGGCGCTCTATGCCTCGTTGCTGTACGTTCGACGTGGCATCGCTGAGACGCGCGCAGGCAGGTCAGCCGTGGGGCAATAGGGCAGCCCGGCGGACCAGGGTCCCTGCGCCGGTCAGCGGCCTGAACCTCAAGTTCAGCTTGACCCTATGATCCCTGCCACTATACTCGCCGTCTCGGCCTAGCCCCGGACCGGAGGACACCACGAATGGACACGTTTCCCGACCTCGGCTCGCTGACGGACCAAGAGCTCAAGGACGTCATCGGCCAGCTCACCGAAGAGGAGATGGAGATCTCCTACAAGCGCCGGATCCTGCACGGAAAGATCGACATCCTGCGCGCCGAGCTGGTCAATCGACGCAAGAAGCAGCACGAGGGCGGTGAGGATGTGATCTCGGGCGCGGATATCCAGAAGCTCACCGATATCCTGGCCGGGCGCGTCCCGACGGACAGCCCCACCGGTGGAGCCGGTGGAGGCGAGTAGGACCGTTGAGGTCACGGTGGCCCAACATTGTCCCGAGTGCGGGTTCGCCAACACCGAGGGCGCCAACTACTGCCAGCGCTGCGGGGCGTACCTCGCTCAGAGCGAGTCGACGCCCGAGGCGACTACGGCCACCTACCGCGTGGGGGAGACCGGGGACATGGAGCCGGTCTCGCTCGACGAGGTCGCCGAGCGGGGCGCCACCCTG
This sequence comes from Solirubrobacteraceae bacterium, assembly GCA_035552815.1. GTDB lineage: Bacteria > Actinomycetota > Thermoleophilia > Solirubrobacterales > Solirubrobacteraceae > Palsa-465. Next base: position 2,725 of record DASZKU010000268.1, on the reverse strand, counting down.
GTCATCCGCGCGGGCGGAGGGCGGGCGGGGGAGAGCTTCTCGGTGGCCGGCGACCGCCTCACCGTGGGCCGGCGCCCGGACTCGGACATCTTCCTCGATGACGTGACCGTCTCGCGCGACCATGCCATTCTCGTTCGTCGCGGCGGGGCGTACCACCTCGACGACTGCGGGTCGCTGAACGGCACCTACGTGAACCGCCAGCGGATCGAGTCCCATCGCCTGAGCGACGGCGACGAGCTCCAGATCGGTAAGTACAAGCTCGCCTTCCTGAGTCGCTGATGGCCATCTCCTCCGAAAACGGCAGGCCCGACCTCGAGCTCCCCGAGACGCCCGACTCCGGTCCCGGGCGTCCCCGCCAGAAGTCGCTGACCATCGGCGCGGTGTGCAAGTCGCTGATCCAGGAGTTCCCCGAGATCTCGATCTCGAAGATCCGCTACCTCGAGGACCAGAAGCTGCTCGCGCCGCGACGCACCCAGGGGGGCTACCGGCTCTACACCCAGGCCGACGTCCAGCGCCTGCGCACGATCCTGCGCCTGCAGCGCGACGAGTTCCTGCCCCTGCGGGTGATCCGCCAGGAGCTCGCCGGTGGTCGCTCGGAGTCCGACGTGGGCGCGGGCGACGTGCGTCCGGTGCGCCGCGGGATGATGACGGTCCGCGATCCCGGCTCCCTGTACTCGCTCGCCGACGTGGTCGAGGACACCGCTGCCGACCCCAAGCTCGTGCACGAGCTCGTCGAGTTCGGCGTGATCAAGGGTGAGAACCGCTCGGGCACCCGCTACTTCGACGAGACCGAGCGGGAGATCGTCCGGTCGGTCAACGAGCTCGCCCGCTACGGAGTGGGGGGGCGGAACCTCCGCGTCTTTCGCACCTCGGCCGACCGCGAGGCTGCCCTGCTCCAGAGCATCCTCGCCCCCGCCCTGCGCTCCCGCAATCCCGAGCGCCGCAAGGAGGCGGTCGAGGCGCTCGAGAATCTCGCCTCGGTCACCACCCACCTCAAGCACCTGCTGCTCATCCGCGACCTGCGCAAGATCGCCAAGTAGTGCCGGTCGACCTGCGCGCTCGCATCCGCGACATCCCCGACTTTCCCCGCCCGGGGATCGTCTTCAAGGACATCACGCCGCTCCTCCTCGACGCCGCCGCGCTCGACGCCGCCGTCGCCCAGCTCGCCGCCCACGCCTTGGGCCTCGAGATCGAGTACGTGGTGGCGGCCGAGGCGCGGGGCTTCATCCTCGGCGCGGCGCTGGCCCGCGAGCTCGGCGCCGGGTTCGTCCCGGCCCGCAAGCCAGGGAAGCTGCCGGCCGACACGGTGAGCGCCGAGTACACGCTCGAGTACGGCCTCGACGCGCTCGAGGTCCACGCCGACGCCCTGGCCGGTGGCGCCCGCGTGCTCGTCCACGACGACCTCCTGGCCACCGGCGGCACCGCCCGCGCCCTGTGTGATCTCGTCGCCGGCCTCGGAGCGCTGGTCGTCGCCTGCTCGTTCCTGATCGAGCTCAGCTTCCTCGGCGGCCGCGAGCGCCTGCACCCCTACCAGGTGCATTCGCTGATCGATTACCCGTCGGAGTAGTGCCCACCACGCGGCGAAGCCGGACGGTGGCGACGGGCCCCGAGCGCGTGTGGGACCTGATCTCCGACCCCCACCACTTCCCGCGCTGGTGGCCCGGGGTCACGCGTATGGAGGGCGTCGACGAGGAGCGCTGGACCCAGGTCTTCATGACCCATGCGGGGCGCCCGGTGCGGCTCGATTTCCACCTGCTCGAGTCCGAGGCACCCGGTCCCGGCGGCGCCGAGCGGGCGGGCCGGCGGCGCTGGGAGCAGGAGCTCGCGGGCAGCCCGTTCGAGCGCGTCCTCGGCGAGGCGATCACCGAGATCCGGGTGGAGGGCGCGGACGAGGGTACGCGGGTGACGATCGAGCAGCGCCAGAAGCTCCGCGGCTACTCGCGCTTCGTCGGTCTCATGCTGCGGCGGGCGGCCCGGACGAGGATCGAGCAGGCGCTGGACGGGCTCGAGCGCGCCTGCGGGTGAAGGCCGCTACAGGGTGCCCTGGAGGACGGTGGCCCCAGGCGTCTTCGTGTTCGTCGTCGTCTCCAGGGTGATGAGGATCTGCTTGTAGGTCGAGAGGTTCGCCGGGAGCGGGCCGCTCGTCTTCAGGGCCCCGGCCTTGCCCACCCCGGGGCTGACGTAGCCGAGCAGGTGCGAGGCGCCGCCCGGGGTGTTGAGCCACACCGCATAGGCGTTGTGCTTGGTGTTGGGGGCCAGGTGGTCGGCGGCGACGATCACGCCCGTCACCTTGGCCTCGGTGACGACCTCCGCGACTCCGCGCGCCTTGCCCCCGCCGGGGGGCTTCATGATGATGGTGGCGATGACGTGCGGGGTCGTCGAGGTGCCCGTCGTCGAGGTGGTGGTGCCGGTGCCGGTGGTGGTGGTCGCCGGCGTGGAGTTGCCCGACTTCTTGGGGCTCGAGCCGTTGTTGGTGACGAGGATGACGATGACCACGGCGATGATGACGAGCACGGCGAGGCCGAGGAGGAGCCCTCCACCGCCGCGCGAGCTCGAGCGCTTCCCGGGCACGGGCCGGGGCATGCGTCCGCCCGAGGAGGGCGGGGCGCCCGCCGCGACCGGCTCGGCGGGGGCGGGCGGCTCGGCGGGGGCCGGGGGCTCGGCGGGGGCGGGCGGCTCGGCGGGGGCGGGCGGCACGGCGGGGGCGGGCGGCTCGGCGGGGGCG
>DASZKU010000267.1:0-3539 GCA_035552815.1 Solirubrobacteraceae bacterium | reverse complement strand
CGGTATATCACCGGTTACTGGTGGGATTGCTCGTCTGCACCCTGGTCTCGTTGCTCCTCGCTGGTAGTCCCCTGCCGCAGCGGACGCTGCAGACGACGATCCAGGACGACACGGTCCTCCTCCACGGCACCGATTCCTCGGTCAAGAGCGCGATCGGGCAGATCGCCTCGATGGGCTTCAACTACGTGCGCATCACCGCGGGGTGGTCGGCGCTGTCGCCGGGTACGACCTCGGCGACGATCCCGGGCGCGCCCTTCGACCCGTCCAATCCCGCGACCTACCCGGCGGGCGGGTTCGGCAAGCTCGACCGGGCCGTGCGCGACGCCCACGCCGACGGGCTCAAGGTCATGCTCGACATCGCCTTCTGGGCCCCCCGCTGGGCCGTCCCCCTCGGCAGCCCCGACGGCCAGAATCGCTACGAGCCCAACCCGACGCTGTTCGGGGACTTCGCCAAGGCGGTCGCTCAGCGCTACAACGGCGCTTACCCCGACCCCACCCAACCCGGCGCCGACCTCCCCGCCGTGCAGCTCTACACGATCTGGAACGAGCCCAACGAGTCGGAGTTCCTCGAGCCGCAGTGGCTCCACACCTCGGCGGGCTGGGTCCCCGAGTCGGCCGAGATCTACCGGGGCATGTACAACAACGCCTACGCCCAGATCAAGAGCGTCGATTCCACCGACAAGGTCCTCATCGGCGCCACCTCGGCGAACGGCTCGAGCACCCCGGGCCAGGGCGACGTCACGCCGATCCAGTTCGTCGAGGGCCTGGCGTGCGTGGACGGGAACCTCCAGCCCCTGAACATCCCTCAGTGCAACGGGTTCCAGCCGCTCAAGGCCGACGGCTACGCCGACCATCCCTACTCTCTGACCACGACCCCGGGGGCGTCGGCGAGCGACACCAACGATGTCCCCCTCGCCAACACCTCCCGGCTCGAGTCCCTGCTCCACCGGCTCTACGGCGACGGCAGGATCACCACGAACCTGCCCCTCTACGACACCGAGTACGGCTACAACACCAATCCCCCCGACCCCTACGCCTCCTTCACCCCCGACCAGCAGGCCCAGTTCGTCGGGTGGTCCACCTACCTCGCCTACCGCGATCCGAACACCGTCATGTTCGCCCAGTTCCTGCTCCGCGACTCGACCCCCGGGCCGGGTCAGCCCGGTTCGCGCCAGTACTGGAACCCCTACCAGACCGGCCTCTACTACTCAGACGGAACCCCGAAGCCCGCGGCCCAGGCCTTCAAGGTGACGCTGTGGGCCCAGCGCCTGCTCGGCCCCGGCTCGCCACTCGTGACCCTGTTCGGCAAGGTCCCGGCCGGAACCGGCCCCCAGATCGTCCAGGTGCAGTCCCTCGCGGCCGACAACACGTGGACGCCGATCCAGACGCTGCTGCCGAGCTGCGGCGCCGAGAACGAGTTCCTCACCAACCGCGCCGGGTACTTCGTCACCACCGCGCCCCTGCTCGCGAGCACCGCGACCTATCGGCTCGGCTGGCTCGACACGAACGGAAACTGGGAGTACGGCGTCCCCATCCCCGTCGACGCCACCTATCCCGCCCTAACCGCTGCGCCGGAGCTTCAGCCGAGCTCGCGCGGCGTGGCCCGCAAGCGGCGCCGTTAGCGGCCTCTTGACACCGGGTCGCGCGGTGCCCCGAGCGCGGCGCTGGGGTGGACGGCGAGGCCGCTCGAGGCGCAGCGTCCGCGGGCGCCGCTGCGGACTCTGCGCGAGAGCGGACGGACGCGGGCGGGTAGCCGCCGCCGCGGTGCCGATACCCCCCGCGGCGGTGGCGACGGCGAGGGCGGCGGCCGCCTTCAGCCGGCGCCCGAGGCGCTCGAAGCGGAGCACGTCCCATCCCTCCTCGTGGGCGACGCGGGCGAGCTCCTGGTCGGGATTGACGGCGACGGGGTGGCCGACGGCCCGGAGCATGGGGAGATCGGACTCCGAGTCGGAGTAGGCGTAGGAGGCGGCGAGATCGATTCCCTCGCGGAGGGCGAGCTGGCGCATCGCCGTCGCCTTGCCCTCACGGTAGGCGAAGACGCCGCCCGGACGCCCCGTGTAGACGCCGTCGTCGACCTCGGCGATGCGCGAGCCGATGGCGCCGTCGAAGGCGAGGACGTGGGCGAGCACGTCGGCGAGCTCCTGGGGAGCGGCGGTGACGATGTACGTGCGCCGCCCCGCGTCCTGGTGAGCGTGCGCGACCGCGAGCATCTGCGGGTATAGCCGCGGGAGGATGCCCGCCAGGACGTCGGCACCGAGGCGCTCGACCTCGCGGACCCGGGTGCCCTTCAGGCTCGCCGAGATCCGGTCGCGTAGCGCCGTCGTGCCCTCGTCGGTCGAGCCGTGGAGACGGAAGCGGACGTTGGCCCAGGCGTCGGCCGCCAGCTGGCGGCGCGTGGTCAGCCCGGCGCGGTAGGAGGCGCGACCGAACTGGAAGGCCGACGAGCCCTCCATCAGGGTTCGATCGAGATCGAAGAAGGCGGCCTGGACTTCGGCCAGGCCGCCGTCCACTACGCCCCCCGGATTCTCCTTCTCAGCCGCCGTGCACCTCCAGGATGACCGCGTCGCCCTGACCGCCGCCGGAGCAGATCGCCACGCATCCGAGACCGCCGCCACGGCGGCGCAGCTCGTACACCAGGGTGCCGAGGATCCGCGCCCCCGAAGCCCCGATCGGGTGACCGAGGGCAACGGCGCCGCCGTTGACGTTGACCTTGTCCTCGTCGATCCCGAGCATGCGGATGGAGTTCAGGGTCACCGAGGCGAAGGCCTCGTTGATCTCCCACAGGTCGATGTCGTCCGCCGAGAGGCCAACCTTGGCGAGCAGCTTCTCGGCCGCGAGGGCGGGCGTACGCGCGAGGTAGGGATAGTCGTCGGCCGACTGGGCATGACCGACGATGGTCGCGAGCACCGTCTTACCGTTGCTCTTGGCCCACTCGTCGCTGGAGAGGACGAGGGCGCCGCCGCCGTCGTTGACGCCGGGCGAATTGCCGGCGGTGTGCGAGCCGTCCTTGGAGAAGATCGGGGGGAGCTTGGCCAGGGTCTCGAGAGTCGCGTCGCGGCGGGGGGACTCGTCGATCTCGACCACGGTGTCGCCTTTCTTGCCCTTGACGGTGACGGCGACGATCTCCTCGGGGAGGCGGCCCTCGTCGGTGGCCTCGACCGCGAGCCGGTGCGAGCGGAGCGCCCAGCGGTCGAGATCGGGGCGGGTGAGCTCGAGCTCGGCCGCGACCTCGCTCGCCTCCTGGGCCATGTGCTTGCCCGAGAACGGATTGGTGAGGCCGTCGTGGACCATGGAGTCGAGCGCCTTGCCGTCGCCCATGCGATAGCCGAAGCGCGCCTGCGGGAGCAGGTACGGCGCCCCCGACATCGACTCCATCCCCCCGCCCACGCCGACATCGAGATCGCCGGCGCGGATCGCGTTGTCGATCATCACGGTGGCGCGGAGGCCGGAGGCGCACACCTTGTTGATCGTCTCTGAGGAGACCTCCTTGGGAATCCCCGCCTTGATCTGCGCCTGGCGCGAGGGGATCTGGCCCTGGC
>DASZKU010000266.1:0-5547 GCA_035552815.1 Solirubrobacteraceae bacterium | reverse complement strand
GCCATCATGTTCTGGACCGTCTCCTTGCCCAGGTAGTGGTCGATGCGGAAGACCTGGGACTCGTCGAACACCTCGAGGACGGCGGCGTTGAGCTTGCGGGCCGAGGCGAGGTCATAGCCGAAGGGCTTCTCGATCACCACTCGGGTCTCTCTCCCCTCGCCCGCCTCGTTGAGGCCCTGCTTGCCGAGCTCGCCGACGATGACCGGGAAGAACTGCGGCGCCGTCGAGAGGTAGAAGATGCGCGAGAGCGGATAGCCGGCGCGCGCGTCGAGCTCCTCGAGGGCGCGGCAGAGCTTGGCGTAGACGCTGTCGTCGTCGAACACGCCGGGGATGTAGCGGGTCTCGGACAGCAACCCATCGAGCACCGCGGGATCGGGTCGGGTGCGCGAGAAGCGCTCGATCGACGCCCGCGCGATCGCCTGGAACTCCTCGTTGGTGTGCTCAGAGCGCGAGACGGCCACGAGCTCGAAGCGCTCGGGGAGCGCGCCCTGATGGGCGAGGTTGTAGAGGGCGGGCAGGAGCTTGCGGTGCGCGAGGTCACCGGTCGCGCCGAAGATGACGAGCGCGGTGGGATGGACGGGGAGGCGCTCGAGCCCCTCGACGAGTGGGTTCTCCTCGATGACGGTCATGGCCTCTCAGTTCGGGGCATCAGCCGCTCCCGAGGATCGCGGTGAGCCGCCCGGTGAGTGAGCGGACGGCCTGGATTACGGACGCTTGCGTCCCATCTCCCTCGAGCTTCACCCGCTCGGCCGGGACGCCGTGGGCGCGCAGGGTCTCGAGGTCGCCGGCGGCCTGAGCGGCGATCAGGGTGCCGAAGGTGAACCCCGCGCCGGGGATCTCGAGGTCACCGTCGGTCTCGGACACGAGCTGCAGGAAGCGGCCAACCGGCGGGCCGCCCTTGTGCAGCTGCCCCGTCGAGTGCAGGTAGCGCGGGCCGTAGCCGAAGGTGGTGGCGGCGCCGGTGGCGGCCCGGAGCACGCCGCGGAGATCGGCGACGGCGGCGTCGAGCTCGGCGGACGGGCGCAGGTACCCGAGGATCGAGATGTAATGCGGCGGGCCGGCGTCGCCGAGGAGCGCCCGCAGGGCCTCGTCGTCGGCGACGGGGATCTCCGGCACTCCCTCCTGCAGCACCCGCCCGGTGTTGTCCTTGGCCTCCTGCACGTTGGGCTGGTCGAAGGGGTTGATCTCGAGTGCCCACCCGGCGACGGCGGTCGCGAACTCGGCGAGGAAGAAGATCCGTCCGAGGTCGACGGGGCCGTGCGTGGCCATGGTCAGCGTCGGGTGCCCGGCGCGGGCGAGCGCCTCGACCGCGTCGTCGAGATCGTCGTTGGGCTCGTCGGCATCGCGCAGGTAGGCGAACACGCGGTCCTCCCCGTAGACCTCGGGCGAACCCAGGGGCTCGTCGATGACGGGAACGATGCCGCGGCCGTTCTTGCCCGTCGACTCGGCGATGAGCTGCTCGGCCCACAGCCCGAAGCTCTGGATCGGCTCGGAGACCACGAAGGTGAGCTTGTCGCGCCCCTGGAGAGCGAGTTCGCCGAGCACGGCGCCGAGCCACAATCCCGAGTTCGACTTGCTCGAGTCGTAGTGGGCGCAGTTCTGCTCGGCGACCTGGCAGCGGTGGAGCAACGCCTCGATGTTCACCGCCATGAGGGCTGCGGGCACGAGCCCGAAGTAGGAGAGGACCGAGTAGCGCCCACCGATGTCGGGCGGATTGAGGAAGCAGCGGCGCAGGCCGCCGTCGCGGGCGGCCCGCTCGAGCGGGCTCCCGGGATCGGTGATCATGGCGAACTGGCGCGGCTGGGCCTTGACCTTGAAGTAGCGGTAGTGCGACAGCGTCTCGATCGTCGACCCCGACTTCGAGGAGACGATGAACAAGGTGTTGGGGATGGTGAGCGTTTCTTCGAGCTCGGCGATGGCGTCGGGGTGGGTCGAGTCGAGGACGTGGAGCGTGAGTCCTCCGGGGACGCTGCCAAAGGAGCGGCGGATCACCTCGGGGCCGAGCGAGGAGCCGCCCATGCCGAGGAGCACGGCGTCGGTGAAGCCGTCGGCTACGCATTGCTCGGCGAACTCCCGGAGGTCGGGAGCGTGCTCGAGCATGGTCTCGGACACCGTGAGCCAGCCGAGACGGTCCTCGATCTCCGGCGTTCCCGGGGGCGCCCACAGGGTGGGGTCGCGGCGCCAGATGCGCTGGGCGACGTTCTCGGCCATCGCCTTCTTGACCCGTGCGGCGACGGGCTCCTGGAGCTCAGAGGGGAGCGCTGCCTGGATCGTCGGGGGTCGGCCCGTGACCACGGCGGCGCGCCGCGACTCGATCCCCTCGAGGAGCCTGCGCATCGCCTCCTCGAACTGCTCGATCCCGTCGACGAGCAGCGCCTCGGTGACGTCGCCGAGGTCGATGCCCACCTTGGCGAGCGCCTCGAGCTCCTCGCTGGCGTCGATCTCGGCGGTGGGGCCGTGGATGTGGCCGTGGTCGGCCACCGCGAGCAGGGTGGCGAGCGGCATGGTGTTGACGGTGTGGGGCCCCACGAGCTCGTCGACGTACATGGTGTCCGGGTAGGCCGGGTTCTTGACCCCGGTGGACGCCCACAGGGGTCGCTGGACGGTGGCCCCGGCGTGATGGAGCGCCTCCCAGCGGGGTCCCGAGAAGATCTCCTTGAACCTGCGGTAGGCGTTTCTCGCGTTGGCGATGGCCGCCTTGCCCTTGAGCTCCTGGTGGCCGAGCTGCTCGAGTTGCTTATCGACCGCGGTGTCCACGCGGGAGACGAAGAAGCTCGCGACCGAGCTCACCTCGAGCGACTCGCCCGCGGCCAGACGCCGCTCGAGCCCACGCAGGTAGGCCTCGGCCACCCGCTCGTAGGCCTCGACGGCGAAGAGCAGGGTGACGTTGACGTTGATGCCCTCGGAGATCGCCTCCTCGATCGCCTTCGCCCCCTCGCGCGTGCCGGGGATCTTGATCATCACGTTGGGCCGGCTGAGCCGCTGCCAGTACGAGCGGGCCATGGTCAGCGTGCCCTCGGAGTCGTGCGCGAGCTCGGGTGCCACCTCCATCGAGACGAAGCCGTCGTGGTGATGAGTGGAGCCGTAGATCTCGGAGAGCACGTCGGCGGCCGCCTGCACGTCGTGCATGGCCAGGCGCTCGTAGATGGCGCCGGCGTCGACGTGCTCGCGCGCCGCCGCCTCGAGCTCATCGTCGTAGTCGGTGGAGCCGAGGATCGCCTTCTCGAAGATCGACGGGTTCGAGGTCACGCCACGCAGCGACTCCTCCCTGACCATCCGCGCCAGCTCGCCACCCTCCACGAGCGTGCGCCGGATCTGATCGAGCCAGGGACTGGTGCCCGCCTTGACCAGCGCGGCCAGGTGAGGGTTGACCTGTGCCTCGGTGGCGCTCATCGGTGCTCTCCGTTCTCGCTTACCCGTTTCACCGCCACTCTCCCACTCTGGGCCACGCGCTCGGGCGTGAACCCGAAATGCTTGTACAGCGCCGGTGCGGGGGCCGAGGCGCCGAAACTCTCCATCCCGATCGCCTCGCCGGCGTCGCCCACCCAGCGGTGCCAGCCCTGGGTCGCGGCAGCCTCGAGCGAGACCCGCGCGCGACAGGACGGCGGGAGCACGCGGTCGCGGTACTCGTCGTCCTGCGCCGCGAAGCTCTCCATGCACGGCATGCTCACCACCCGCGTGGCGATCCCGTCGGACTCGAGGAGGTCGGCAGCGCGGGCGCAGATCGGCACCTCGGTACCGGTGGCGATGAGGATGAGGTCGGGGAGGCCGGGCTCGCGGTAGGAGTCGCGCAGGACGTAGGCGCCGCGCTCGATGGCGTCGTGCGGGATCGCCGAAGGGTTCCACGTGGGGACGCCTTGGCGCGAGAGCGCGAGCACCGTCGGATGGTCCCGGGAGGCGAGCGCGTAGTGCCACGCCAGGGCGACCTCGTTGGCCCCGGCGGGGCGCACGACCCTGAGGTTGGGCACCGCGCGCAGGCCCGCCAGCTGCTCGATGGGCTGGTGGGTGGGGCCGTCCTCGCCGAGGCCGATCGAGTCGTGGGTGAAGACGAAGATCGAGGGCAGCTCCATCAGGGCGGCGAGGCGAATCGAGCCGCGCATGTAGTCGCTGAAGATGAGGAAGCCCGAGCCGTAGCCCCGGAGGTAGTGGAGGGTGAGCCCGTTGGTGATCGCGCCCATGGCGTGCTCGCGGATGCCGAAGTGGAGGTTGCGGCCTGCGTAGGCGCCGGGCTCATCGACGTCGTCGGCGTCATCGATCCGCGTCAGCGTCGAGGGCGTCAGGTCGGCCGAGCCGCCCACGAGTTCGGGGACCTTGGCCGCGGCCCACTGAAGCACGGTGTGGCCGGACTTGCGGGTGGCGGTCATGGTGCCACTGGCGTGGAAGGTGGGGACCTCCGCATCCCACCCGGGCGCAAGCTCGCCGCGGACGAGCCGCTGGAACTCCGCAGCGGGCGCTGGGTACTCCTCGCGATAGCTGCTCCACAGCGCCTCCCACCTCGCCTGTTCCTCGGCGCCCTTCTCGACGGCCCCGCGGAAGTGCTCGAGCGCCTCGGGCGGGACGTAGAAGGGCTCGAGGCTGGGCCAGCCGTAGGCCTCCTTGGTGAGCTTGATCTCCTCCTCGCCGAGCGGCGAGCCGTGGGCGGCGGCGGTGTCCTGCTTGTGGGGGCTCCCGTATCCGATGTGCGTGCGTACGACGATGAGCGAGGGCCGGTCCTCGACCTCGATGGCGGCGTGGAGGGCGTTCTCGAGCGAATCGAGGGCGATGTCCTCCTCCAGGTCCTGCACGTGCCAACCGAGCGCCTCGAAGCGCTTCACCGGGTCGTCGGTGTAGGTGATGGCGGTATCGCCCTCGATCGAGATGTGGTTGCGGTCGTAGAACGAGGTCAGGCGGCCGAGCCCCAGGTGCCCGGCGAACGACGCCGCCTCGTTGGTGATCCCCTCCTCCATGTCGCCGTCGGAGGCGATGACGAAAGTGTGGTGATCGACGATCTCGTGGTCGGCATGGTTGAAGCGGGCCGCGAGCATGCGCTCGGCGAGCGCCATGCCCACCGCGTGGGAGATCCCCTGCCCGAGCGGTCCCGTCGTCACCTCGATGCCGGGCACCTTGCCGTACTCGGGATGGCCGGCGGCCTTCGACCCGAGCTGGCGGAAGCTCTTGATGTCCTCGAGGTCGATGTCGTACCCGGTCAGGAACAGCGTCGAGTACAGGAGCATCGAGGCGTGGCCGCACGAGAGCACGAAGCGGTCGCGATCAGGCCAGGCAGGATCTCGCGGGTTGTGCTGCATCACCCGCGTATATAGGACGTACGCGAGCGGAGCCAGTGCCATCGGCGTCCCCGGATGCCCCGAGTTCGCCTTCTGCACCGCGTCCATCGACAGCGTGCGGATGGTGTTCACACACAGCTCGTCGAGCCGCTGGTCCGCGCCGATCGCCGTCAAAGCGATCGGGATGTGGAGGCGGAGCAGGCCACGGGGCAGAGGATAGACCGAACGGGTGGGCGGCCCGGGGTCGCCGGGCGGGCGGCCCGGGGTCGCCGGGCGCGCGGGG
>DASZKU010000265.1:0-5758 GCA_035552815.1 Solirubrobacteraceae bacterium | reverse complement strand
CAGCTCGACCATCACTTTGCATTGCTTCCAGGTCGCGTCGTCCTGCATCTTGCCGTCGATCATGTGGACGCCGCGGCCGTCGGGGATGGCCTCGATGACCTTCTTGGCGAACGCCACCTCGTCGGGGTCGGGGCTGAAGACCTTCTTGGCGATCTCGATCTGCACGGGATGCAGGGACCAGGCGCCGACGCAGCCGAGCAGGAAGGCGGCGCGGAACTGGGCCTCGCAGCCCTGGACGTCGCGGATGTCCCCGTAGGGACCGTAGAAGGGGAGGATGCCCGCCGAGGTGCACGCATCGACCATGCGGGCGATCGTGTAGTGCCAGGGGTCCTGCTGGGCGGTGGCCCGCGGCGCCTCGGGATTGTCGGGATCGGGATCGTCGATCATCCGGTAGCCGGGATGCCCGCCGCCCACGCGCGTGGTCTTCATGCGGCGGCTTGCCGCGAGGTCGGCGGGCCCGAGGCTCATCCCCTGCATGCGCGGGCTGGCGGCGGCGATCTCCTCGACGTTGACGACGCCGAGACCGGTCTCGAGGATGGCGTGGACGAGGATCGGCCGCTCGAGACCGGCCTTGGCCTCGAGCTGGGCGAGGAGGCGGTCGACGTAATGGATGTCCCATGGGCCCTCGACCTTGGGGACCATGATCACCTCGAGCTTGTCGCCGATCTCGGTGACCAGCGTGGTCAGGTCGTCGAGCACCCAGGGGGACTCGAGGCTGTTGACGCGCGTCCACAGGCTCGTCTGGCCGAACTCGACCTCGCGGGCGACGCGGACCAGGCCCTCGCGGGCGGCGTCCTTGTTGTCGACCGAGACCCCGTCCTCGAGGTTCCCGAGCACGATGTCGGCCTTGGCCGCGAGGTCGGGCACCTTGGCCACCATCTTCTCGTTGCTGGGGTCGAAGAAGTGGATCATCCGCGAGGGCTTGAAGGGGATCTCGAGCATCGGCGCGGGGGCGCCGAGGGCGAGGGGTTTTCCGAAATCGCGGGGGTTACGCAAGGATCGTCTCCTGGGGAAGTGTTAAGACATCGCAATCGTACCCGCGCGTGCCCCAGCGGCACGGCCCGCTCTACGCCGCGGCCAGGGCGGGGCGCTCGGCGACCCAGGCGTCGCTGATCTCCCTGAGGATGGCGAGCATGGCAGCGGCGGCGGGGGAGCGGTAGCCGGCGGCGAGGGCGACCATGATCGGTCGTGGCGGCGGCGGGCGATCGAGGACGCGCACGACCACGTCGTCGCGGACCCCGCGCGCGACCATGTCGGGGATCAGCGCCACGCCCACCCCGGAGGCCACGAACCCGAGGATGGCCGGGTAGTCGTCGTGCTGAAAGGCGATCCGGGGCTCGAAGCCGGCGGCGTGGCAGGCGCGCAGGAAGAGCCTGGAATCGGGACACGTGTTCGTCGTCGCGAGCATCCACGGCTCGGTGGCGAAGCGCGCGAGGTCGAGGACGGGGGCGTCGGCGAGCGGATGCCCGGTGGGGAGCGCGACGTACATGGGATCGTCGAAGAGATGGACGAGCTCGAGCGAGCCGGCGCCCCGGGCGCCCCCGGCGGCCTCGGGGTCGGAGTCGTGGGAGATCGCCATGTCGAGCTCACCGGCGAGGAGCTTGGGCACCGAGTAGGCGGGGTCGAGCATGGCGATGCTGAGCTCGATGGCGGGATGGCGGTCGCGAAACCGGGCGATGGCGGGGGGGATGATCGAGGCCGCCGCCGAGGCGAAGGAGGCGAGGCGGAGCCGGCCGCCCTCGAGCCCGGCCAGCGACCGCAGCTCGCCCTCGGCCTCGTCGAGGCGGGCGAGGATGGCCTCCCCGCGGTCGACGAGGAGCCGCCCCGCGTCGGTGAGGACGGCGCCCTTGGGGACGCGGCGGACGAGCATGGCGCCGAGCTCGGCCTCGAGCGTCGAGATCTGCCGCGAGACCGCCGGCTGGGTGTAGCCCAGGCCGGCGGCGGCGCCCGAGAACGAGCCGTGGCGCGCGACCTCGCACAGCACCCTCAGTCGCCGCACGTCGATCATGACGAGAAGTTATACCTGAGCAAGCAAACCCCTATTTGCATTTATGTCCTGGCGGGGCGAGAGTTGTCGCTCCGCTACGCGAATAGAGCACACCATGAGCACTCTCGCCGCCTCGATCACCATCCGCCCCGCCTACGCCGACGACGAGCTCGCGCTCGGCCGCCTCGCGGCGCTCGACAGCGCCGCCGCTCCGCCCCCGGCCCCCCGCGTCCTCGCCGAGGTCGACGGAGAGCTCCGCGCCGCGCTCTCCCTGCATGACGGCTCGGTCATCGCCGACTCCTTCTCCGCCACCGCCGACCTCGTCGCCCTCCTGCGCGCCCACGCCGCTGCGGGGGCGGCGGCGCTGCTGCGGGGGCGGCGGGGGCGGCGGTCCCGGCGCCCCGCCGCGGCGGGGGCGGCGGCCCGGGCGCCCCGCCGCGCTCGCCGGCAGCGCGTGGTTCACCGCGGCGGCTGACCGGACGCCTCGGGGGGGGTGATGCCTGTTGACCACCGTAGTGGTGGTCAACAGGCGTCACGTCTCGGGGCGGGGCTGGGCGAGGCGGGGCGGGGCGGGGCGGGGCGGGGCGGGGCGGGGGGTACCCTGTGGTGCGTGGCCGACGAGCAGCAGCTCCTGGAGCTGATCGCCTCGCACCGCGAAGGCGTCCTCGCCGCGGTGACGAGCGGCGGCTACCCCCACCTCACCAACGTCCTCTACGTGTGGGATGCCCAAGAGCGGGTCGCGCGCGTGTCGACCACGGCCGTCCGGGTCAAGGGCCGGATCCTCCGCCGCAACCCGCACGCCGCCCTCCACGTCTCGGGACCCCATTTCTGGTCCTACGCCGTGGCCCAGGGCGACGCCGAGACCTCCGCGGTGGCGACCACGCCCGGCGACGACGCGTGCCGCGAGCTTCTCGAAGTGCACTCGGCGTTCTACAGCGAGCTCCCCGAGGAGGCGGCGTTCTACCGCCAGATGATCGAGGCCGAGCGGCTCGTGGTCAGGCTCCGGGTGACGAAGGTCTACGGCGTCGTGCTCGAGCGCCCTCCGGGCTCCTGAGCCCCCGACCTGCAACAAGTCTGCAACAAAGCGGGCGGACCGCCCGGTGCCCGTGCCACGATGAGGGCATGAGCACCACGACCCCGGGGACCTTCGCCGCCGGCGCCCGCGCGCGTCTGCGCACCCTCACCGCCGACCCCGGCTCCGACTTCCGGCCCGGCCAGCTCGAGGCCATCCACGACGTCGTCGTCGACCGCGCCCGGGTGCTGTGCGTGCAGCGCACGGGGTGGGGGAAGTCGGCGGTGTACTTCGTGGCCACCTCGCTGCTGCGCGAAGCGAGCGCGGGGCCGACCCTGATCGTGAGCCCGCTGCTCGCGCTCATGCGCAACCAGATCGCCGCGGCCCAGCGTCTCGGTCTGCGCGCGCACACGGTCAACAGCACCAACCGCGAGGAATGGGACGACGTCCGCGCCCGGCTCGGCGCCGACGCCCTCGACCTCCTCCTCATCAGTCCCGAGCGCCTCAACAACCCCCAGTTCCGCGAGCGCATGCTCCCGCTCTTCGCCGCCTCGGTCGGTCTCCTCGTCATCGACGAGGCCCACTGCATCTCGGACTGGGGCCACGACTTCCGGCCCGACTACCGGCGGGTCAAGGACATGCTCGGCGCGCTCGGGCCCGACGTCGCGGTGCTGGGGACGACGGCCACCGCCAACGACCGCGTGGTCGGCGACGTCGTCGAGCAGCTCGCGAGCTCAGACGGGGAGCCCCTGCGCACCTACCGCGGGCCGCTCGCCCGCACCAGCCTGCGCCTCGAGGCGCTCGAGCTTCCGCGCCCGGCCGAGCGCCTGGCGTGGCTCGTCGAGAACCTGCCCGCGCTTCCCGGCTCGGGGATCGTCTACACCCTGACCAAGCGCGACGCCGAGCAGGTCGCCACCTTCCTCAGTGCCAACGGGATCGAGGCCCTCGCCTACAGCGGCGAGCAAGAGACGGGGCAGCGCATCGCCACCGAGGAGCGCCTGCTGGGCAACGAGATCAAGGCCGTTGTCGCCACCAGCGCCCTGGGGATGGGCTACGACAAGTCGGATCTGACCTTCGTCGTCCACTACCAGGCGCCCGGGTCGGTCGTCTCCTACTACCAGCAGGTCGGGCGCGCGGGGCGCGGCGTCGACCACGCCGACGTGATCCTCCTGCGCGGCGGCGAGGACCGCCGCATCCAGGACTTCTTCATCGAGCAGGCCTTCCCGGCCCGCGACCGGGTCGACGCGGTGCTCGCCGACCTCGACGCCGCGGGCGAGGCCGGGCGCACGACGCGTGAGCTCATGGCCGTCGTCAACCTCGGGCAGGGCCGCATCGAGGCGATGCTGAAGATCCTCGACGTCGAGGGCGCGGTGCGCCGCGCGGGCAGCCGCTGGCAGCTCGTTCCCGGCGCCGACTGGACCTACGACGGCGAGCGCTACGCGCAGGTCACCGCCCTGCGCCGCGCCGAGCAGGCGGCCATGGCCGCCTTCGGGACCGACGGCCGCTGCCTCATGCGCGTGCTCCAGGAGGAGCTCGACGATCCCCAGCCCGGTGACTGCGGCCGCTGTTCGGTGTGCACGGCGCCCCGCTTCGCCACCCCGCCCGACCCGGTGCTCGTCGAGCAGGCGGGGCGCCACCTGCGCTCGCGCCCGGTCGAGCTCGAGGTCAAGAAGATGGCGCCCGACCCGGCCGGGACGATGCGCAAGATCCCCGACGACGTGCGCACCGAGCCCGGCTTCGCCCTCGCGCGCTTCGGCGACGGGGGCTGGTGGCCGGCGATCGAGCGCGGGCTCCGCGCCGGCGAGTTCGACGCCGAGGTCGTGGCCGCGCTTGCCGACATCGCCCGCGGCGCGGGCACGGGGGTCGACTGGGTCACGACCGTCCCCTCGGCGCGCCCCGGCGACGTGCTCCCCCGCCTCGCCGAGCGCCTCGCCGCCGAGCTCGGCGTGGCGCACCTAGAGCTCGTCAGGCGCACCGAGGCGCGCCCGCCCCAGCGCGAGATGGCCAACGCCGTGCAGCGCGCGGCCAACGTGCGCGGCGCCTTCAAGGTGCTCGCCACGCCCCCGCCGGGGACCGGGGTCCTGCTCGACGACCGGCGCCACTCCGGGTGGACGCTGGCCATGGTCGGCGGCCAGCTCCGGCGTGCCGGCGCCGAGCGGGTGGTGCCGCTCGTGCTCGGCACGCTGGCCTAGAGTCCGCCCGAGCCTCGCGCCTCCACGCGGTCCGCGTCGCTGGCTCCGGGCTGCGGCCCGCTCGGCATTCAGCCTCGCCGGATCGGGCCGCGCCGGAGTCATCCGGCTGTCCTCGTCGCCGCGTGTGCCAGGGGCACACGTCGGCTGCTGCGTCCTTGTCCAGCATCCACCGGTGATCACTCTCGGTGTCGCCGTACTTACGAAACGAACCACTGAGTGTCGAGCACGTCCGCCATCACTCCGTCGATCTCCCCGCGGTTGATCGTTCGTGGCCCGCGCTTGACTTTTGAGGGGAGGCCGTGCGGGCGCGTATCCCGGGTTCGGCCCCGGCCCGCCGGGCGCTCCTCACAGAGCGTGACCGCGGCGGAGGTCGGCGATCGGTCGCGGTGTCGTGGTGCGGCGGTGTCGATACCCGAGGCGTGGCGGTAGTCACGTCACGCAGGGCGGGGACGGGTGCACGTCAACCGCCCGGGTCTGCGAGCCGGTGAAGCGGGTCGATATCGCGCGTGGCGATAACCGGTGGCGCTGCGGTCCGCAGCCGGGGTGAATCTGTCCGTGGCGAGGACG
>DASZKU010000264.1:0-1899 GCA_035552815.1 Solirubrobacteraceae bacterium | reverse complement strand
CGCTCGCCCAGGGCGAGGCGCGGGGGACGGTCGCGGTATGGGACGAGCACGCAGGGTGGTCGCCCGACCATTCCGAGCTCGAGGCCTCGGGCGGGACGCTCACCGCCACGAAGATCGCCGTGCCCGACGCCGCCGCCGCCGACTTCCTCATCATCGCCGGCGCCGACCGCCGCCACTACCTCGTGCCCGCCCGCGACCCGGGCGTGCGAATCGAGCCCGAGCAGGCGCTCGACCCCACCCGCAAGCTCTACACGGTCACGCTCGAGGACGCTCCCGCCGAGCCGCTGGCCCTCGAGCCGGAGCGGATCGCCCACGCCTATCACACGATCGTGGCAGCGCTGGCCGCCGAGAACGTCGGCGTCGCCCAGCGCGCGATGGAGATGGCGGTGTCCTACGCCAAGGAGCGCAAGCAGTTCGGGCGGCCGATCGGCGCCTACCAGGCGGTGTCGCACCGCTGCGCGGAGATGCTCCTCGAGGTCGAGAGCGCCCGCTCGCTCACCTACTGGGCGGCATGGGCGCTCGACCACGAGCCCGGCACGGCCGCCCGCGCCGCCTCGATGGCCAAGGCCTACGCCAGCGATGCGGGATTCCGCGTCACCGCCTCCTCGCTCCAGGTCCACGGCGGCATCGGCTTCACCTGGGAGCACGACCTGCACTTCTTCCTCAAGCGCGCGAAGGCGAACGCGCACGCCTTCGGGGACGCGCGCTGGCACCGGGAGCGAGTGGCGGCGCTTTCTGGCGTGTAGGCGCGCCCCGCCCCGCGCCCGCCGCCCGCCCCTCGCACCGAAATCCGGGCTCGGTAGCCTCAACCCCATGGACTATCGCCCCCTCGCCCGAACCGGAGTCAAGGTCAGCCCCCTATGCCTCGGCGCCATGATGTTCGGCGACTGGGGCAACACCGACCACGATGAGTCGATCCGGATCATCCACCGGGCCCTCGACGCCGGCATCAATTTCATCGACACCGCTGACGTCTACTCCCGCGGGGAGTCGGAGGAGATCGTGGGCAAGGCGCTGGCGGGCAGGCGCCGTGACAACGTCGTCCTCGCCACCAAGGTCCACGGCACGATGGGGGACGATCCCAACGAGTTCGGGAACTCGCGGCGGTGGATCATCCGCGAGGTCGAGAACAGCCTGCGGCGGCTGGGGACCGACTGGATCGACCTGTACCAGATCCACCGACCCGAGATCGATACCGACATCGACGAGACCCTGGGGGCGCTGACCGACCTCGTCCGGGCCGGCAAGATCAGGTACATAGGGTCCTCGACCTTCCCGGCGAGCCAGATCGTCGAGGCCCAGTGGGTCGCCGAGCGCCGGGGTCGCGAGCGCTTCGTGTGCGAGCAGCCGCCGTACTCGATTCTCGTGCGCGCGGTGGAGACCGACGTGCTCCCCACGTGCCGGCGCCACGGCATGGGCGTGATCCCCTGGAGCCCGCTCGCGGGTGGGTGGCTCTCCGGTCGCTATCGCAAGGACGACGACATGCCCGCCTCGCACCGCGCCGAGCGCATCCCCGCCCGCTACGACATGTCGCTGCCGAGCAATCAACGCAAGCTCGAGGCCGCCGACGCGCTGGCGCGGCTCGCCGAGGAGGCAGGGATGACGCTGATCGAGCTGGCCATCGCCTTCGTCATCCGCCACCCGGCGGTGACCTCGGCCATCATCGGCCCCCGCACCATGGACCATCTCGACTCGCAGCTCACCGCCACCGAGGTGCGTTTCAGTGACGAGGTCCTCGACGCCATCGACTCCATCGTCGCTCCCGGCGTCACTCTCAACCCGGCCGACGACGGCTGGGCCAGCCCTGCCCTCGACCCCGGCGCCCGTCGGCGCTGATCTTCCCGAAAGGACTGCAACTCATGGAAATCTCCTCGAAGCCGCCGACCGCCAAAGGGCCGG
>DASZKU010000263.1:0-3775 GCA_035552815.1 Solirubrobacteraceae bacterium | reverse complement strand
GAGATTTTACGACGGCGTTACATGAGATCCTCTTCATGAGCCGCCCGGGATGACCATGATCCGGGCTCCGCGCCGCGCCGGGCTCCGCGCCGCGCCGCGCCGCGCCGCGCCGGGCGCCGCGCCGCGCCGGGCGCCGTGTCGTCCCCCGCCGCGGCTTCGCCCCGCCTTCGCCGCGCCCGGACCGCGTCCCTGCCCCCAAGACGTCCCGCGGACCTCGCGCGGCCCCCGTCCCGTACCAGGGACGATGCGGGCCCCGCGCGCGAAATCCGCCGCTCTCACCGGACTCACCACCCTGTGCGCAGCAGTGCTGGCCGCCGGCTGCGCGAGCGCCCACCGCATGCAGGCGCCTCGCGCCGACCCACCCCCGTCCGCCCCCCCGCCCGCACGCCGCGCCGTGCTCGAGCGCCGCTTGCGCGTCCGCGCCGGCGTCGTCGACATGACGATCGCGAAGGGCGACCTCTGGGTCGCCGGCTTCGGCGCCGTGAGCCGGATCGACCCTGCCACGGGCCGTCTCCTCGCGCGTATCGCCATCGCCGCGGTAGGCGATCTCAGCCAGATCGCCGCGGCCGGCGGGAGCATCTGGGTCACCTCGGCCGACGGCGTCTACCGGATCGACGACGCCACCAACCGGGTGGTGGCGGCGGTCGACACCGGCCGCGGCGCGACCCTGGGGATCACCGCGGGCGCCGGGCGCATCTGGGTGACGCGCCCCGGGGAGGGCGCCGGTGAGGTCCTCGCCATCGATCCGCGGACCAACCGCGTCGCCGGTCCACCCATCGCCGTCGGCCCCGGACCCGCACGGCTCGCCTACGGCACCGGCTCGGCCTGGGTCCTGGACACCGCGCCCCTCGCCGTGCAGCGCATCGATCCCGCCACCGCGAGCGCCACTACCCCCGCCGCGCTCGCCACCGCGAGCGCCACTACCCCCACCGCGCTCGCGACCGCGCTGAGCGCCTCTTCCCAGGCCGGCGCGATCGCCGCCGGCGACGGGTCGCTGTGGGTCACGAGCACCGACCGCTTGACCCGCTTCGATCCCTCCACCGGCCGGGTCCTCGCCACCCTGCGCATCGCCCGGGCCGGCGAGCTCGCCATCGCCGGCACCGCGGCGTGGGTGCTCGGCGAGCCGCGATCGAGGTCTCCCACGCGCTTTTACCCGATCAAGAACACGGCCAGGCTGTGGCAAATAACCCCGTGCGCCACCGCCACCGCCATCGTCGGCCCGCCTTTCCGCCTGAACCTGAACGAACCGATCGCCGTCGCCGCCGGCTCCCGTTACGTGTGGGTCGCCGGCTTCCCCGACTCCCTCATCGAGCTGCGTCTTATCCCGGGTGCATCCCGCCGTCGATGCTGATGACCTGGTTGGTCACGTAGCCGTTGCGGAGGATCGCCATCGCCATGTCGGCGACCTCGCTGGGCTTGCCGAGGCGGCCCACGGGGACGCGGTCGGCGAGCTCGCCGGGATCGCCGGGAAGCATGCCCGTCTCTTCGATCAGCGCTGGGGCGATGGCGTTCACCGTCACGCCGTCGCGCGCGACGCGGGAGGCGAGGTAGTGCGTGAGGCCGTGGAGGCCGGCCTTGGAGGAGGCGTAGTGGGGTCCGACGATGCCGCCGGTGAGCGCGGCGACCGATGAGGTGAAGAGGATGCGGCCGAAGCCGTGCGCGCGCATCCCCGGAAGCACGCGGCGGGCGAGCAGGTAGGGCGCTCGCAGGTTGACGGCGAGGGTCTCGTCGAAGGCCGCGGCGTCGATGTCCTCGTAGGAGGCCGGGCGACCGAGGCCGTGGTTGGCGGCGAGCACGTCGACGGGCCCGAGTTCGCTCTCCACGGCGCCCACGAGGTGCTCGGGAGCCTGAGGATCGCGAAGGTCGGCGCCGAACGCCGAAGCCTGGCCGCCGGCCGCGGCAATCCGCGACACCACCGCCTCCGCCGCCTCCCGGTCACTCCCATAGTGAACGCCTATCACGGCCCCTGCCTCGGCCAGCCGCACGCACAGCTCGGCGCCGATGCCGCCGCTCCCGCCGGTGACGAGCGCCACCCGCCGCGAGAACTCGTGTCCGCTCATGTCGACAGGCTAGCCACAACAGCTGGCCCCGTAACCGACTACGTTCCCGGCGCGACCGACTGCCGCGGGAACCGTGAGACTACGGGCATGAAGCAGCTGAAGCTGAGCGCTCGAACCGTTACCGCGATCCTCGCCGTGGTCGTGCTGGCCGTCGCCGCCGGAGCCGTCGCCTACGCCACGAGCCGGGGCTCGCACGCCACCGCCACCCCGGGCACCGCAGCACACCAACCCGGCCAAACCGGCCAAACCGGCCAAACCCGCCAAACCGGCCAAACGACCGCCAACCCCGCGAACGGGACCGTGACCTTCGGCTCGGGGACGGTGGGCCAGCCGATCCCGTCCGGATATGTGGGACTGACCACCGAGTACCGGGGCCTCGAGGGCTATGCGGGCAACAACCCCGCCGCGCTCGACCCGGTGTTCGAGCAGCTCATCCGCAACCTCGCGCCCGGCCAGAGCCCGGTCCTGCGCATCGGCGGTGACAGCACCGACTGGACGTGGTACCCGATCCCCCACATGACCCCGCCCGGGGGAATCAAGTTCAGCCTGGACAAGACGTGGCTCGGCGTCGCGTCGAACCTGGCCAAGGCCGTGGGCGCCCGCTTGATCCTGGGCATCAACCTCGAGGCCGACAGCGGCCGCATCGCCGCCGCCGAGGCGCACGGGCTGATCAACGGCGTCGGGCGGGCGCGCATCGCCGCCCTCGAGCTCGGCAACGAGCCCGAGCTCTACGCCACCTTCCCCTGGTACAAGCTGCCCAGCGGCCAGCACGTCCGCGGGCGCCCGCCCACCTACACCTACGCCAGCTTCGTCCGGGACTTCGCCAGCGTCTCGAGGGCCATCCCCCGGAGCACGACCCTGGCCGGTCCGAGCATGGGCGCCCCGATGTGGATCCCCCTCCTCGGCCAGTTCCTCAGCGGCAACCGGCGCGTGGGGCTCGCCACCCTGCACCGCTACCCGCTCAAGCACTGCTCGGCCGCCACCCACATCACCGTCCCCGAGATCCTCGCCGACTCCTCCTCGACCGGCCTGGCGGCCAGCGTCGCGGGCGCCGTCGCCGCCTCCCATGCCCGCCACGTGCCCCTGCGCGTTGACGAGATGAGTGCGATCTCGTGCGGCGGAGTCAATGGGGTGAGCCACTCGTTCGCCACCGGCCTGTGGGCCCTCGACGCCCTCTTCGCCATGGCCCGCGTGGGGGTGGACGGCGTCAACATGCAGACGGCCCCCGGCTCGTGGAACGAGCTCTTCGGCGTAACCCAGTCCAAGTCGGGGTGGTCGGCCACCGTATACCCCGCGTACTACGGGATGATGATGTTCGCGCAGGCCGCTCCGCCGGGCTCGCGCCTGCTCAAGCCCTCCGGTTCCCTGGGCGCCGGCGTCCACGTGTGGGCCACCCGCGCCGGTGACGGGACCGTACGCGTCACCCTCATCAACGAGACCTCGGGCTCGCGCTCGGTCACCGTGCACCTCCCCGCGCAAACCGTCACCGCGACGCTCGAGCGCCTCCAGGCCCCGAGCGCCTCAGCCACCCAGGGCGTGACCCTCGACGGCCAGAGCTTCGGCCCGCAGACGAGGACCGGTCAGCTCGCCGGGACCTCGAATCTCACTTTCGTCAAACCCACCACCACCGGCTACACCATCACCCTCACGGCGGCGAGCGCGGCCCTCCTCACCGTCGCGGCCAAATAACCCGCCCCCCCAACACCCCCCCCAGA
>DASZKU010000262.1:0-13891 GCA_035552815.1 Solirubrobacteraceae bacterium | reverse complement strand
TTGACCCCGGCGAGGGGGCGGGCGAGCTGGATCGCGGCGGGGACGCTCGGGCCGCCGTTCGGGGGCACCAGGGTGACCGGAATAGTGATCTCGCGCAGATCGCTCCCGCCCACGGTGACGTCGGAGAGGTACTGCCCGGCTTTGGCCTGCGCGACCGACTTGGTTACCGCGCTGACGGGCAAGGCGACGTCCGTCGAGGACAGGTTCGTCGTGGATCCGTCCGCGCCCACGAGCTGCACGTACGGAGCCGGTCCACCCGCGCTCGGCGGGATGGCTGGGAGATCGCGGCCGGCGATCGCCCGGAAGCCCGCTTGATGAACCGCGACCGCCTGCGCCCTGAGCGCATCATCCACCTGCCCCCGCAGCTGAGCCCTGACGACCATGTAGGCGACGATGGCGACGAGCACGATCGCCACCCCGACGGCGGCGGCGGCCACGAAGGCGAGTCGGCGGCGGAGGGGCACGCCTCAGTCCCTCAGGACGTATCCGACGCCGCGCACCGTGTGGAGCAGGCGCGACTCGCCCCCCTCCTCGGTCTTGCGGCGCAGATAGCCCATGTACACCCCGAGGGCGTTCGACGTGGGGCCGAAGTCGTAACCCCACACCCGCTCGAAGATCGTCGTGCGCGTGAGGACCTGGCGGGGGTGCTGCATGAAGAGCTCGAGGAGGAGGAACTCGGTGCGCGAGAGCTCGATCCGGCGCTCGCCGCGATGGACCTCGTGGGCGACGGGGTCGAGGACGAGATCGGCGTAGCGCAGGACCTCTCCCTCGTGGCCGTCGCCGGAGCGGCGGAGCAGGGCGCGCAACCGTGCCTGGAGCTCGCGCAGGGCGAAGGGCTTGACCAGGTAGTCGTCGGCGCCGACGTCGAGGCCGGCGACGCGGTCGTCGATGGCGTCGCGCGCGGTGAGCATGAGGACCGGGGTGCGGTCGCCGGCCTGGCGCAGGCGGCGGCACACCTCGAGGCCGTCGAGGCGGGGCATGGCGACGTCGAGGATCACCGCGTCGGCGGGCGAGGTCGCGAGCGAGTCGAGCGCCTCCTCGCCGTCGGCGGCGAGCGACACGTCGTAGCTCTCGAGGCGCAGGGCACGCTCGAGGGCTCGCCGGACGGCCGGCTCATCATCGACTACAAGTACGCGTGGCATAAAGAGATTATGGCGTGTGCGGGTAAAAGTTGGTGAAGAAGCCTCACAGGCCCGCCGCTACCCGAGCAGCGCGGCGGCCACGCCCTGGATCGTGTCGATGCCGTACTGCATGCTCGGATCGCCGTCGGTCATCACCGCGATCGAGAACACCCGCCCATGGCCTTCGAGGCGGTCGACCTGGTGAACGAGCTGGCCGAGGCCGGTGGGCTCGGAACCGTCCTTGAAGTAGGTCTGGTACCCCAGGGGGCGGGCGATGACGGGGATGCCCCAGCTCTGCGAGGGCTCGATCGTCGAGAGCAGGAAGCGGGCGTAGCCCACGAACTCGTGAGGGATGAGCGAGTCCATGATGAAGAAGAAGTGCGCCTGGTCGGCGGGGCTGAGCAGGGCCGTGAGCCAGTAGCCCGAGACCGAGAAGTCGGTCATCCCCGCGAGCTTGGCGACCGCGTAGAGGCCGGAGTCGCCGACGATCGACCATGTCTTGGTGGCGGCGTTGTTATCGGAGATGTGGATCATCGGGTAGAGGAACGAGTTGCTGGCGCCATCAACGGTGTGCTGGCCCATGGCGTCGAGGCGGCGCAGGTAGGCGACGAGGAGCATGGCCTTGACCACGCTCGCGCTCGGGAACGTCCAGTGGACGTGCACGCCCGACATCCGCCCCTCGGTGTCGACGACGGCGAAGGCGGTGCGCCCGGCGCGGGTGGTGAGGTACGAGGCCGCGCGCGTGAGCGCTCCGGGCCCGGGGAAGCCGACGGGGAGGGAGCCGCTGCCCTGCTCGCCCCAGCCGGTGCACCCGGATGCGCGGCCCGGGTCCTCGAGCGCGCCGTCCTCGGGCGCGTGGAAGCACGCCCGCCAGCGGTAGCGGCCCGCCGGCAGGGCCGCCGTGGCCTTGACCTCGGTGACGTAGGGGCTGAGCCTGACCGTGCGCGTCGCCGGGGCGGGGGCGAAGCGGGCGCTCCCGGCGCTCGCAAACGACCACGTCACCCGTGCGTCCCCCCACCGCAGGTCCTTGGGGTGGAAGACGAGGAGCTTGACCTCGGCCTGTCCCGGCGTCAGCGCTGTCACCCGGGTGAGGACCTTGCCCGCGACGGCGACCGCGGTGAGGGCCGAGAGGTTCGTGCCCGCCTGCACGACGCGGTAGTGGACGTTGCGATCGGGATCGACGGTGAAGGCGAAGGTGCCGTCGGCCGCGGTCGTCGTCGAGCTCACGAGCTGGGCCATCGGGTAGGGGTACGGGCTCGCGAACAGCGACACCGTGCTCCCGGCGACGGCGGGCATCACCTGACCTGAGAGGGTGACGGTGTGCCCGGGGTGGGCCACGGCGGGGGAGGCGGTGAGCGTGATGCCCCCGGGCGCGCCCCCGGGAACGGAGGCGCCGGCCGGGCCGGCGCCCGCCAGGGCCACGACGATCGCCGCCGTGAGCCACCCGGCTCTCATGACCCGGTGCGCGCGACCACGGTGAAGAAATCGCGGAAGTAGGGATGCAGGTAGGGCCCGGAGAGCGGCGACTGGCCGGGCACGAGGGGGAGGGCGGTGGCGGTGGCGGGACCGGGATGATGGCGGTAGAGGAAGCCCGCGACCCAGGCCGGGTTGATGTCGAGCTCCATGGCTCTGACCACGCCCTTGCTCGCCAATGCCTGGGCCAGGGCGCGCACGGAGAGATTGTGCCCGGCGGCCCAGACGAGGTGGCCGTCGGCGGTGACCCCGAGGCCCGAGCGGGCGACGACGGGCTGCTCGTGCAGGGGATCCCCCCAGCAGATCTTGATGCACGTGTCGACGCTCGGCGGGATCTGGCCGGCATCGATCAGGAGCCCGAGGTTCTGCCTCACCGCGGCCACCGGACGTCCGGGGGCCGGGACCCCTTGGTGCCAGCGGCCGATGTCGGCGCCGCCGTCGCGATAGATGACCACCGAGGCCTTGCCGCGCTTCAGAGGCCAGCCGACCCGCCCGTAGGCGAGGAAGCCGCCGGCGCCGTAGGGCTCGCGGAAGGCGCTGTTGAAGGCCGCGACGACGCTCGGCTCCTCGTGCGCGCCGATCGCCGGTCCGTAGCGCCAGCCCGAGCCGCCCGGCTCCGAGCCGCCGGCGTGGAGATGGAGGGTGAGCAGGCTCTGGTCCAGGCGCATGAGGGTGACCGTGTACGGCGCGTCGCCGGAGGCGGGGACGCGGGAGAGCCAGACGGCGGGCTGGCCGCGCACGAGCGCGGCGGGGATCCAGTCGAACAAGCCGTGGCGCCGGGCCGCGGGGAGGATGGTGATGAGGGGCTGCGAAGGTGTCGGGGCGGCAGGTGCCGTCGCGATGGTGGCGGACGGAGTCGCGGCGGTGGGGGCGGAGGTCGCGGCCGACGTCGCGGCCGGCCGGGGCGCGACCACGCGCACGGTGATCGTCGCCGGGCGCGACGCGCCGCCGCACGCCGCGACGAGGATCAGGAGGCCCAGCGCAGAGAGGGTGGTGATGAGTCTCTGGCCGATTGCGCGGCGAGTCTACGGCGCGTCGTGGCCCAGCAGGTCCAGCACGGTGGCGGCCACGTGCTCGGGAGTGATCCCGAGCTTTCGCATCACCTCATCGCCGGGCGCCGAGGCGCCGAAGCGGTTGACGGCGACGCTGGCGTCGACCCACTGCGACCAGCCCATGGAGACGCCCGCCTCGACCGAGACCTTGGCCACGCCGGGAGTGAGGATCGAGTCCCGGTACTCCTGGCTCTGCTCCTCGAAGAGCTCCCACGAGGGCATGGAGACGACGCGGGCGCCGACTCCCTTCTCGCTGAGCTCGAGCTGGGCGGCCATGGCGACCGCGACCTCGGAGCCGGTGGCGACGATGATCGCGTCCGGGTCCCCGGGTGTGTCGGCGAGCACATAAGCGCCCTTCAGCGGGCCGTCGCCCACGAGCTCAGGGGCGAGGACGGGAAGGCCCTGCCGGGTCAGGAGGAGCGCGACGGGGCCGCGACCGGGTTCGAGCGCGGTATGCCAGGCCTGCGCGGTCTCGTTGGCGTCCCCGGGGCGGATCACCGTGAGCCCGGGGATGGCGCGCAGGGCGGCGTAGTGCTCGACCGGCTGGTGGGTCGGGCCGTCCTCGCCGAGGCCCACCGAGTCGTGGGTGAACACCCAGACGACGGGCAGGCCCATGAGCGCCGAGAGGCGGATCGCCGGGCGCATGTAGTCCGAGAAGACGAGGAAGGTGCCCCCGAAGGGGCGCACGATGCCGCCGTGGAGGCAGAGGCCGTTCACCGCCGAGCCCATCGCGTGCTCGCGGATGCCCCAGTGCACGGTGCGCCCGGTGGCTCCGGGCCCGAACGCGTCGTCGCCGGGGAGGATCGCCAAGGTCGAGCCGGCGAGGTCGGCCGAACCGCCGACGATCGTCGGCAGGTATGGGGCGACGGCCTCGAGCACCTTCCCCCCGGCGGCGCGGGTGGCGAGCTTGCCTTTCTCCTCGGGGTCGAACTTCGGCAGCGCCTCCTCGAACCCGGGCTCGGGCTCGCCCGACCAGGCGCGGTCCCATTCGGCCGCGAGATCCTCGTGCTGGGTGCGCCAGCTCGCGAATCGCGTCTCCCATTCCTCCTGCAGGCGCGCGCCCCGCTCGACGGTGTGGGAGTAGGCCTCACGCACCGCGTCGGGCACGAGGAAGCGCGCGTCGGGATCCCATCCCAGGACCTCCTTGGTGGCCCGCACCTCGTCGGCGCCGAGAGCGGCGCCGTGGGCCTTCGAGGTGCCCTGCTTGTTGGGGGCGGGGTAGCCGATGATCGAGCGCACGCGGATCAGGGTGGGGCGCTCCTCCTCGGCGATCCCCGCCTCGACGGCGGCCTGGACCTCTTCGAGGTCGTTGACGTCTTCGACCGAGAGGGTGTGCCATCCGTAGGCCCGGAAGCGGGCCTCGACATCCTCGCCCGTGAAGCTGAGCGCGGTCCCGCCGTCGATGGTGATGTGGTTGTCGTCGTAGAGATAGACGATGCGGCCGAGCCCGAGGTGTCCGGCCAGGGAGGCCGCCTCGGCGCTCACCCCTTCCATGAGGTCGCCGTCGGAGCAGATTGAGAACACGCGGTGGTCCATGACCTCGGACCCGTATCGCTCGCGCAGGAAGCGCTCGGCCATCGCCATCCCCACGCCGTTGGCGAAGCCCTGGCCCAGGGGGCCGGTGGTGGTCTCGACTCCGGGGGTGGCGACGTAGCCCTCGGCGTGGGGCTTGAGCAGGCGCTCGGGATGGCCGGGGGTGAGCGAGTCCCACTGCCGGAAGCGCTCGAGCTCGGACAGCGCCAGGTCGTATCCCGTCAGGTGGAGGATGCTGTAGAGGAGCATCGAGCCGTGGCCCGCGGAGAGCACGAAGCGGTCGCGATCGGGCCAGGCGGGGTCAGCGGGGTTGTGCTTGAGGACGCGCGTGTAGAGCAGGTGGGCGACCGGCGCCATCGCCATCGGCAGTCCGGGATGCCCGCACGTCGCCTGCTCGACGGCATCCATCGACAGGGTGCGGATGGTGTTGATGCACAGCTGGTCGAGCTCGCCGTCCCCGAACTCTCCGGGGAAGGAGTCGGTCTCTGAGACGCCGACGCTCACGACGCCGCCTCGGTGGCCTCGACGGGCTGGACGGGCACGGGCTGGATGGGTGGTCCGTCGCGCCGCTGTCCGGTGCGCGCGCCCGCCCCTCCGAGCGCGATCTTCGCGGTGGCGGTGGCCAGGTGGTAGAGGACGAGGAGCTGCACGAGGGCGAGCGACTCCGAGCGGCACAGCTGGGTGCCGACGGTGAACTCACCGAGCCGGCCCGCGCGGAGATGGCTGGCGAAGTGCATCCTTGCCCAGATCGCCTCTTCGATCTCGGCCGCCTGATCGGGATCGAGCTTGCCGGGGATGACGACGAGGCGGTCGCGTCCCTGGTCGACCATGGAGATCCCGTCGGGACCGCCGGTGACCACCGGAGAGAGGTCGGGGTGGGGAAGCTCGGGGCCGAGGATGAGCTGGGCGTCGAGCTCGTCGGCCTCGTCGCTCTCGCCGGGCACGAAGGAGACGACGATGTCCGCGTAGCGGCGCTGGGGGCGGATGAAGGCCTCGGAGTCGGGCTCGCGCCGGTCGAGCTCGGCGAGGACCTGGTCGGTGGTGTACCCGCGGCGCGAGCAGTCGCGCTGCACCTTCCACTGACGCCGGATCTCCTCGGGGGGGCTGAGGAAGACGCGGACGTCGTAGCAGTCGCGCATCTCCGGGGTGTAGTAGCCAAGCAGCCCTTCCACGACCGTGAAGCGCGCGGGGTTGACGTGGACGGGGGGGTCGAAGCTGCCGTCGGTGTGACGGTAGACGGGCTTGAGGATCGCGTCGCCGTGGCTCAGGTGGGCGAGGTCCTGAGCCATGATGTCCATGTAGTTGCAGTCGGGGTCCAGCGGGGTGATGTTGAGCTCCGCGCGCTGGGCGCGGTCGTAGCGGTGGTAATCGTCGGTGCACACGTGTGTGACGTTCTCCTCGCCGAGAAGTCGGACGAGGCCTCGTGTGAAGGTCGTCTTGCCGGTCGCGGAGTCACCGACGACGCCCAGGATGACGGGACGTGACATTTGCTCGCCTCAGCTCAGGCCGGAGCGCCCTGGGCGTCCGGCAGGGGGGTATCGTCGTCGTGCCGGTCGAGACCGAACACGCTGCTCTTCAGGAAGTCCTCAGGCTCGATGCGCACGAGATCCTCCCGCGTCGGCATCTTACCGTCAAGGGTGGCCTGGTAGATCCGGTTGGCGTGGCGCAGCCGCGCCCGCTCGATCGCGTTGCGCACGCTGCGCGCATGGGCGAAGAGCGGTTGCTGCATGCGACGCTCGAGGTAGGCGCGCAGCGCCGCCTCAGAGTCCGGCGGGAGCTCGTACTCCTCGTGCTCGACCATCATCCGGGCGATGAGCACGAGCTCATCGGCGGTGTAGTCGGGGAAGTCGATGTGGTGGGCGACGCGTGAGCTCATGCCCGGGTTGGACTGGAAGAAGTTGTCCATCCGGTCCTTGTAACCGGCGAGGACGACGACGATGTTGTCGCGCTCGTTCTCCATCACCTGGAGGAGGATCTCGATCGCCTCGACGCCGTAGTCGCGCTCGTTCTCGGGCCGGTACAGGTAATACGCCTCGTCGATGAAGAGGACACCGCCGGAGGCGCGCTTGAGGACCTCCTTGGTCTTGGGCGCGGTGTGACCGACGTACTGGCCCACGAGGTCGTCGCGGGTGACCGCGACGACCTTGTTCTTCTCGATGTAGCCGAGACGATGGAGGATGTCCGCCACCTTCATCGCCACCGTCGTCTTGCCGGTGCCGGGATTCCCGGTGAACGACATGTGCAGCGTCGGCCGGTTCGAGCTCAGCTCGAGCTCGCGGCGCAGGCGGTCGATGAGGAGCAGAGCCGCGATCTCGCGGATCCGCGTCTTCACCGGGGCGAGCGCGACGAGCTCCTCGTCGAGCTGGCCGAGCACGGTCTCGATCTCCGCGTCGCGGAGGAGCTGCTCGACCTTCGCCCGCTCCGCTTCGCCTGCGCCGTTGACGGAGGCGTCGGATTGCTGAACGGCTGAGGACTGCATCGAGGCGCGCCCGGTGGCGTCAGCTGCCCGCACCGGCCCCGCCGGACGTCTCGCCGGGGGAGGCAGCACCATTGGTGGCGGCGGCGCCGTTCAGGTAGCGCTTGCCCTCCGGCTTCTCGGTCGCGTACGGGTGCAGCGTGTAGCGGATCGTGCGGTCGTGGGAGTCCTGACGATCGAGCCGGAATCCGGGCTCGTCCGCGGGGCGGTTGACGATGAAGCTCAGCGCCGTCGTCTGGCGACCGCGCTTGGCGTCATAGGCGAGCACCTTGATGTAGTGGCCGGGGAATGCCTCCCGGCACGCCCGCACCTCGCGCATGAACTGGTCGGCGTCCTCGGTGGGGAGGTCGAACATGGGCAGGCCCCACATCTCCCAGTACGAGTTGCGCGGATGCGGGTCATCGGTGTGCTCGACCGACATCGCCCAGCCGTTCTCGAGCGAGTAGACGATCTGAGCGGTGATCTGCTCGTCGGTCATGTCGGGGAGGAAGGAGAAGGTTCCTTGAGTAAGTCGCATGAGGTATCTCTGCTTCCTTGATCAGCCGACCGTGGGGGTGGCCACGTAGTCGGGGGTGTCGGTCGATTCGAAGTTGAAGGTGATGTCCTTCCACACCTGGAGGGCGGCATTCAACTCCGGGCAGCCCTTGGCGGCCTTCTCGAGGATGTCGGGACCCTCGTTGAAGTAGTCCTTGCCCTCGTTGCGGGCCTGGATGATCGCCTCGACGGCGACGCGGTTGGCGGTGGCGCCGGCGCCGACGCCCATCGGGTGACCGATGGTGCCGCCGCCGAACTGAAGCACGACGTCCTCGCCGAGGTACTCGAGGAGCTGGTGCATCTGGCCGGCGTGGATGCCGCCCGAGGCGACGGGCATGACGCCGGGCATCGACAGCCAGTCCTGGGTGAAGTAGATGCCCGTGTCGGGGTTCTCCTCGATGTGATCCAGGCGCAGGGTGTCGTAGTAGCCCCTGATCATCTGGGGATCGCCCTCGAGCTTGCCCACCACGGTGCCGGCGTGGACGTGGTCGACGCCGAGCATGCGCACCCACTTGGCGATGACGCGGAAGGAGACGCCGTGCGTCTTCTGGCGCGTGTAGGTGCCGTGGCCGGCGCGGTGGAGGTGGAGGATGAGGCCGTTCCGGCGCGCCCACTTCGACATCGACTGCATGGCCGTGTAGCCGACCGTGAGGTCCATCATGATGATGAGGCTGCCGATCTCCTTGGCGAACTCGGCGCGCTCGTACATGCCCTCCATGTCGGCCGCGGTGACGTTCATGTAGTGACCCTTGACCTCGCCCGTGGTCGCGGAGGCGCGCTCGACGCCCTCCATCGAGTACAGGTAGCGATCGCGCCAGCGCATGAACGGCTGCGAGTTGATGTTCTCGTCGTCCTTGGTGAAGTCCAGGCCGCCGCGGAGCGCCTCGAAGACGACACGCCCGTAGTTCTTGGCCGAGAGGCCGAGCTTGGGCTTGACGGTGGCGCCGAGGATGGGGCGCCCGAACTTGTCGAGGTACTCGCGCTCCATGACGATCCCGTGGGGAGGACCCTGAAAGGTCTTCAGGTAATGGGTGGGGATCCGCATGTCCTCGAGGCGAAGCGCCTTGAGCGCCTTGAAGCCGAAGACGTTGCCGATGATCGAGCTCGTCAGGTTCGCGATCGAGCCCTCTTCGAAGAGGTCGATGTCATAGGCGATCTTGGCGATGTACTCGCCCTCGCGGCCGGGGACGGGCTGCACGTCGTAGGCCTTGGCCTGGTAGTGCTTGTGATCGGTGAGGCGGTCGGTCCACACCACGGTCCACGTCGCCGTGGATGACTCACCGGCGACCGCGGCCGCTGCCTCGATGGCGTCGACGCCGGGCTGCGGGGTGATCCGGAAAGCGCAGAGGACGTCGGTGTCCTTGGGCTCGTAGTCGGCGTTGTAATAGCCCATCTCCGCATAGGGCGTGACGCCGGAGGCCCAGCGATCCTTCTTGGTGTCAGTAGTGGCTGCCATCACCGGTCCTTGCTCTCGGTCGTCGCGGTATTCATCTCCATCCCTTCCTGTCGTTCTGGGACAAAAACGTAGTCCGGCTCAGCATAAATGTCAAGTAATGATTTCTCTGCTAAGCATTGACTCGTCCTTATCTATCCTTCGTCCCGCCCGCAGGGTCACCGTACCCCAATCGGCCGTCTAAGATCCATCGTTCGCGAATCGTCGCTCGCGCCCAGCTCACGCTCGTTGCTGTGCCTGCGCGACGTCCCCCAACCCAGGAGCGACTGATGCCATACGTGTCCAAGATGGCGGTCTGCGCCGCCGCGCGCTCCGCCGTGAGCGCCCCGCGGGCGAGCGCGCGACTGCGGGCGGGCGCGGCATGATCGACGTCGCCTTCACTCCCGCCGAGGCCAAGGATGCCGACGTCGCCGTCGTCATCGACGTGCTGCGCGCGACCACCACCGCGACGCAGGCGCTCGCCTCCGGTTACCGGCGGGTGCTGTGCGTCGACAGCCTCGAGCGGGCGCTGCGCATGCGCGCGCGCGGCCGCGTCCTGGCCGGCGAGCAGCACGGGAAGATGCCCCCGGGCTTCGATCGTGGCAACTCGCCCGGCGACGTCGCCCACGACAGCGCCGAGGAGCTCGTGCTCGCGACCACCAACGGCGCCCCGACCATCGTCGAGGCCTCCCGGCGCTCGGCCCTGGTCCTCCTCGCCTGCCTGATGAACCTCGAGGCGGTGCGCGCGGAGATCGCCGGAGCGGACATCCAGATCGTCTGCTCAGGCACCTACGGCGCGATCGCCCTGGAGGACGTCTACGTGGCCGGGCGCCTGTCCGCCGGATTGCCCGGCGAGCGCACCGACGCCGCGCTGGCGGCCGAGGCGGTGGCCCGCGCCCATCCTCGCGCCGTCGACGTTCTCGCCGCCAGCGCCAACGCCAGATCCCTCGTCGAGGCGGGCCTGGGCGAGGACATCGAATACTGCGCGCGCGAGTCGGTTCTCGATGTCGTCCCGCGCGTCGAGCGCACGCGACCGGGCCTCGCCATCGTCGTCGCCGGCGCGCCGAGCACGGGGGTTGACGGAGGGGGTAGGGTGCGCTCCGTGGCCGAGTCGGGCAACCCTCGCTCGGGCCGCGCGACCGAGCCGCAACCAGCGAGCTGAGAGCCTGTTATGCCCCGTCCGATTATGTTGGGAGTCGTCGGTGACTCGGGTGCCGGCAAGACGACGCTGACCCGTGGGCTCGTGCGCATCCTCGGGGAGGCGCAGGTAACCCGAGTGGCCGCCGACGATTACCACCGCTACGACCGCCGCCGGCGCGCCGAGCACAACATCACGCCGCTCGATCCCCGAGGCAACTATCTCGACGTCCTCGAACGCCACCTCGCCCACCTGCGCGCCGGCGAGCCGATCCTCAAGCCCATCTACCGCCACAGCGACGGCTCCTTCCTGCCCTCGCAGTACGTGCGCCCGGCCCAGTTCACCATCGTCGAGGGGATGCTCGGCTTCCACACGGCGGCGATGCGCGAGACCTACGACGTCCGCGTCTACATGGCGCCCCCCGAGGACCTCCGCCGCCAGTGGAAGGTGCAGCGCGACATCACCCGGCGCGGGTACACGACCGACGCGGTGCTCGCCGAGCTCGACAAGCGCGAGGGCGACGCCGAGGTGTTCATCCGCCCCCAGCAGCGCTACGCCGACATCGTCGTCTCCTTCATGCCCGGCGAGGACGGCGATCAGGACCGTCTCGACGCGCTCGTCAAGATGCGCCCCAGCCTGCCCCATCCCGACCTCTCGCCCTTCGTCGACGAGGACGGTTCGGCGATCACCCTCACCGAGCAGCGCGCGGAGACCCACCTGTTCGTGCCCGGATCGATCAGCCCCGACCGCGCCGCGGCGATCGAGGAGGCGGTGTGGGATCGCATGCACTTCGCCAGCCACCTGCGCACCGAGCGCCTCGGCGTGTTCGCCGTCGGTCACCGGCTCCATCGCTCGGAGTCGCTGGCCATCGTCCAGGTGCTGATCCTCTACCAGCTCGTCACCGCCCGGGCGGCCGTCGCCCTCGGTAGCCCCGGCGTCCGCGTGGACACCCGCTAGCGACCCGACGCCCCGCTAGCGACCCGACGCCCCGCTAGCGACCCG
Source organism: Solirubrobacteraceae bacterium (assembly GCA_035552815.1). Lineage (GTDB taxonomy): Bacteria > Actinomycetota > Thermoleophilia > Solirubrobacterales > Solirubrobacteraceae > Palsa-465. Next base: position 2,130 of record DASZKU010000262.1, on the reverse strand, counting down.
ACGCAACCCCCGCCGGCGCATTTGCCTCTGGCAAATGCGCCAATGTAATCGGCTTTAGCCGATTACACATTGACGATCGAGCTTCTCACGAAGGAGACGAAGGCGGCCACCGGCGCCCGCACCGGCCCCACCGCGGAATGGAGGACGAACCATGGGCGCGGCGGGGGCGGATCCTCGAGCTCGAGCTCGCCGAGCAGGCCCGCCTCGATCTCGGCCTGCACGGCCGCGCGCGAGAGCAGCGAGACGCCCAGGCCGACGCGGGCCGCCTGCTTGATGGCGCCGTTGGAACCGAGGGTCAGGGTCTCGGGCGCCATGTCGCGGTCGGTGAGGAACTGCTCGCCGAGGGTGCGCGTGCCCGAGCCGGGCTCGCGCAGCAGCCAGGCGCGGTCGGCGAGGTCGCTGGCGCTGATTGGCCCGTTGCCCACGAGCCGGTCCTCGGGCGAGGTGATGCACACGATCTCGTTGTCCATGATCGGCATCGCGATGAGGCGATCGTCGGCGGGGGGGCGGCCGGTGATGGCGACGTCGGCGGCGTGGGAGAGGACGCGCTCGAGCACGCGCTGGCGGTTGCCGACGTCGAGGGCGAGCTCGAGGCCCGGGTGATCCTGGCCGAAGGCGCGCATCAGCGGGGGCACGAAGGACTCGGCCGCGGTGGTCACGGCGGCGATCTTGAGCTTGCTCGCCGCCACTGCCGCTGCCTCGCGGGCGGCCCGGCGCCCCTGCTCGAGGAGCCCCATGACGTCCTCGGCGTACGGCGCGAAGGCGGTGCCGGCGTCGGTGGGCCGGATCCCGCGGCCGGCCCGTTCGAACAGTTCCGAGCCGAGCTCGCGCGAGAGCGCGGCGATGGCCGCCGACACCGAAGGCTGGGTGACGATGAGCTCATCGGCCGCCGCGGTCACCGAGCCGCCGCGGACGACGGCGAGGAACGCCGTGAGCTGAGTAACAGTTATAGCCATGCCTCTCTCATTAGAGACTATGGCATAGAGCGGAAGGTGTGTGGCGAACCGGCCGTTGAAATCGTGATAAGGCTCGACCGGCGCGTGACCGATTCACCAACGCCGGCGATACCCGCTGCTCAGCTCCGCCGAGCGCCTGCGCCACTCCGGCTCGACGTCGTAGGTGCGGCGGATGCTGCGCTCGCGGAAGTACCTGAGGACGGGGCCGTAGGTGAAGCGGGCGGCGTTGGTGTAGAGGGTGACGAGGCCCTGGGTCTCGGCGAAGGGCATGTACTTGTCCGGGAACCCCGGCATCGTGCAGGCCATGCATATCCCGCCGACATTGGGGCAGCCGCCGATGCCGTTGACCCAGCCGCGGATGGGGACGTTGCACTTGACGACCGGACCCTTGCACCCGAGCTTGACCAGGCAGCCGCCCTCGCCGTGGGCCTCGGCGAAGCGGCCCTGCTCGGCATAGCCGACGCGGTCACAGCTCTCGTGGACCGTGCGCCCGAAGATCCGTGCCGGCCGCCCCTGCTCGTCGAGCTCGGGAGGCGGACCCATCCCGATCAGGTGCAGGACCATGCTCAGCAGCGTCTCGGTGACGTTGTCGGGTTGCGCCGGGCAGCCGGGGAGGTTGACGATCGGGAGCTTGCGGCGCGAGACCCAGTCCCAGCCCAGGTAGTCGCGCAGCCCCATCGCCCCCGTCGGGTTGTTGCGCATGGCTGGGATCCCGCCGTAGGCGGCGCAGGTGCCCAGCGCGAGCACGGCGGCGGCCCGGGGCGCGAGCCGGTCGAGCCACGTGCACGTGGTAATCGGTTGCCCCGTCGCCTCGTCGGTGCCGAAGGCCGCCCAATGCCCCTCGCCGTTGACCACCTCGTTGGGCACGGCGCCCTCGAGCACGAGGATGAAGGGGTCGAGCTTGCCGGCGGCGGCGTCGACCCAGGCGCGCATGAACTCGGCGCCGGTCTCGTAGGCGAAGAACGGGTTGTAGATGATCAACGGGGGGATCCCGGGGAACGCACCCCGCAGGAGATCCTCGAGGCTCGGGTTGGTGGCCGCGGTCATCGACACCGTGTCACCATCGCAACCCAGGCCGCTAGTCATCCAGATCACGTGTACGGGGCGGACGTCGGGAGGCTCGTGGGTGCCCGCGTCCTCCATCTTCGAGCGGTCAGCCACCCGAGGCAAGCTT
>DASZKU010000261.1:0-17784 GCA_035552815.1 Solirubrobacteraceae bacterium | reverse complement strand
GCCGCGCGCGCCGCCGCCGCCGCGCGCGCCGCCGCCGCCGCGCGCGCCGCCGCCGCCGCGCGCGCCGCCGCCGCCGCGCGCGCCGCCGCCGCGGGCGCCGCCGGGGCCGCTGGCCGCGAAGTGATGTCGCTGGGGTGCGCTATGCGGGATTGAGCGACATCGGTTCGGCGCGGGGTCGCGGCGCCGCCGCGCCGCGCCGCGCGCGCCGCCGCCGCCGCGCGCGCCGCCGCCGCGCGCGCCGCCGGGGCCGCTGGCCGCGAAGTGATGTCTCTTGGGTGCGCTATGCGGGATTGAGCGACATCGGTTCGGCGCGCGCCGCCCCGCCCGCCGCGCCCGCCGCCCGCCGCGCCCGCCGCCGCCCGCCGCCGCCCGCCGCGCCGCCGCCCCCCGGCCCGCCCCCCGCCCGCCCGCCGACCCGGGCACGCGACCCGGGCGCGGCGTAGGCTTGGCACCTGACCGAGGAAGGAGACGTGCCGATGACCACTTACGAGTCCTCCACCGCGCTCGAGGGCCTGATGATGCGTACGCCGCTGCTCGTGAGCTCGATGGCCGAGCGGGCGGGGCGGCTGTTCGCCGAGCGGGAGATCGTGAGCGTGACGGCGACGGGCGTCGAGCGCTCGACGTGGGGCGAGGTGGTGAGGCGGGCGCGGCGGCTGGCGAGCGCGCTCCACGAGCTGGGGATCCGGCCCGGGGACCGGGTGGCGACGTTCGGGTGGAACTCGGTGCGCCACGTCGAGCTCTATCTCGCCATCCCCTCGATGGGCGCGGTGCTCCACACGCTGAACATTCGTCTCTTCGACGACGATCTGCGCTACATCGTCGCCCACGGGGAGGACCGGGTGATCTTTCTCGACGCCTCGCTCGCCGAGCGGATGCCGAGCTTCGGCGGCACCGTCGAGCACGAGGTGCTCATGCCCGACGCCGATTGCCCGCGCGAGGGGGCGCTCGACTACGAGGCGCTCGTCGCCTCGGGCGACGACGGCTTCACCTTCCCCGAGCTCGACGAGAATTGTGCGGCGGCGATGTGCTTCACGAGCGGGACGACGGGGATGCCCAAGGGCGTCGTCTACTCGCACCGCTCGACGGTGCTCCACGCCCTGTTCGCCAATCAGGCCGACGTCCTCGGGCTGCGCGAGCGCGACACCGTGCTCCCGATCGTGCCCATGTTCCATGCCAACGCCTGGGGCATGCCCTACGCGGCGGCGCTGGCGGGGAGCAAGCTCGTGCTCCCGGGCCCGCGTATGGACCCCGCCGACCTCGCCGAGCTCATCGCGCGGGAGCGGGTGACCTTCGCCGGTGCCGTGCCCACGATCTGGCAGGGCGTCGCCCAGCTCGATCCCCGCCCCGACCTGTCCTCGGTCGAGCGCCTGCTGTGCGGCGGCTCGGCCGTGCCCGAGAGCCTCATCCGCCTCTACGACGAGCGTTTCGGTGTTCCCATCCTCCAGGCCTGGGGGATGACGGAGACAAGCCCGGTGGCCTCGATGTCCCGCGTCCCGCCGGGCGGGCCAGAGGGCGACGGCGCGTACGCGATCCGCGCCATGCAGGGGCGCGTCCTCCCCTTCGTCGAGTTTCGCGCCGACGAGGAGGCGGGGGGTGAGCTCCAGGTCCGAGGGCCGACCATCGCCCGTTCCTACTACCGCGACGAGAGCGCCGCCGAGAAGTTCACCGAGGACGGCTGGCTGCGCACCGGCGACGTCGCCGAGATCGAGCATGGCGCCTTCATCAAGCTCGTCGATCGCACCAAGGACCTCGTCAAGTCGGGCGGGGAGTGGATCAGCTCGGTCGCCCTCGAGAACGAGATCATGGCCCACCCCGACGTGCTCGAGGCCGCCGTGGTGGCGGTGCCCGACGAGCGCTGGGGCGAGCGGCCGTGCGCGTGCGTGGTGCGGCGCCCCGGCGGCGAGCTCGGGGCCGACGATCTCAAGCAGTTCCTCAGCACCCGGGTGGCCAAGTGGTGGGTCCCCGAGCGCGTCGAGTTCATCGCCGAGGTCCCGAAGACGTCGGTGGGGAAGTTCAACAAGAAGGCGCTCAGGGCCCAGCTCGCCGACGGGACGCTCGAAAGCGCCTGACGCGAGTTACCCGAGGAGCTTGTCGGGGGTGATCGGGAGGTCGCGGACGCGGATCCCGGTGGCCGCGTAGACGGCGTTGGCGATGGCGGCGGCGGCGCCGACGTGGCCGAGCTCGCCGACTCCCTTGACGCCGAGGGGATTGACGTGGGGATCGTCCTCTTCGATCCAGCCCACCTCGAGGTGCTCGACGTCCGCGCACGAGGCGATGTGGTAGGCGGCGAAGTCGGAATTGACGTAGTCGCCGAACTGGACGTCGAGCACGCTCTCCTCGAGCAAGGCCGCGCCGATTCCCCAGGTCATGCCCCCGAGCATCTGGGAGCGGGCGAGGAGCGGGCTGACGATCCGTCCCGCCCCGAACATCCCCACGAGCTCGGAGACCCGGACCTCGCCGGTGACGGCGTCGACCCTGACCTCGGCGAACTGGGCGCCGAAGGCCGAGCTCGAATACCGCTTGGGCTCCTTGAGCGCCGCCGAGGTGTTGGCGCTCGCCTCGAGCCCGTCGTCGGGAACGTCGCCGAGCTCGTCGAGGGCGTCCTTGAGCGCGCGGCAGGCGTCGAGCACGGCGTGGCCCCAGGAGGCGGTGCCCATCGACCCGAAGGCGCCGATCGCGTAGGGGAGACGCGAGTCGCCGAGCTCGACGTCGACGAGCTCGTAGGGCACCTCGAGCTCGTCGGCGGCGATCTGGGCGAGCGTGGTACGGGCGCCGGTGCCGATGTCGGTGGCGTCGATCTTGACCGTGTAGCGGCCGCTGGCCTCGGCGCGCACGGTGGCCGAGGATGACTGCTGGTAGGTGGGGAAGCTCGCGGCGGCGACGCCGGCGCCGATCAGCCAGTCGCCCTCGCGCCGCCGGGGGCGCGGCCATCCGAAGCGTTCGGCGCCCTCGCGCAGGCACGCCACCAGGCCGCGACTGCTGTAGGGAAGGCCGGACTCCTGGTCGAGGTCGGGCTCATTGCGGATGCGGAGCTCGACGGGGTCGATGCCGAGCCGCTCGGCGAGCTCGTCCATCGCCGACTCGAGGCCGAAGGATCCGGGCACGTGCCCCGGGCCGCGCACGAACCCGGGCGAGGGGACGTCGAGGTCGACGACGCGGTGCGAGGTGGCGCGGTTCTCGGAGCGGTACAGGGTGCGGGCGTCGAAGGCGACGGGCTCGACGAAGTCGCTCACCCGCGAGATCTGCACGCAGGCGTCGTGAGCCACCGCCACGAGCCGGCCCTCCGCGTCGGCGGCGAGGCGCACGCGCTGGGCGGTCGGCGTCCGGTACCCGGCGATGGGGAACATCTGGCGTCGCGTGAGGGCGATCTTCACGGGCCGGCCGCAGAGCTTGGCGGCCATGACGGCGACGAACATGGGCGGGCGCGGGTAGCCCTTGGAGCCGAAGCCGCCGCCCACGTGGCTGGCGATGACGCGCACGTTGGCGGGCGCCAGCCCGAAGGCCTTGGCCACGGTGGACTGGGCGCCGGCGGCGAACTGGCTCGCCTCGTAGATGGTCACCGAGTCCTCCTCCCACACCGCCAGGGTGGCGTGGGGCTCCATCGGGTTCGCATGCACGGCGGGCGTGCGGTAGCGCTCGTCGACGACCACGGCGGCGGTGGCGAGGGCGGACTCGAGGTCGCCGTGGTCGGTGTCGGTCGCGCTCCCGAGGATGTTCTCCGGACGCGTGAGGCGGGGATGGTCGGGACGGAGGACGACGTCGTGGGGCTCTTCGGTGTAGCGGACGGCGACGAGGGCGGCCGCCTCGCGGGCGATCTCGAGGCGCTCGGCGATGACCGCGCCGACGATCTGGCCGCGGTAGACGACCTGGGGTGACTGGAGCACGGCGAGCTCGCGGTTGTCGACCGGCTCGAGGGCGAGGGCGTTCTCGTGCGAGAGCACCGCGAGCACGCCGGGGACGGCGAGGGCGGCGCCGGCGTCGATCGCCTCGACGGTGCCCCGGGCGATGGTGGCCTGCACGAGGGCGGCGTAGGCGACGCCCTCGACGGGGTATTCGTAGGCGTAGAGGGCCTGGCCCGTGACCTTGAGCCGGGCGTCGGCGCGTTCGACGGCGGCGCCGACCGACAGGGTGCGCGTGGTCGCCGTCATGGCGCCGCCAGCTCGCCGACGGTGTCGAGGATGAGGTTTCGGGCCAGGGTGAGCTTGAAGGCGTTGCCGGGGAGAGGACGCGCTTGTTCGAGCTCGGCCTCGGCGGCGGCGGCCAGGGCCTCGGGGGTGATCGGCGCGCCCGTGAGCATCGCCTCGGCCGTCGACGCCCGCCACGGCTGGTGGGCGACGCCGCCCAGGGCGATGCGCACCTCGCGCACGGCGCCGGTGCCCGCGTCGAGGTCGAGGTCGAGGGCGACGGCGATCGACACGAGCGCGAAGGAGAACGAGGCGCGGTCCCTGACCTTGCGGTAGCGCGAGCGGGGCAGGGGCGGCGGCAGCTCGACGGCGAGGATGAGCTCGCCGTGGTCGAGGACGGTGTCGCGGTGGGGATCCTCGCCGGGCGGGCGGTAGAGCTCGGTGAGGCGCAGCGAGCGCCGCGAGGTGTGGACGACGGCGTCGCAGGCGGCGAGGGCGACCGCGAGATCGGAGGGGTGGGTGGCCACGCAGTGCTCGGAGGCGCCGAGGACGGCGAGGCCGCGGTGCTCGCCCTCGCGCGCGGGGCACCCGGTGCCGGGCTCGCGCTTGTTGCAGGGCTTGGTCGGGTCCTGGAAGTACAGGCAGCGGGTGCGCTGGAGGAGGTTCCCGCCCGTGGTCGCCATGTTCCGGAGCTGGCCGGAGGCGCCCGCGAGCAGGGCCTGGCTGACCGCCGGGTAGCGGGCGCGGAGACCGGGGTCGGCCGCGAGGTCGCTGTTGGGGGTGGCGGCGCCGACGCGCAGGCCTCCGGCGGGCGTCTGCTTCACCCCGGCGTCGAGGACGCGCGAGACGTCGACGAGTCGCTCCGGGCGCTCGACCCCGAGCTTCATCAGGTCGATGAGGTTGGTGCCGCCGCCCAGGAAGCGCGCGCCCGGATCATCGGCGACGAGCGCCGCGGCGTGCGCCTGGTCGTCGGGCCGGAGGTATTCGAGCTCGTTCACGTGGCGACCGCTTGCACGGCCGTGACGATGTTCACGTAGCAGCCGCAGCGGCACAGGTTGCCGCTCATGCGCTCGCGGATCTCGTGCTCGTCGAGGGTGACCGGTCCTGGCGCCGCGAGCTCGCTCGTCACCGCGCTCGGCCACCCCTCACCGGCCTCGGCGAGCATGGCGACGCCCGAGCAGATCTGCCCGGGGGTGCAGTAGCCGCACTGGAGCGCGTCGTGGGCGACGAAGGCCTCCTGCAGGGGGTGGAGCTCGCCGTCCTGCGCGAGGCCCTCGATGCTCACGACCTCACGCCCGTCCTGGGCGACGGCGAGGGTCAGGCAGCTGAGCACGCGCCGCCCGTCGAGGAGGACGGTGCAGGCGCCGCACTGGCCCTGGTCACAGCCCTTCTTGGCGCCGGTGAGGCCGAGCTCCTCGCGCAGGAGGTCGAGCAGGGTGGTCCGCTCGTCGACCACCAGCCGGCGATCGGTGCCGTTGATGGTGATCGTCAGTTCCTGCACGCGTCCGGTCGAGAATACCGATCGCCTTCACGCGTCCACCGCGAGCCCCCGGAGCTTGGCCGGGTCGGCGACCACGTCGATGGCCACGATCCGCCCCTCGTCGACGGTGAAGGCGGCGACGGCGAGGGCGCGAGGGCCGGGGGCGATGACGATCCCGGGGACGCCGTTGACCAGGGCCACGCGACCGAAGCGGACGAAATGCCGGCCGAATCCGAGCGCCTGGCCGGCGACCGCCTCGGCGCCCGCGAAGGTGGGACGGGCGCGCTCGCGCGAGCCGCCGGTGTCGGCGCGGAGGACGACGTCGGGATGGAGGACGGCGAGCAGGGCGTCGAAGTCGCCGGCGCGCGAGGCGGCGAGGAAGGCCTCGACGAGCTCGCGCTGCTGGGCGGGGTCGGCCTCGGGCGGCGCGGCATCGCCCTGGATGCGGCGGCGCGCGCGGCTCGCGAGCTGTCGCGCCGCCGCGGGGGTGCGCCCGACGACCGGGGCGATCTCCTCGAAGGGGACGGCGAACATGTCGTGCAGGACATAGGCGAGGCGCTCGGGGGGCGCGAGCTGCTCGAGGACCACGAGCATGGCGAGACCCACCGAGTCGGCGAGCAGGGCCTCGTACTCGGGGTCGGCGCCCGAAGGGTCCTCGGCGAAGCTGACGATGGGCTCGGGGAGCCAGGTCCCGAAGTAGTCCTCGCGACGCGAGTTCCGCGCCCTGAGCATGTCGAGGGCGACGCGGGCGACGACGGTGGTGAGCCAGGCGCGGAGGTTGGCGATGGACTCGGCGTCTGAGCGGGTGAGGCGCAGCCACGACTCCTGCACCGCGTCCTCGGCTTCGCTCACCGAGCCGAGCATCCGGTAGGCCACCGCCCTCAGGTGGGAGCGGTAGCGCTCGAACTCGTCGGTCACGGGGTCTGGCTCGCTCATCGGTCACATCCTTTCGCTCGGAATCGTCACCGGTATGACGAACCCGGCGCCGGCGGTGTGACCGCCGGGGCCCACCCAAGGCAAGGAGATCGAGATGAGTGAACAGCCGTGGCACGACAGGATCGTTGAGGTCAGCGATCTGCGCAAGACCTACGCGGGTGGGGTGGAGGCGGTTCGCGGCCTCGACTTCGAGATCGCCGCCGGGGAGGTGTTCGGCCTCCTCGGACCCAACGGCGCCGGCAAGACGACGACGGTGGGCATGCTGAGCACGACGATCGCCCCGAGCGGGGGCACCGCGCGCCTCGCCGGCTTCGACGTCGCCACCCAGCCGATCGAGGCGCGGAGCGTGAGTAGCGTGGTGTTCCAGGATGCCGTCGTCGACCGGAGCCTGAGCGGTCGCGCCAACCTCATCCTTCACGCCCGCCTGTGGGCGGTTGCCCCGCGCGAGGCGCGGGAGCGCATCGCCGACCTCGTCGACGTCCTCGGTCTCGCCGAGCTCGTCGAACGCAACGTCGGCAGCTACAGCGGCGGGGAGCGGCGGCGCCTGGAGATCGCGCGCGCGCTCATCTCCCGGCCGCGCGTCCTCTTCCTCGACGAGCCCACCGTGGGCCTCGACCCGAGGATCCGCCATGAGCTCCTCGACCTCCTCGCCGACGTGCGCGAGCGCGAGGAGACGACCATCCTCCTCACCACCCATTACCTCGACGAGGCGCAGCGGCTGTGCGATCGCGTGGCGATCATCAACCGCGGGCGGATCGTCGCCCTCGCGACCCCCGACGCCCTCCTCGCCGGTCTCGGGCGCGAGATCCTCGAGCTCCGTGTCGGCGGCGAGGCATCCGTCGCCCGGGCCGCTCTGGAGTCAGAAGGCCTGCCCGTCGACGCCGCCTTCGCGGTCGGCTCGACGCTGATGGTGCCGCTGCGCGACATCTCCGCCGGCGACGTGATGGCCGCCCTCGACCGCGCCGGGGTGACGGCTGCCGCCATCAGCTCACGCCAACCCAACCTCGACGACGTCTACCTCCTGCTCACCGGCGACCGTCTCGACATCGCCGCCTGACCCTGAGAAAGGAACAACGCGACATGAGTTCGACCACCTACACCCCTGGACCACGGGTTACCCCCACGCCCCGGCCCGCCGCGCGGCGGATCCCCACCGTGGCGGCGGCCTTGATCACCCTCGCCGGGCGCCGCGCCGCCCTCACCTCGCGCACGCCGCGCCAGATCGCCGTGCCCCTGCTCGGCCCCCTCCTCCTCGCCCTCATCGCCGCGCCCGCGCTCAAGCAGGCCACCGGGGGCTTGCGCTCACACATCGACTACGCCTCGTTCATCGACATCGGCACCATCGGCCTGCTCGTCCCCCTGAGCTGCATCTTCGCCGGGCTCAGCGTCATCATCGACCGCGAGCAGGGAGCTCAGCGCGAGCTCCTGGCGGCGCCGGTCCCCCGCGCCCTGCTCGTCCTCGGCAACCTCGCGGTCGCCCTCGCCCTGGCGGCGCTCCAGATCGTCGTCCTCCTCGTCCTCGCCGCCGTGCGCGGCGCCCACTTCACCATCACCGCGGCCGGCCTGGGCTGGTTCGTCGGCGCCGCGCTCCTCTTCAGCGTGTTCATCTACGCCGTCGCCGAGACGCTGGCGAGCCGCGTCCACAAGCAGGAGGACTACATCGGCGCCGTTCCCGCCGTGGCCATCCTCCCGTTCTTCTTCGCGGGCGCGCTCTTCCCGATCGCCGCCATGCCCGCGGCGCTCGCCACCATCGCCAAGTTCATGCCCCTGACCCACGCGCTCGCGCTCATGCGCTACGCCTTCGTCGACCCGCGCGGCACCGGGCTGCACGCGATCTGGGGGATGAGCAACGTCAGTGCCGAGGCGTGGCTGAGCCTCGGCGTCGTCGCCGCCTTCGCGGCCGCGCTCACCGCCATCGCCATCCGCGCGTTCTCGCGCTCGGCGGTGGGGTAGCGGACGGGGCGGGGCGCCGCCCTAGCGGCGGCGCCCGTAGCGGCGCCGCCCCGCCAGGCAATAGGGTCGCCTGGTGACCGTCCTCCTCGAGGTCGTCGGGGCTCTCGCCGTCGCGGCGCTCGTGCGCGGTCTGCTCCCCGGACCGGCGCCGTTGACGGCGGCCGTCTCGGTGGTGGCGGTGGTGGTGGCGGGGTTTGCCTTCTGGAGCAATGCGTGGCCCGACGCTCGCACGCTCGTCGATGAGCACTCGCGCGACGCCCGGCTGAGCACCGAGCAGGCGCTCGCCGTGCCCGGGGCGCGATGGGGGGCGCGGGATGACGTCCTCGCGTGGGCCGACGCGGTCCTCCCCCGCGACGCCAACGTGTTCCTCGAATGCCCGCAGCCGAGCAACTGCTCCAACGGGCTCGCCAACTGGATCGCCTACCGGCTCGAGCCGCGCGTCTTCACCGACTTTCCCGCGCAGGCGCAGTGGATCCTCTTCTACGCGACGCCGCGCAGCGCCCTGCCCTCGGTCCGCCTGACCCGGGTGATCGGCTACGGCCCCGGTTTCCTGATCGGCCGGGTCGCGCCGTGAGGGCGGTGATCGGCCCCGTGCTCGTCCACGGCGCGCTCGTCCTGGCCGGGCTCGGGGTCCTGCGCGCCCTCGGCGTCATCGAGACGGTGTGGTCGCGCCGGGCGCTCGCCGCGGTGGGGCTCGCCTACCTCGTGGGTATCGCCGCCGCGCTCACCGTGTGCGTGATCGTGCTCGTGGCCGGAGGTCCGTTCACGCTCGCCGTGTTCGGGATCGTGGCGGCGGTGCTCGCGGCGCCGCTCGCCCTCGACCTGCACCGGCCCCGGCTCGGTGCCCTGCGCCGGCTCGGTGCCCTGCGTCGGCTGGATGCCCTGCGTCGGCGGGGCGTGCTCGGCGGTGACGCCGCGCGCTGGGCGGTGCTCGCGACCCTGGCCGCCTTTGCCGTCCTCGCCGTCGTCGGTCTGCTCACGCTCGGCAACCGCCCGATCGGCCCGGGCGACACCGACGCGTGGCACGTCTGGGGGCTCAAGGCGCTGCTCCTCTTCGCCCACCCCCACCTTCCGGCGGCGATCTTCGGCTTCAGCGGCGACGTCCGCTTCGAGCCCCACTACACCTTCAATCCCGCCTACCCCTTGCTCCTCCCCCTGCTCGAGGCGCTCCATCTCCGCGCCCTCGGACGCCCCGACCCGTCCTCGTTTCATCTCGTCATGTGGCTGCTCGCCATCGCCTTCGTGTGGGCCGGCGGCTTCATCGCCGCGCGCGTGACCTCGGCCCTGGTGTGGGCCCCGGTGCTCACCGGGGCGGTGCTGCTCTCGCTCTCTCGCCTCCTCACCGCCTACGCCGATGTGCCCCTCGGCTTCTACCTCGCGCTGGGGACGCTCCAGCTCGGGGTGTGGCTGCAGTCGGGGCGGCGCCGCGACCTCGCGCTCGCGGCGCTGCTCCTGGCGGGCGCCGCCGCCGTCAAGAACGAGGGGACGGCCGGGGCCCTGCTCGTCCTCGCCGTGGCGCTGGCGGCGATGGTCTTCGCGCGCCGCCGTCGCGCCGCCCTCGAGCTCGCGCTCGCCTCGGCGCTGCTCGGCGTCGTCGCCATCCTTCCGTGGCGGCTGTGGGTGGCCGCCCACCACCTCCAGACCGAGGTACCGCTCGGGCGCGTCGCCAACCCCGGCTTCCTGGCCCGAAACGTCGATCGCGTCGGCCCCGTGGTGCACGGGCTCGATCAGCAGCTCGGGATGACGAACGGCGTCACCATCTTCGTCTCGCTGGCGCTGGCCATGGTCGCCGCCTGCGCGTGGGAGCGGCGAGGCCGCACCCTCGGCGCCTTCTACCTCGTGGTCCTCGCCGGTTACTACGCGACGCTCGTCTGGTCCTGGTGGATCGACACGCTCCCGTTGAGCTTCATGGGGCCGGCGACCGCGGGCCGGCTCGACCTCGGACTGGGGTTCATCGCCGTGGCGGCGGTGCTCCACCTTTCGGGTGCGCACGGGCGCCTCGGGGCGCCGGGGCTCAGTCCTCCCGGGGCGGGCGCTGAAAGACGATCCGCTTGAGCTCGGTGAGCGCGGCGCCCCCGAGGCGCAAGGTGGTCTGGAAGCCCTCGTTGCCGAGCTCGTTGGCGTCGAGGGCGCGGCGGAGCTCGTCGAGCGCGGGGCGCTCCTCGTCGAGCACCTGGTCGCGCCGGGTCTCGAGGAGGATCAGGTGCCGCGGGCGCCGCGCCCCGTGGGCCATGCGCACGTAGCGCTCGCGCTCGGCGGGATCGAAGCCGTCGATGGCCACGATCACCGTCTGGTTGGCCTGCAGGCGCTTGAGCACGGCGGCACCCAGGAGCTCGCGCGCCCGGGCCTCGAGCTCGTCCTCGCCGACGCGGCCCGCGAGCAGGGCGCGGACCTTTCCCAGCGAGAGCACGGCGCCGCGCTCCTCGACGACCCGCTCGGCGAAGCGCGCGGGGTCGGCGGCGCTGGCGCCGACGATGAGGAGCAGGCTGCCGGGCGAGTAGCGGAGGCGGTCGGAGGGGGAGAGGACGCGGGAGCGGACGGAGATGTCGGCGGGGCGGGGCGGGGCGCCGTCGCGGCGCGGGCGCTCGGAAGACCAGCCCGTCCGTTCGTCGGGGGAGATCTTGACGCTGCGTGAGGAATCGGGAGTGGACACACGAGCATCATGCCGTATCGGAGCTATGTGGGCTTCGTGCGGGGTCTACTGTTCACCTCGCTGATGAGCTCCTGGCCGCCAGGACCCACTGCTCCGCCGTGGCTGCAGACGTTGCGGTGGCTGCTGCGGCCGATCTCGTTCCTGGAGTCGTGCCGCCGCGCCCACGGCGACACCTTCAGCGTGCGCTTTCTCGGCTTCGAGTCGCCGTTGGTGATGGTCTCCGATCCCGACGTGGTGCGGGCGCTGTATTCGGAGCGCTCGCATGGGTTGCCGCCGGGGCGGACGTTTGCCTTGCTGCCCATCGTCGGACCGCGGTCGGTGCTCTTGCTCGAGGGTTCCGAGCACCTGGAGCGCAGGAAGCTCATGCTCCCTCCCTTTCACGGCGAGCGCATGCGGGCCTATGAGGCGTCGGTGTCCGAGATCGCCGAGGCGGAAGTCGCGGGGTGGCCACTGGGGGAGCCGTTCGCCTTGCATCCGCGGATGCAGGCGGTGACGCTCGAGGTGATCCTCCGGGCCGTGTTCGGGGTGACCGACCCCGAGCGGCGCGAGCGCCTTCGCGCGCTGTTACCGCAACTCCTCAACGGCACCTCGTCGGCGGGGCTCCAGTTCCGCATCCTCCTCGCCCGCCGCGCCCACCGCGCGGGTCCGCTCGCCGCGCTGCGCGAGCTCACCGGGGAGATCGACGACGCTCTCCTCGCCGAGATCGCCGCGCGCCGGCGCGACCCGGCCGCGACCGACGGGGAGGACATCCTCTCGCTCCTGCACCTCGCCCGCTTCGAGGACGGCACCGCCATGGACGACCAAGACGTCCGCGACCAGCTCCTCACCCTCCTCGTCGCCGGCCACGAGACCACCGCCACGGGACTCGCGTGGACCGCGGACCTTCTCGTCCGCCATCCCGCCGTGCTCGGCCGACTCGTCGCCGAGGTCGACGCCGGCGACGGCGACGAGTACCTGCGCGCGGTGATCCAGGAGTCGCTGCGCCTGCGTCCCGTCGTGCCTCTGGCGGGCCGGCGCCTGGCCACCGAGCTCGAGGTCGGCGGCTTCACCCTCCCTCCCGGCAGCGATGTTACCCCGGCGATCTGGCTCCTCCACACCCGGTCTGACCTCTATCCCGAGCCGCTGGCCTTCCGGCCCGAGCGCTTCCTCGGGCAGGCGCCGAGCACCTATGCGTGGATTCCCTTCGGGGGCGGCGTGCGCCGGTGCCTGGGAGCGGCCTTCGCCGAGATGGAGATGCGCGTCGTCCTCGGCGCCATCCTTCGCCACCGCACGCTGACCGCCGCGAGCACGCACGCCGAGCGCCCGAAGCGGCGCAACGTCACCCTGTCGCCGCGGAACGGGACGCGGGTGATGGTGGCGCGACGCGCCGGGGCCTCGGCCGGGGCCTCGCCCGAGGCGGGCCGGGCGCCCGCGTATGACCACGCAACGGTCCAAGTACCCTGATTCGAAAAGGTCTGGGAACCGAGCTAGCCCCATTACTCGTCGGCCGCCTGGGCGTGTGAATGTCTATGGCACGAGTACTGGATGGGCGGCAGCCAGTTTCTCATCGATCGCGACGGCACGTCGTTCCCACGAGGTCATTGCGACGAGACGTTCCCCTGCCGGCCACCGCGACCGACGGGCTATGACCCCCACACCTTGTGGACGTGGCGTCAGGTGAACGAGATCGCCCCCGTACGATCGTACGGGGAGCAGCTGGGGATGGCGATCTGAGCGCCTGCTCGTTAAGGCTGGCGCTATGACCCTCGCTTCGCTCGGCCCTGACGACCGCCCATGACGGACCGGTCTGCACTCTGTTTGGATGGCAATGAAGGTCCGCTAACGCGGACCTCGTCACACCGACCGACGAGAAGGAGATGCGATGCGTTTCAGGAATTTGGATTATCGCCCTGTGCGCCAGTCAGGACGTGCCCTGACTGCTGCAGCAGCCGGCTGACGTCCGGCTCACCGAAGGTGGTCGACGGCCGGCGCCGCGCATCCGAGACCGCAGCGCCGACGATGAGCTGTCCGCGGCACCCAACACGATCGTCGATGCGAGTTCCCCGATCAAAGTTTCGGCGTTGACTCCGGGGATGAGATCTGGTGCTCAAGGCACGGGCCTTGCGCCAGACCGACATCGAGACTGTATACGCAGGCGGGGATCCATCCAGTCGAGGATCTACGGCACGTTACAGGTGATGTCGGCTTGGGTCTTGTGGTGTGCGCGCGCGTAGACTGTGAAGGGCCCGCAGCGGTGGGCGGCGGGCGGGCCGCCGATGGCGAGGTTCGGGTCTACGGCACTGACTACGTACGGGCCGGGTATCACCGTCAACGAGGCCGTCTCGTGGAGGTGGAGCGTTCTCTTGACCACAAGTTTTCCTGACCGGGTCTTGACGGTTACGGTCCCGGGTTGCGGTTCGGGGCGCACGGCGGGTTGGCCTGGTATAGCCGCCGGCCCGCCGGCGATGTAGATCCCGAGGACGAGTGTGGCGTCTTTTCGCGCTTGCGTCTCGCTTGCTGCTGCGCCAGTTCCTACCGCGAGGACGGCGCACGTCGCGAGGCTCGCAACACGCAGCGGGGTGTTTGGTCGTGCCCTCACAGCGCGATCACCGGCCCGAGGACGGACAGGTTTGCAGCGGGGGAGATGCCACCGAGGTGAACCGCCTCAATATCGCCCGTGCGTGCGGTCTTGCGGGGTCGTATCGGATACCGGCGATCAATCCGATTCCAGAGGGTCCGAAACACCCCCTGGATGCCAGCGCGGTCCCGCCGGTCTTCTCGGATCCCACGCAGCTCCGACCCGGCGATTGGAAGTGGCGAGGCCAACAGCCAGAGGGCGGCGATAAGGGCGCATGGTTCAATCCGGACACGGGAGAAAGCTGGCACCCGGACCTCGATCAGGATCCTCCGATTGGCCCGCACCGGGACTGCACGCAGCGCGGCGGGACCGGTAATGGCTGGCGCTGGGGATCGGACGGTACGTATACACCGAAGCAAACTGCGTGTGAGTGAGGCATGAGCGACGAGAATAAGAACTGTCAGCGGGTGGACGGAGAGGCAGCATTTGAGTACTTGCGAGACAATTTATGGCTCGCCCGGGAACTCGGCAGCTATCTGGAGGAGATCATCCATCTGGATGCGCTTCTGGCTTACACAATCGCTGATCCTGAGATTCCGGGCGACAGGGTGACGCGCTTTACAGAGGGCGGCCGCGTCTACTCGGGAGACGTCTGGCATGCGGTTTGGCGAAGCGTCGCAGATCGGATGGACCGGCACCGGCCAGCGGTCTGGCTGGTTCCCGATAGCCTGGCCCGACCGACCGATCTTATTCCTATTCGGAACGACGTCGACGCGGAGCATTATGTGGTTGGTGATGGCATCTACTACGTCGAAAGGCGGCCGGACGCAGAGCGGGTTGGAGCGACATGGCGACGCGCTAAGTCGGCAGCGGGAGAGATCGGCGTAGTGACGACGCATCTGAGCGACGGCTTGCGCTCGTCCGCGGATCTTAGGCTAGCGGCGGTAAATTACCAGTTTGTAGTCGTTACCGCATACGACGGCGATGGCGCATTGCTTTTAGGCAGGACGGCATAGTCGTGCGGCTTAGCTACTCCCCCAGGTGCGCCCAGAGTTGGAGGTCGAAACGTAGATCGTGATGTAGCAAAAGGTCGTCGTCTCCAGCGGGTGTGGGTCCCGAGCGGGATGGCTGCCAGGAGGCCCGGCAGCAGGGTGGCGGCTCGGCCTGGAAGCGCCCCGGTCGAAGCCCAGCGTCAGAAGCCCTTCCGGGGGCTGCGCTCAGCGTTAGCACGTGGATGACGTAGATTTCGGGCGCGGAGGACGCGGAGTCGGCTGGTGAAGGGTACGACGGTCGGGGACACGCAGCAGGTTGGCATAGCCGGTGTCGGTCAGCGTCCGAGGCGGACCGGGCTCATGCCTTGGGACGCGCACACCGTCGATTTGGTCGTCGCGGCCAAGGTCGCGGCCGAGCCGCTTGGATCGATGACAGGTGCACGCGCGAGGGCCGCCGGGCGGCCGCCGGCGACCGCGAGGTGGCGCCCGTAGGCCGCGATCGTGTCGGTGTCAAGATCGCCGACGATGGTCGGCCGGCCGAGCTCACCGGCGAGCCAGTGACCGAACGCGCGAAAGATCGAGGATACTGCCGACGAGTGCTCGCGGTCGCTGCCCGGGCGGCGATTCGCTCCGCCTCCCCGGAGGGGTCTGCTGCTCCAGCCGCGTCGCCACCGGTGCCCGCGGCGATATCGAGGACCTCGGCGACGGTGCCGTCGACGACCTCGAGCTCGAACTCGACGCTGGGCGCGTGGGAGAAAACAAGCTCGCTCATCGCGTCGAACTACTCGCGAAAACTCGCATCTAGGGTCACGTTGAACCGCCTAAACCGCCGCTCGGATGGGTCGCCGGTCTACAGATCTCGCGATAGCGCGGGCGTCACTCCGGATCGGAAGACGGGCTGGTTCCGTGAAGACGAAGTGTTCGGACCCGAAGGGCTGAACGTCAATCAGGGGCATAACCCGTTCCGAGTGGCTCGCTGCAGATCCCGTCGTTGGCAGCTTGAGTGCTTGTTCGCATGTCGTGACTCATGGGTGTCCTGCCTCATGCGTGCTAGATCGTGCCAGTGAGCACGAGCACGCCGATGACGAGGAGAACGATCGCGGTGATCCCGTTCCCCCACCGGTCGAGCCACTGACCACGCACCTGGTAACCGCCGCGGGCGGCGGTGAGGGTGAGACCGACGATCGTCCCGATCGTCACCGCGGCGAAGATCGCCAGTGAGCCGATCGCCGTCGGGACCCCGACGGCGGTGGCGGCGAGGAACACGGGGAGGATGGTGAGGTCGGGAGAGGCGGCGGCGCCGAAGGGGACCATGACCGCCGCCACCCCCCGGAGGCCGCGCTCGCGCTTGTGCTCGTGGTGATGGTCGTGGTCGTGATGGTGGTGGTGTCCATGACCGTGCGCCTCGTGGCTCTGGACGCCATGATCGTGGCTGTGCCCGTCGGGCCCATGGCTGTGCCCGTGCCCGGTGAGCTCGAAGATGGCGAAGCCGACGCCGGTGGCGATCAGCAGGCAGCCGATGATCGTGTCCTGCGCGCTCTGGATCGTCGAGCGGAACTGGAGCCCGATGGCGATGATCACCGCGCCGAGGACGATCGACAGGAGCACGTGGGCGATCCCGGCGAGCCCGGAGAGGCGGGCGACCTTGGAGAGCGGGTAGCGGCGCGCGCGGCCGAGCACGGCGAGGGGAACCCAGTGGTCGGGGAGGATCGCGTGCCCGAATCCCACCCCGGCGGCGGCGGCGAAGAGGGCGGGGGTGGTGCCGCTCACGCCGGCATCGCCTCCACGCGCGGACTCGAGGCGAGGCCGAGGCGGAGATGCTCGGTGTGGGAGATCGCTTCGCTGAGAAGGGCGCGCACGTGGTCGTTGTGCAGTGCGTAGATCACCTGCCTGCCGTCGCGCTCGCCCACCACCAGGCCCAGGTGGCGCAGGACGCGCAGCTGCTGGGAGACGGCGGACTGCTCCATGCCCACGTCGCGCGCCAAGTCGTTGACCGAGCAGGGGGCGACGCCGAGGCGGCTGAGGATGCGCACCCGGCTCGGAGCGGCGAGCGCGTGCATGGTCTCGGCCACCGTGCGTGCCGTGCTCGCGGAGAGGAAGCCAAGCTCGGAATCGACGCCGTGTCCCATGCTCGGATTATTGCATGAACAGTTATGCAGGTGTGATGGCGTCCTTGGTCGCGTTGCTCGGCATGGAAGTAGGGGTGCCGCGGTCAGCGGTCGAGGTCGGCCAGCCGAACGACACCAGCCAGGCGGCCATCGGTCCGGATCTTCGCCGACGTCTTCGATCCCCGAGCGCATGGTCGATTGCGTGGAAGGCGATCAGGTTTACCCGAGACCGGGGGCTACAGCAGGCGCTGCTGTCCCGCGGCGCGCACAAGACCGAGCGCGCGCGAGAGAAGATCGTTCCGATCGCGACCGAGCTCGTCGCCCGCGCCCAACAAGCCGGGTCGCTGCGAGCCGACCTCGACCCGCTTGACCTCCCGCTGATCGACCTGATGGTCTCGGCGGTCGCCGAGATGGCCCGCGAGGTCTCCCCTGAGCTCTGGGAGCGCGCGCTGACGATCATCATCGACGGGCTTGCCACCACCCGCCAAACCCCCACGCCCCTGCCCGGCAAGGCGCTTGACCGCGACCAACTCGCCGCCGCCGCCTTCCCCTTCAAGCACGGCCGCCCCTGACGCCACCCTCGCGCCGGTGGCGTTAGGTCGTGTTCTCGACGAGGTGCTCCTCCGCCCAGAGGGTGATCTGCTGGAGGGCGGGGAGCAGCGCCTTGCCGCGATCGGTGAGGGCGTAGGAGACGGCGAGGGGCGGCCCCTCGTCGACCGTGCGGGTGATGAGGCCCGCCGCGGCGAGGTCGGAGAGCCGGTCTGACAGGACCGAGTCGGAGATCCCGTCGACCGCGCGCGCGAGCTCACGGAAGCCGGCGGGGCCGTTGCGCAGAGTGCCGAGAAGCACGCCGTTCCAGCGCTTGCCGAGGAACTCGAACGCGCGTCCGAGCGCGTCAATGCCGCGGTCGCAGGCGGCGGAGGTGGGCTCTTGGCTGAGCTTGTGCGTCGTGGCCATGAGTCCATGCTAGCTTACCGGTTG
>DASZKU010000260.1:0-20282 GCA_035552815.1 Solirubrobacteraceae bacterium | reverse complement strand
CGGCCGTGCCCAGCGCGCGGGCGGCGATGGCGCGCCGGGCAGCGACCGCGCAGGTGCGCAGCGATGCCGTCAACGTCGGCGGCCTCGGCTTCGACACCTGCTCGGCGCCCTCAGCGTCGGCGCTGGCGGCGTGGCTCGCCTCTTCGCCCTTCCGCGCCGCCGCGATCTACATCGGCGGGGCCAACAGCGCGTGCTCGCAGCCCAACCTGACCGCGAGCTATGTGAGCAGCGAGTCGGCGGCGGGGTGGCAGTTCATCCCCGTCTACGTCGGGCTCCAGGCGCCCACTTCGTCGTGCGGCTGCCAGACCATCGCCGCCTCCCAAGCGAGCGCCGAGGGCATCGCGGCCGCCACCGACGCCGTCACCCAGGCGCAGGCGCTGGGGATCGCCGCCGGCAATCCCATCTACTACGACATGGAGGCCTACGGCCGGACGGCGTCGAGCACGGGAGCGGTCCTCGCCTTCCTCTCCGCCTGGACCTCTCAGCTCCACGCCTACGGGTACATCTCGGGCGTCTACGGGAGCGGGAGCAGCGGCATGACCGATCTCGCCAACGCCAGCGGCGCCATCGTGGGGACGACGCCGTTCGCCGAGCCCGACGAGGTGTGGATCGCCGACTGGAACAACCAGGCGACGGCGAGTGACCCCTACGTCCCCGCCACCCTGTGGGCCAGCAACCAGCGCCTGCACCAGTACCTGGGTGGCCACGTCGACGAGTACGGCGGCGTCAAGCTCGACATCGACAGTGATTACCTCGACGGGGCCACCGCCACCGCGGGAGCAGGAACCACCGGCATCGCCCCCCTGCCCGACGGAACCTTCGTGACCTATGCGGGCAAGACCTACCGCCTGGCCGGCGGGGCGCCGCTCTACGTCCACGGCTGGGCTCCCTTCGGCGGCGCGCAGCCGACGATCCCCCTCGCCGCCGCGCAGTGGAGGGCCCTGCGACCGGTGCCGGCGGACGGAACCTTCATTCGAGCCACCGGCACCGGCAAGGTCTACCGGATCGCCGGCGGAGCGCCCGTCCCCGTGCCCAGCTGGACGCCGTTCGGGACTCCGCAACCGTCGATCGTCATCGACCGCTGGGACATCCTCAATCTCGGCGCCGCCGCCGCCCACATCTCCGCCGTTCCCGCCACCGGCACCGTCGTCGAGGGCCTGCCCTCAGGAACGTACTGGCTCTTCAGCTCGGGTTGGCGCGCCCAGACGGCCGCGAGCTCGAGCGCCATCGGCGTCGCCGACGCCGGCCTCACCTCGTTCCTCGAGTCGCCCACCGTCACTCGCGACACCCTGACCGGGGTGGCCAAGCGCGCTCCCAAGCTCAAGGTCGTGCTCACGGCGGGAAGGAACGCTCCCGCGCTGCGGACCTTCGTCCTGCGGCTCCCGCGCGGCCTGAGCTTCTCCGGTCCGGCCAAGGCCCTCGCGCGCGGCGTCGTCGTGTGGTGGAGCCCTCGCGGCAAGCCCCGCGTGGCCACCCTGCGCCTCGGCGGAGGGAGCCTGACGATCTCCCTCGCCGTGCCCGCCCGGACGGTCCTCATCACGGTCGCGACCCCGGCGCTGTGGGCGACCAAGGCGCTCTCCGCCGCGGTCAGGGGTGGAGTGGCCTCGACCCTGGCGGTGACCGTCCACGCCACCGACGCCCGGCACAACACCGACGTCCTCACCCTCGACCCGCGGACGTCCTAGCGAGCTGTCAGCCCAGCAGCTCGCGCGCCAGGTCGGCGTAGCAGCTGGCGGCGAAGCCGAGGTCGCGCACGTCGATGCGCTCGTTGGCCGAGTGCACGAGGGGCATGCACTCGAGCAGGGTCTGGTGCTTCTGGGGGAAGAACCCGTAGGCCACGCAGTCCGGAAACGCGTCGCGGAACCAGCGCGAGTCAGAGAAGCCGGGGAGGATCACGGGTACGACGCCGGCCCCGTGGTCGTTGACCGCCACCCAGCTCCCGATCGCCTCCATCAGCGCCGAGGCGACGGGCGAGCGGTTGCCCCCCACCTGCTCGGTGAACTCGATCTCGAACCCGCCCGAGCCCAGCACCTCGTCGATGCCGGCGCGCGCCGCGTCGGCCCCGAAGCCCGCGGGGACGCGGCAGTCGACCTTGATCTGAGCCCGCGAGGGGATGACGTTGATCTTCTCCGAGGCGCGCACCATGGTCGGCGCCAGGGTGACCCCGAGCATGGGCTCGATCACCGTCGCCAGTCCCGGCTCCCGGGCCCGGATCCGCGCCAGCGCGCCGGCGGGATCGTCCGGATCCTCGCCGAGGCCGCGCAGGAGCGCGGCGGGCTCCTCGGTGAGCTCGAAGCGAGGCTGGCGCTGGGCCAGCGCTTCGATGATGGGCCCGAGCTTGAGCAGGGCGTTCTCGCCCATGCCCGGGATCGAGGCGTGCCCGGCCACCCCCGAGGTGGTGATGGTGAAGCGGAAGATCCCCTTCTCCGAGCAGCACACCCCGTAGTGCCGGCGTCCCTCGTACTCGAACACCTCGCCGCCGCCCTCGTTGAGGAGCATGTCGCAGCGCACCTTGTCGGGGTGGTTGGTGGTCAGCCAGTGCGCCCCGAGCTCCCCGCCCGTCTCCTCATCGGAGACGAAGACGAGCAGGAGCGAGCCCCGGGCCGGGCGCCAGCCGCTGCCCGCCAGGGCGCCACCGGCCGCCGCCTCGGCCGCCACCTGGGACTTCATGTCGATCGCTCCCCGTCCCCACAGGTAGCCGTCGGCGATGTCGCCCGACCAGGGATCGTGCTCCCACTCAGAGGGCGCCGCGAGCACGGTGTCGACGTGACCGAGGTAACACAGGGTCGGTCCCTCGGCCTCGCCGTCGAGGCGGGCGATCAGGTTCGGCCGCTCGGGGGTGGCGCCGAGCACCTCGGTCTCGAAGCCCGCCCGGCCCAGGTAATCGGCCAGGTACTCGATCGCCTCGCGCTCGTTGCCGGGCGGATTGACGGTGTTGAAGCGAATCAGGCGCTGGAGGACCTCGGTGGTCTCGCTCTGCAGCGACGTGGCGGGCATGGCGCGTCAGGGTACCGCCACCTTCGCCGCCAGGCGAGCTGCCACGCCGCGCAGCGCCCCCGCCACCTTCGCCGCCAGGCGGACCGCCAAGGCCGCGGCGCGGCCCCGAGTCCGTAGCATCCCCCTCGCATGGCCGCATCGGAGGACCTCGACCTCGCGCTGGAGCTGGCCGGCCTCGCCGACGAGATCACCCTCGCCCGCTTCCGGGCCGAGGACCTGGTCGTCGCCACCAAGCCCGATCTCACCCCGGTGACCGAGGCGGACGAGAACGTCGAGCACCTGATCCGCGACCGCCTGGCCGCGCTCCGGCCGCAGGACGGCGTCGTCGGCGAGGAGTTCGGCGACTCGGGCGCGAGCGCGCGGCGCTGGATCATCGACCCGATCGACGGAACCAAGAACTACGTGCGGGGGATCCCCGTGTGGGCGACGCTGCTCGCGCTCGAGGTCGAGGGACGGATCGAGGCAGGCGTCGTCTCGGCTCCGGCGCTCTACCGGCGCTGGTGGGCGCGTCGCGGTGAGGGGGCGTTCACCTACGACGGGCGCGCCACGCGCCGCCTCCAAGCCTCGCGAGTGACGAGCCTCGGTGACTCCCAGCTGTGCTTCGGCGGCCTCGAGGACTGGGCGGAGATCGGGCGCCTCGACGACCTCCTCGAGCTCGGTCGCGGCTGCTGGCGCACGCGCGGCTTCGGGGACATCCTCAACTACATGCTCGTCGCCGAGGGCGCCGTCGAGATCGGGATGGATCCCGAGGCCAAGCTGTGGGACCTCGCCGCTCCGATGATCATCGTCGAGGAGGCCGGGGGCCGCTTCACCGACCTGGGGGGCACGCCGCGCGCCGACGGCGGCGACGGCATCGCCACCAACGGGCTCGTGCACGACGCCGCGCTCGCCATCATCGGGCGGTGACGGTGGAGCGGCTGTTCGGCGAAGAGCCCGCGCCCGACTCCGGCGAGCGGGCGCCCGAGCCCGACTACGCGCCCCTGGCCACGCGCCTGCGCCCGCAGACGCTCGAGGAGATCGTGGGCCAGGATCACCTCCTCCACGCCGGTTCGGCGCTGCGCACGGCGATCGAGGCGGGGCGCCCGCACTCGATGGTCCTGCACGGCCCCCCCGGTACCGGCAAGACGACGCTGGCGCGGATCGTCGCCGAGCACGCGAACGCGGTGTTCGAGCAGGAGAGCGCGGTGGCCGCCGGGCGGGCCGAGGTGCGCGCGGTGATCGAGCGCGCCCGCCACCGCCGCACCACCACGGGGACGGCCACGGTGTTCTTCCTCGACGAGATCCACCGCTTCAACAAGGCCCAGCAGGACGCGCTCCTCCCCGCCGTCGAGGACGGGCTCCTAACCCTGATCGGAGCGACCACGGAGAACCCGTACTTCGAGGTCAATTCCGCCCTCATCTCCCGCGTCCAGGTGTACGAGCTCGAGGCCCTGAGCGCGGCTGACGTGCGCGTCCTCCTCGACCGCGCGGTGGCATCGGGGGAATGCGCGTCCTCGGCGATCTCCGAGGATGCGCTCGAGTTCCTCGCCGCGCGCGCGGGCGGTGACGCGCGCACGGCGCTCAACGCGCTCGAACTGGCGTGCCGGACCGCCGGCGGCGAGCCGGTGACGATCGCCCACGCCGAGGACGCGCTGCAGCGCCGCGCCCTCCTCTACGACCGCCAGGCCGACCAGCACTACGACACCATCTCGGCCTGGATCAAGGCCACGCGGGGCTCCGATCCCGACGCCTCGCTGTATTACCTGGCGGTCATGCTCGAGGGCGGCGAGGACCCCCGCTTCATCGCCCGGCGGATGATCGTCCTCGCCTCCGAGGACGTCGGCAACGCCGATCCGGGCGCCCTCACGGTGGCCACCGCGGCCGCGCAGGCAGTCGAGCACGTGGGCCTCCCCGAGTGCCAGTTCGCCCTCGCCCAGGCCGCCATATACCTGTCCCTGGCCCCGAAGTCCGACGCCGCCAAGCGCTCGATCTCGGCCGCTCGCGGGTACCTCCGCGACCACGGCGCGGCCCTGCCGCCCGACCATCTGCGCTCGAGCACGCGCAGTGACGGCGGCTACGACAATCCTCACCGCCGTCCCGGCCACATCTCGCCCCAGGAGCTTCTTCCCGACGCCGCGGTGGGGGCCCGCTTCTACGAGCCCGACGAGGCCGAGGCGGAGCTCGCCAAGCGCCTCGAGGAGATTCGCCGGGCTCGGGGCCGGTGAGCTCGGCGGGCGGGCGCCGTCAAGGCCGGACCGCTCAACCTACTACCTTGTAGCAAGTGTTGACGGCGTTCGATCCAGGGGCGCTCCTGTCCCGTAGCTATGCGCTGCCCCGCGGGCCGCGGGTGCGTCTGCGCCTGGCCCGGTCCGCCGATGGGGCGGCGATCGCCGCGCTGGCGGCCGAGCACGGGGTCGACCTGGATCCGTTGGCGCTCGCGCGCCTGCTCCGCTTCGATCGCCGTCGACTGGTCATCTGCGCGATGGCGCTGATCGGTGCCGAAGAGGTCTTCGCCGGCTTCGGCGCGATCGACCTCGAGCCGGGCGCACGACCCGGACTCGTGCTCGTCGACCAGGAGCTCACCGACGGCCTCGGCGAGCTGCTCGCCGCCGCCCTGGCGGGCCGGGCGGCGGCGATCGCGCGCTTCCGGGCGGCTTAGCGGCTTGCCACGCTTTGGAGGCGACGTTATGACCGCTATGAGGGCATAACGTCGTCGACAATCTCCGAGCCGGCCCGGGCCCTCGTCGCAGCCGCCTAGACTTCGCCACGCGATGGAGGCGTCCACGACCACGACTCAGCTCGAGTCGTTCAACCCCACCACGGGCGAGCTCGTCGGCTCGGTTCCCCTCACCCCGCCCGAGGAGGTCCAGGCGGTGGTCGACGCGGTCGCCAAGGTCCAGCCCTTCTGGGCCCAGCTCACCCTCTCGGCGCGAGGACGCTACCTCGAGCGCGTGGCCCAGGTCCTCATCGACGAGTCCGACGACATCCGCGACCTGATCGCGCGCGAGCAGGGCAAGCCCCGCAACGAGGCCTTCTCGATGGAGATCCTCCCCACCATCGACGCCCTCAGCTGGATCGCCCACGCGGGCCGGGAGATCCTCGAGGACGAGAAGATCCCCATGCCCCAGCTCTTCCTGAAGACCAAGAGCTCGGCCTTCACCTACGAGCCCCTCGGGGTGATCGGGGTCATCTCGCCCTGGAACTACCCGTGGAGCATTCCCTTCGGGGAGATGGCGCTCGCCCTCATGGCGGGCAACGGCGTCGTCCTCAAGCCCGCCTCGCTCACCCCCCTGATCGGCGAGCGCATCGTGCGCGCCTTCGAGCGCGCCGGGCTCCCCGAGGGTCTCGTGCGCGTCGTCCACGGTCCCGGCACCGGCCCGGCCCTCGTCGAGTCGAGTGTGAGCAAGGTGTTCTTCACCGGCTCGGTCGAGGTGGGACGCGGCGTCGGCGAGGCGTGCGCTCGCCAGCTCAAGGGCTCGGTGCTCGAGCTCGGAGGCAAGGATCCGATGATCGTCCTCCCCGGCGCCAACATCGACCACGCCATCGCCGGCGCCCTGTGGGGCGGGTTCGCCAACGCCGGCCAGACGTGCTCGGGCATCGAGCGCGTGTACGTGCTCCGCGAAGTGTCAGAGCGCTTCATCGCCGGCGTCGTCGCCGGGGCCCGCGGCCTGCGCGTCGGCGACCCCATGGGGTGGGACACGGAGATCGGGCCGATGGTCTCGCGCGAGCAGTTCGAGCTCGTCTCCGAGCTCGTCGACGACGCGCTCGCCGCCGGTGCGACGATGCGCTGCGGAGGTCCGCTCGAGATCCCCGACTTCGAGCACGGCGCCTTCTACACGCCAACCGTGCTCACCGGGGTCACGCACGACATGCGGATCATGCGCGAAGAGATCTTCGGGCCCGTGCTCCCGATCCTCGTCGTCGACTCCGAGGACGAGGCGGTGGCCCTGGCCAACGACTCGAGCTTCGGCCTCGGCGCCTCGGTCTGGACCTCGGACCGGCCCAAGGGCGAGCGCATCGCCCGCGAACTCGAGGCCGGCATGGTGTGGATCAACGATCACATGTTCAGCCACGGCGCCTGCCAGTGCTCGTGGGGCGGAGTCAAGGACTCCGGCCTCGGGCGCACCCACTCGAAGTTCGGCCTCTACGAGTGCGTCAACGTCAAGCTTCGCGTCTGGGAGCCCTCCAAGGTGCGCAACCCGTGGTGGCACCCCTACGACGAGACCCTCGGCCAGGCCCTGCGCCAAGCCGCCATCGTCCTCTACGGCCGTCCCTCGATCCGCGCGAGGGCGCTGCGCGACGGCGCCGTCCCCCTGCTCAAGCTCGGGGCGCGCCTGGCACGCGAGGCGCTGCCGCGTTAGGACGCCGGCGGCGAGAGGAGCACTTACTCCGCCGCGCGGGAGGATGCCGGGTCGTCTGCGTCTTCGGGTTCTAGGACGACCTTCACCTCCCCGTTGTCAACCTCGAGCTCACCCCAATCCCCGGCGATGTGACTGATCTCTCCGTCGAGGTACCACGAGTCGATGGAGCCGTAGTCGACCTCACCCGAGGCATCGCGGAAGGCCTGCATGGCGCGACGAACCCAACGCACCGATCTCGCCCCCGCGATGAGGATCCGCCCGCGCCGGTAGCAGTACTGCTCACCAGGGCGTGGGTCGTGATACGCGGGATGCTGAGGTGTCAGGACAAGGTCGAGGTCGAACTGCACCGAGTGCTCGGCGGCGTGCACGTCGAGTACGTAACTGTCTTCCAGGTAAACGCCCGCCAGCTCGGGGATGGTCTCGTACGATCGGGGAGTTGATTCGGTCACGGCGTGTAGGGATAGTGGTTTCCTGGGCTGCGGCGCAACACGGGATTCCCGAACGGATCCGTACGCTGACCTGAAGGATCGCGCACCTCGATGTGGGGACCCTCGCTGCCTGGGGTGCGCGCGCTTCCCGACTTGATCGTAAGCCTCGGCACGCCGTTTCCGTCGACGTATTTCGGAGGCCCCGTCGGTGACGGCTGCAGCTGCCAGCCCTGGCCCTGAGCGTAGCCGTGCAACTCGGCCTCGCTCGGTACCTTGCCGCCGTCGTAGAGGTCGCCAAGGCCACCACCGCTGCTCTGGCCCTCGCCGGTCCCGCCTCCCGTGTCGTCGACCTGATGGCGAGGGCACGGCGCCGGGGCGGGGTCGGCGATCAGTCCGCCGCCGAGCACCGGCTCGATGCCAGGCAGCGATTCGCCCGTGGGCAGTCGCTCGGGGATGGGATCGGCGATCAGTCCGCCGCCGAGCACCGGCTCGATGCCAGGCAAGGACTCGCCCGTGGGCAGCCGCTCGGGGATGGGGTCGGCGAGGAGACCGGGGAACAGCGGATCTTCCACCGGGGTGCCGGGGCTCGTCGGGCAGCCCGCTTCCCCGGGGAGCGCGAAGGGCGGCGTCGCCGAGAGCAGCGGCAGCGCCGCCACTCCGGCCAGGGGCGGCGCGGCGATGGTGAGGGCCTCGAGGCTCCCACTCGCCTGATCGGCGGCGCTCTGCGCCTCCTCCCACGCGCGCCTACCGCGACCCTGCCACATGGTGAGGTCCTCGTGGGCGTGGGTGAGGGCCCTCCTCGCCGCCTGGATCTCCGTCTCCGCGCTCGTCAGCCGCCCCTGCTCGATCGACGCCTGCGCGTCCGCCGCCGCGGCGAGCGGGACGCCGAGCGGCCCCGCGGCACCCGCCGTCGTCGCCTGGGCCCGGGCGGTGTTGAGCGCGCCCTGGGCTGCGCCCGCGGCCGCCTGGGCGGCGGCGAGGCGCGCGGTCTGATCGTGGATCTCCTTCAGGCACGCCTCGGCGTGGGTCACCGCCTGCATCCCCTCGCGCTGGCAGCGGTCGAGCTCGGCGCTGTAGCGGCGCAGCGATGCGGCAGCCGTGCGTGAGGTGCCCGCCGCCGCGCGGAAGTGGGCGCTGACGATGCTCGAGAGCTGCTGATAGGCGCCGGACGCCTGCCCCAACCACGAAGGGGCGAGCGAACCCGCCGTCTCGAGCACGGTCGAGGAATGGTCCTCGAGCATCTGGCCGAGGCGGGCGAGCTCGCTCGAGCTCGCGAGCAGGGAGCCGGGATCGCCCGGCGCGACCTGGATGCCCGTCGCTCCCGGGGAGACGCCGACCGACACCCCGGGGCCGCCGCCGAGGGGCGCGAGCACCGGACCGGGGGCCAGGCTCACCGCCACCGTCCCCCGCCGTCGCAGGCGCCGGCGATCTCGACCTCGCTGCCCGAGTAGTTGGATCCCGCGCCGGCGACCGCGGCGCCCAGGCGCTCGCCCGCGAGGCCGAAGTGGGGCAGCACCGTGGAGAAATGTCCGAGCAGGCCCTCGAACGCGCCCTCGGCGGGCGTCCCCGCCGCCGCCCCGGAGCACCCGCGCAGACCCCCGCACGAGTCGGCCACGTGACCGGAGATCGCGCTCAGCCGGCCCGCGGCGGCGATCACATGCTCGGGAGTGACCGAGAACTCAGACATCGGGGCGATCCGGATCGGCGACCACGACATCAGCAAACACGTTCCCGACCCCGAGGCCAAGCCTCCGCGGTGTGAAGTTCCACACCCCCGCGGCTCGACATTTCCACGCTCACGCGGCTGGACTACTGTTAAGGGTAGATGCCGGCCCAGGCCTACAGCGGCAAGGAGTGCGTGTGCCAGCTCCGCAAGGGGATCTGCGACCAGTCCTGCGTGCAGGGCATGCTCGACACGCCCTTCTACATCGCCTGCCTGCGTCTCACCGGCCGGCGCTGCCTGGTCGTCGGCGGTGGCAACGTCGGGCTCGAGAAGGTCGAAGGGCTGCTCGCGTGCGATGCCGCGGTGACGTTGGTCGCGCCCGATGCCCACCCCGAGCTCGTCCAGCTCGCGCTCGAGGGCTCGATCCGCTGGGAGCGGCGTCCCTACCAGGCCTCTGACCTCGAGGGTTGCCTGATCGCCATCGCCGCCACCAACATCTCTGAGATCAACATCGGCGTCTTCGAGGACGCCGAGCAGCGAGCCATGCTCGTCAACGTCGTCGACGTCCCGCCCCTGTGCAACTTCATCCTCCCCGCGATCGTCCGTAACGGCCCGCTCGCCATCGCCATCTCCACCGCCGGCGCCTCCCCCGCGCTCGCCAAGCGGATGAAGCGGGAGATCGCCGATGCCTTCGGCGAGCCCTACGCGCAGCTCGCCGTGCTCCTCAACGACGCCCGCGGCTGGGCCAAGGCCACCCTCCCGACCTATCAGGATCGCAAGGAGTTCTTCGAGTCGATCGTGGGCGGCGAGCCCGACCCGATCGAGCTCCTGCGCGCCGGCGATGCCCGCGCCGTGGTCGACCTGATCCTCGACGCGCAGCGCACCTACGCCTCCGCGTGAGCGGGAAGACGTCCGTGTCTCCCTTCAAGCCGGCCCAGCTCACGCACCTCGACGGCGGCGGGCGCGCCCGGATGGTCGACGTCGGCGAGAAGCCGGCGACCGAGCGCCGCGCCATCGCCCGCGCCCGGCTGCGCATCAGCGCGGCCACCGCCGAGGCGGTGCTCGCCGGCGACGCGCCCAAGGGCGACGTGATCGGCGTCGCCCGCATCGCCGGCATCCAGGCCGCCAAGCGCACCTCCGAGCTCATCCCCCTGTGCCACCCGCTCGCGCTCTCCTACGTCGGCGTCGAGGGCGAGATCGACGCCGGCGCGGGCGAGGTCACCCTCACCGCCGAGGCCCACACCACCGGCCCCACCGGCGTTGAGATGGAGGCGATGACCGCCGCCGCCGTCGCCGCCCTCACCGTCTACGACATGATCAAAGGCATCGACCGCAACGCCGAGATCGTCGAGGTCACCCTGCTCGAGAAGTCGGGTGGCCGGTCGGGGCTGTGGCAACGGGGCTGACGCGCGCGACGCCGCCCGGGCCTGTCAGCCGCCGATCACGGTCTCCCCACTGCCCACACCGGGATGCGCGGGCCTGCCCGGCTTGCGCTCGCCCGAGCCCGAGCCGGAGCCCGAGCCGGAGCCGGCGTGCGATGGCGCGCCTCCGATGACGGTGGTGCCGCTGCCGACGCCTGAGTGTGGCGAGCTGGGCAGGTTCGCTCCCCCGGAGTGGTGCGGCGGAGCGCCGCCGATCACCGTAGTGCCGCTGCCCGACTGAGGCGGCGGCATGCCGGGGAGGAGAGGCGCGGTGATCCGGTTCGCAGCCAGGGTGCCGGTGGCCCGATCGGCCGCGCGCTGCGCTTCCTCCCAGGCCGAGCGGCCTCGTGCCTGCCAGCAGGCGAGCTCGTGGTGCGCTGCTTCGAGCGCGCGCGAGGCGACCTGGGCCTCGGCTCGAGCTTTGTCGAGGGCCGCTTGCGCGGCGGTGACCCGGGCGCCAACGTCGGCCGCGTGCCAAGCACCCAGCGGCGCCGCGGCACTTGACTCGGCGCCGGCGAGGTCGAGTTCGGCTGCGCTCACTGCCTGCTCCGCGGCCCGGAGCCTGCCGGTCTGGACCTCGATCTCCTCGAGCCAATGCTCCGCCTGATCGAACGCGGTGCGCCCGTCCTGCTGGAAGCGATCGAGCTCTCGGCTGTAGCGCCGGAGCGCGGCCGACGCCGTCCGCGAGGTTCGGGCTGCTCCCTGGAAATGTCCACGGATCACCTCCGAGAGCTGCTCGTAGGCGGCCGCGGCACTGCCCCTCCAGGAAGGGCACAGGGACTGCGCCGTGCCCCGAACGGTGCCCGCGTGCTCGTCCAATCCGTCGGCGACGGCGCCCAGCCGGGTCGCCGCGGCGGCGAGTTCTGACGGGGACCCGGGAGCGACGTCGAATCCGACGTCGAGCATCCTCACTCCCCGCCCACGGCATCGCTGGCGGCCGCGACCTCGCTGTCGGTGCGCGCATATCCCGCGCCCGCTCCCGCCACCGCCCCGCCGAGATGCTCGCCCGCGAGCCCGAAGTGCGGTAGCACCGCCGCGAAGCTTCTTAAGAGATCTTCGACGGCCGCCTCGGCAGGCGTCCCCGCCGCCGCTCCCGCGCACCCGCGGACGTAGCCGCACAGCTCCTGCACCCCGACCCTGATCGCGCTCAGCCTCCCCGAGGCGGCGATCACGTCCTCCGGTGTCACCACGAATTCGGACATGGCCTCAGCATCCGGCACCCGGCCCACCCCCGCAAGCACCCCGAGTGTGAAAAACGTCACCCCCGTTTGACAACGCTCCCGCAGGCGCCATGATGGCCAGCGTGAGGAGGTGGTGGGCTACCGGGGTAGGGGCGCTGGCGACGCTGTGCACGCTCGTCCCCGCGGTTACCGCCGTGGCGCGCACCACGCGCGTGGTCAACGTCACCCTGGTCGGGTCATTGACCATCGCCTGGCAGGGCGAGGAGGTCCACGGGTGCGCCGCCGAGGGACTGTGCGGCGTCAGCGGCTCGCTGCAGATGCTCCCGAGCGGTGAGAGCTCGGGCGGCCCCGGACCGCCGCCGATCGAATTGGTCGACCAATACTCGGCCGCGCGCGTCACCGACACGCTGGGCGGCGCCGCCCCCGGGACCACGTGCGCGGATGTCGTCCCCATCGACTTCTACTTCGCCATCGTGCACGCGAGCCCCGGCGGCTTGGAGGCGGTCGTCAAGCCCGCGGACTCGTTCCAGCTGCCCTCGGCCGGGCGCTGCGCGGGCCCGACGGCGTCGGACCTCGCCGCCCTCACCCTCCCGGCCCGCAAGCTCGGGAGTCACGGCTACGACCTCACGGGCACGACGACATTCAGCGCCGGCCCCTTCACGGTAACGGCGACCTCCACGGTGCACGCCGTCTTCGGCGGCAACGGCGGCACGATCAGCGGCTTGGTGGGGACGAGCACGCTGAGCTCGGGCTCGCTCGGGGTGGGACGGGCACCGACGACGGGCCCGATCCATACCGCGCTCGACGAACACGCCGAGGTCGCCTACCGCATCGCCAGCGTGACCGGCGCGCTCTCGACCACCTTCGCCGGCCTGCCCGCGCCGTACTGCGCCCCGCTCGGCGCGTGCGGGACGAGTGGTGCGCTGAGCGACAGCTTCGCCGCCACCGGGGTAGTCATCTTCTCCGCTGATCGGATCGTCAAGCACCGCGTCGGGGCGCGGCGAGCGCTCGCCGATCTCAGAGCGGGCCGCCTCGCGGTCTTTGACAGCTGGGACGGGATCCCCTTCAAGGAGGCCATCACCGAGAAGCTCTCAGGTCCGGGCGCCGCGACCTGCTCGGACGGCGAGAGCGCCACGGAGTTTGCCGCCGGGACGCAGCGCGGCGGCCGCCACACCCTGCGCTTGGGGTTGGCTTCCGCGGCCGCCGGTCAGGGCGGCACCGCGGATGCCGACCCCTTGCGCACCCGTTGCCCGGGCCCGTCGAGCACGGACGTGGCCGGGACCTCGCCCCTCGCCCGGGCGACGATTTCCACCGCCGGACTCGGCGCTCACCGGATGACGATCGCCTTCCGCAGCGGCGGCTCGTTCTCCTCGGGCGCCTACCAGGGCACGCGCGCGGGCTCGGTCGTCGTCGCGCTCGTCTTGGCTCACGCTTCGGGCGGTACCCGCCACGTGCGCACCGGTAGTTCGATCCCGCCGCTGCCGTGAGCGGGGCACGCTTGCTCGCGCGCTTGGCCGCGCTCTTGCTCGCCGCGCTCGCCCTGCTCCTCGCGCCGGCGCCGGCAGGCGCTCAGAGCACCAGTGTCGGCCTGCTCGCCGGAGCGACACAGATCTCCCAGCAGTCGATTCCCGTGCGTTTCGCCGGACAGCTCACGGTCACCTTCCACGGTGACGCCGCGAGCGGATGCGCGCTCCGCGGCCTGTGCGGCTATTCCGGGACGGTGTCGTGGCGGCCCCCGCCCGTGGGCACGCTCGAGATCTCCACCTTCCGCGTCCATGGCCGCCGCCAGTACCTCGTCGGTCTGGTCGCCGGGAACCCGTCAGACTTCTTTGGACCGGTGAGCGGCGTCACCAGCGCCCATGTGGAGCTCTCGAGCACGCCTTTGGGATCACCGCCCACGGTGGCAGCGAGCTGCCTCGACGCCGTCAGCACCGGGGAACCGTTCGTGCTGGCGGTTCAGCACGGACGCGTGAGCTTTGCCCTCACCAGCCCCACCCCCTCGCTGCTGTCCACCCACTGCGCCGGCCCCCTCACCAGCGACCTCGCGCCCGAGCTCCCCGCCCCCACGGTGGCGCTGAGCGCCGTCCTCGGCGGCCGCACGTCGGTCGACCTCACGGCGGCGCGCGTCTTCGCCTCGCACGGCTTCGCCGGCACCGTCGAGTCGAGCCTGACGGTGGCGCTCGGGCGCCCGGGGCGGGCGATGCGTACGCAGAGCTCGGAGCCGAGCGGCCAGACAAGCACCCGAGAGCTCCAAGTCCTCTACCGGGCGACGCTGTCGGGCAGCGTCGTCGAGCGCGTCACCGGGGATGCCGACCTCGCCGACTGCACGGAGCTGGGGTCCTGCGGCGTGGCCGGCACGGTCACCGTCACGCCCCACGCCCTCGCCACCAAGACCTCGCTCTTGACCGTCGCGCCCAAGCGCACGTCCTACCGCGACCAGCTGGCCGCCGTCGGCCTGCGCCACGGCGGACACACCAAGAACATCGTTGCCTTCGGAACCGTCGGCTGGAGGACCGGGGTGGTGCAGGCCGATCTTGGCCCGGCGTCCGCGATCTGCCGCGACTCGGCGCCGCTCGGCCTCGGGGCGATCGTCCTCAGCGTTGCCGGGGGCCGGTTGGCCGCCGCCTACCTGGGGCTGACCGAGCCGCCTCGCACTCGTTGCCCGGGTCCGGCGACCGACGAGGCGGCGTCTATCGCTGCCGGGGTGGTACCGGTGAGCGAGCTCGCACACCGGACCATCACCGTGACGTTGACCAAGGGCGGGTCGTACGCCGACTACGGCTATGACGTGCGCACCGTCCCCGACCTCAAGCTCACGCTCACCCGGGTTGGCGTGCGCGCGGTGTCGAGCACGCAGAGCGGCGCCTTCAGCGGCAGCGTCGTCGGTCGCTGACCGGCCCGCACCGGCGCCCGAGACCTCCGCGAAGGCTCGCGAACCCTATGCTGTCGCGCGCACGTGAAGACGGCGATTCTCACCATCTCGACCTCAGTGGCCGCCGGGCGCAGCGAGGACACCTCGGGCGAGCTCCTCGCCGAGCTGGCGCGGGAGGCGGGTGCCCAGGTGGTGTCCCAGGAGATCGTCTCCGATGACCGCGGCGCCATCGAGGCCGAGCTCCAGCGCTACGTGCGCGACGAGTTCGCGCTCGTGTTCACCACCGGCGGCACCGGGCTCACGCCCGACGACGTGACGCCCGAGGCGACGCGGGCGGTGGTCGAGCGCGATGTGCCGGGGATCGCCGAGGCGATGCGCGCCGAGTCGACGCGCATCAAGCCGCTGGGGATGCTCAGCCGCGGCGTGTCGGGGACCGCGCAGGGGACGCTGATCATCAATTTCCCCGGGAACCCGAAAGCGATCCGCGAGCTCTTCCCGGTCATCGCCCCCACGCTCGAACACGCCGTCGCCACCCTGCGACGCGGGCCGGGCGGCCGCGCTGCGCATTGTGGACACGCCGGCCATTGAGCTGCGGGGCGTCGCTCGCTACTTCGGCGAGCGGATCGCGCTCAGGGACCTCTCGTTCACCGTCCCCGCCGGTGCCACCCTGGCCGTGCTCGGACGCAACGGCGCCGGCAAGTCGACGCTCCTGCGCGTGCTCGCCACCCTCCTGCGCGCGCACGCCGGCGAGGTCTCCGTGCTCGGCGAGCCGCTTCCGCGCCGGGCGTTCGCGGTGCGGGGGAGGCTCGGGCTCCTACCCCACGAGCCGCTCCTCTACCGGGACCTGAGCGGGCGCGAGAACCTCCGCTACCACGCCCGCCTCTACGGCGTCGGGGCCGAGCGCGTCGAGGAGCTGCTCCGCGACGTGCGCATGGAGCGCCGGGCCGATGAGCCGGTGCGGCTCCTCTCGCGCGGGATGGTGCAGCGCGTCGCCGTGTGCCGCGCCGTCCTCCACGACCCCGAGGTCCTCCTCCTCGACGAGGCGCGGGCCAACCTCGACCCGGGCGCGAGCGAGCTCGTCGAACCGCTAGTGGGGCGACTCGCGGGGCGGACCCGCGTGATCACCAGCCACGATCCGGAGGCGGCGCTCGCCGAGGCCGACCTCGCGCTCGGCCTGCGCGACGGCCGTCCCACCTTCACGCTCCCCGCCGACCAGGTCACCCCCGACCTGGTGCGCGAGCTCTACGCGTGAGAACGGCGCTCGCCGTCCTGCGCAAGGACCTCCTGCTCGAGCTCCGCACCTTCGAGACCGTCCCCGCCATGGCGCTGTTCTCGATCGCCATCTTCGTGATCTTCCACTTCGGCGTGAACCGCCCGACCGTCGACGGCCAGCTCGCGGCCGGCGTGCTCACCGTCACCCTCCTCTTCGCCGGCATCCTCGGCGTCAACCGCCTGTTCGTGGCCGAGCGCGAGCAGGGGGGCTTCGACGCCTTCCTGCTCGCCCCCGTCGACCGCTCGGCTCTGCTCCTGGCCAAGGCCAGCGCGCTCTTCCTCTTCCTCGTCGTGCTCGAGGTCATCGCCGTGCCCGCCTTCGGCATCCTCCTCCTCGGACCCCCGCTCAGCCCGACGCTGCCCGCGATGATCCTCGTCCTCGCGCTCGCCGATCTCGGGATCGCGGTGATCGGCACCCTGGTGTCGGCGCTCGCCGTCCAGACGCGCTCGCGGGACGTGATCGGCCCGCTCATCGGGCTCCCCCTGCTCATCCCCGCGCTCATCGCCACCGCCCGCGCCATCGGGCCCTTGCTCAGGCCCCAGGGACCGGCCCCGTTACCGGGGAAGTGGCTCCTCATCCTCGCGCTTTATGATTTGGTGTTCGCCCTGGTCGCTTACGCCGTCTTCGACTTTCTCTTGGAGGACTGACGTGCCCACCTACGGGAAGGGCCTTCGGGGCCTCTCCATCCTCACCCTCGTGACGATTTCCGCCGCGCTGATCCTCGTGTTCTTCTACGCGCCCCTGGACGCCAACCAGGGCTTCATCCAGAAGATCTTCTACATCCATGTGCCGCTGGCGATCGTCTCGCTGTGCGGGTTCGTCTTCGGAGGGCTCCTCGCCGTCATGCATCTGCGCACCGGCGACCGGCGCTACGACATGCGCTCCTACGTGGCCATCCACATGGCGCTGATCTTCGGCGTCGCCGCCCTCATCTCGGGCTCGATCTGGGCCAAGGCTTCGTGGGGACACTGGTGGGTGTGGGATGACCCGACGCTCGTCTCCTACCTGATCGTCGTGCTCATGTTCGCCACCTACACGCCGTTTCGCTTCTCGATCGAGGACCCCGAGCGCCAGGCCCGCTACGCCAGCGTGTTCGCGATCCTCGGCGGCGCCTTCGTGCCCCTGAACTTCGTCGCCGTGCGCGCCGCCCAGGGCCTCGTGCACCCGCGCGTGCTCACCGTCTCCGGAGGCAACCTCCCCGGCCCCATGGCCCTCACCTTCCTCATCTCCATCCTCGGCATCGCCCTCCTCTACGTGACCCTGTGGAAGTACGAGATGGCGGCCAAGAACGCGCGCATCCAGCTGCGCGCCCTGCGCCGGCGCGTGCTCGGCGACGAGGACATCAGCCCGCTCCAGCGAACGGCGGCCCCGTCGCTATGAGCGTCTTCGCCATCGCCCCCGCACTTCCGCTTCATTCCGCGGGCAAGTACGTCGCAGGGGCCTACATAGTGTTTGTAGTGGTGATTCTCGTCTACGTCATGATCATGGCCGTCAGGCTCAGCCGCACCGAGCGGGCGCTCGTGGAACTGGGCCGCGATATCGCGCGGCGCGACGAAGGCGAGCCCGAAACGCTCGCCGCAGCCGCAGCCGGACCGGGGGCCGGCGAGCGCCCGCCCGAGCTCGACCGCGAGCCCGCTCCCGCGGGACGCCCGGGGGACACGCCGCTGTGAGCGAGCTCCTGTGCATCGGCGTCTCCCACAAGACCGCGCCCGTCGAGGTCCGCGAGCGCCTCGCGCTCAGCGAGGGCCGCGCCGCCGAGTTCCTGCGCGATCTCCGGGGTGACACCGAGGTGCACGAGGCGGTCGGCATCTCCACCTGTAACCGGATGGAGCTCTACCTCGTCGTCGGCGACCCCGTCGAGGCCGAGAGCGCGGCGCTGACCATGCTCGCCAGCCAGTCGGGGATCCGTCCCACCGAGCTCGCGCCCGGCATCTTCACGCACCGCAACTGCGATGCCGCCCGCCATCTGTACCGCGTCACCGCCGGCCTTGACTCGATGGTGGTGGGCGAGGCCGAGGTCCAGGGGCAGGTCAAGCGCGCCTACGACGGGGCGCTGGCCGCGCGTACCACCGGGCCCCTGACCAACCGGATGTTCAAGGCGGCGCTCGCCACCGGCAAGCGCGTGCGCCACGAGACGGCGATCGGCGCCGGCGCCCTGAGCCTGCCCGCGGTGGCGGCCACCCTGGCCCGCGAGCGCCTCGGCGAGCTCACCGGTCGCGAGGTGGTGATCGTGGGCACCGGTGACACGAGCGAGCTCACCGCCCGCGCGCTCGCCGACAGCGGCGTCCAGACCGTGTTCGTGGCCAACCGGCGCAAGGACCGAGCCCTGAGCCTGGCCAAGCGCTTCGGCGGTGAGACGATCTCCTTCGACGAGCTCCCGCGCCGGCTGCGGCGCGCGGACATCGTCGTCTCCGCCACCGCCTCCTCGCACCTCCTCCTCGAAGCCGAGGAGGTGGCGGAGATGATGCGCGGACGCGAGGACCGATCGCTGCTCATGATCGACCTCGCCGTGCCCCGCGACATCGACTCCGCCTGCGACTCGATCCCCGGCGTCAGCCTCTTCGACATCGACGATCTCGAGGCGGTAATCGACCGCAACCGCTCCGTGCGCCGTGCCGAGGCGCGCAAGGCCGAGGGCATCGTCGAGGAGGAGATCCAGCACTTCGCCCTGTGGCTGGGATCGCTCGAGGTCCTCCCCACCCTGTCGGCGCTGCGCGAACGCGGACGCGAGATCGCCGAGCAGGTGACGGCCGAGAATGCGGGCAAGTGGGAATCCGCCTCCGAGCGCGACCTCGAGCGCGTCGACGCCCTCGCCCACGCCGTGGTGAACCGGCTCCTCCACGACCCCACCCTGCGCATGAAGGAGCTGCGCGGCGACCGCGTCCACGCCCGCATGCAGCTGATCCGCGAGCTCTTCGCACTCGACGCCGCCGAGGAGGCCGCAGGAACCGAGGTCACCGAGGTCGCCGAGGTGCGCGAGCTCGGCCAGCGCCGGCAGCGGCGCCCGGGCGCTTGACGGGATGATCCGGGTGGGAACGCGCGGGAGCACTCTCGCGCTCGCCCAGGCACGCTGGGTGGCCGACCGGCTCGAGGGCGAGACCGAGCTCGTGACGGTGACGGTGGCGGGCGACCGCGGCGCCGCCATCGCCGACAAGTCGCGGTGGATCTCCGAGCTCGAGCGCGCCCTGCTCGACGACGAGATCGACCTCGCCGTCCACTCGGCCAAGGACGTCCCCGCCGACCTTGCCCCCGGGCTCGAGCTCGTGGCCGTCCCCGAGCGCGCCGATGCCCGCGACGCGCTGTGCGGGGCACCGGCACTGCGCTCGCTGGCGCCGGGCGCGCGGGTGGGAACGAGCAGCCTCCGCCGCACCGCCGAGATCAGGGCGGCGCGTCCCGACCTCGACGTCGTGCCCGTGCGCGGCAACGTCGACACTCGGCTGCGCAAGCTCGCCGCGGGCGAGTTCGACGCGCTCGTGCTCGCCCTCGCGGGCCTGCACCGGCTCGGTCGCGAGGCTGACGCCGACGGCGTGCTCGACGAGCTCGTCCCCGCCGCCGGGCAGGGCGCCTTGGCGCTCGAGGGCCGCGCCGGAGCGAGTGCGCTGACTCCGGCGCTCCGAGGGCTCCGCGACGACAGCGCGTGGGCGTGCGTCGGGGCCGAGCGCGAGCTCGTGCGCGCGCTCGGCGCCTCCTGTAACACCCCGGTGGGCGCGCACGCGCGGCCGCTCGCGGGCGGCGAGCTCGAGCTCACGGCATGGGTCGGCCTGCCCGACGGGTCGGCGTGGCTGCGCGATGAGCTGAGCGGGGACGCGGGCTCGGACCTGGGTCTCGCGATGGCCGAGCGGCTGCTGGCGGCCGGGGCCCGCGAGCTCCTGCGCGAGGCCGAGGCACAGGTGGCGTGACTGCTGGCGGTCGCGTCTACCTCGTCGGCGCGGGCCCCGGCGACCCGGGCCTGCTCACGGCGCGCGCGCTCGAGCTCATCGCCGGCGCCGACGTCGTCCTCTACGACCGCCTGATTCCCGCCTCGGCGCTCGCGGGAGCGGGCGCCGGGGCCGAGCTCATCTACGTGGGCAAGGAGGGCGGCGGCCCCTCGATGCCCCAGGCGAAGAT
>DASZKU010000259.1:0-29146 GCA_035552815.1 Solirubrobacteraceae bacterium | reverse complement strand
TGTGCCGCGATCTGGGCCAGCGACACTAACTGCACAGCCGGAAACTACGCTGTCATCTTCAACGGCTCCGGCGACACTGTCACCGGTGGTGTCCACAGCAACGGCGGCATCGACCTGATCGGCGGCAGTCAGACCCTGGGTCCGACCACCTATGGAAACGGGTCGGGCTGCGCGGTGACGACCGGCGGGAGCGGTGATACGTACACCTCCGGCCCGACCGCCGAGGCGGCCATTCTCACCTGGCCGGAGGACTACTCGACCGTTCTCACCTCGTGCGGCGGCGTCGGGCAGGTCGCGTGCACGGGTCCGGGAGGGACGCCGAGCTACTGCACCACTGCAGCCGCCAACTACACGTTCACCAGCGGGGGGACGACGGACGTGACCAACAACGTCTACTGCGCCTACGGCACCGGCACCCCGAGCACCCCGTCGACCTGGAACGGCGTGATCTACTTCGAGTCGGGCAGCCTCGGAACCTCCACTACCCCGCTCTACGGTACGTGGATCGCCGGCACCGTCGAGGTCGGGCACAAGTCCTACCTGTCGACCCAGACCGCCACGCCCACCTACCCGCTGTTCTACGCCGTCGGCAGCGGTACGTGCAGCAGCGCCTCGGTCGGGGGCGTGTGCATGACGGCGTCGGGCTCCGTGGTCGACGGCGACATCTTTGCGCCCAACGGAACGATCGAGTTCAACGGGGCCGGCGGCACCGCGAACTTCCTCGAGTCCAAGGACGTGAACCTCGTCGGCGGGACGTTCTCCGGTGACGGACCGCAGGTCACCGGCGGAGGCTCGGGGACGACCACTGGGTCAGACACCCTTACGGGCTAGCCCCCGGCGGGATTGGGTCCCCGCGAGGGACGCAGCGGGCGGACCTCGGCCGGGGCCGGGAAATCGCCGTTCGCCGGATTCTCAGACAGCGCGCGCTCGATGGCCGTGAGCCGGTTCGAGAGCCCGCTGATCGCATCGGCGATCGGGTCGGGCAGGTGGACCCAGTCGGTGTCGGGTCCCTCGGGGCGGCGACCCTCGACGCGCACCGGGTGACCGGGATTGCCGACCACCGTCGAGTTCGCGGGCACATCGTGGATGACCACGCTGTTGGCGCCGATCTTCGATCCGTGCCCGACGGTGATGGGACCCAGGAGCTTTGCCCCCGAGCCGATCGTCACGTTGTCCTGGACGGTGGGGTGGCGCTTGCCGGTGGCGAAGCCCGTGCCCCCGAGGGTGACCCCCTGGTAGAGGGTGACGTCATTGCCGATGCGCGCCGTTTCGCCGATCACCACCCCGACCCCGTGGTCGATGAACAGGCCTTCGCCGATCTCCGCGGCGGGATGGATCTCGATCCCGGTGAGCGCGCGCGAGACGGCGGCGATCGCCCGGGAGGCGAAGGGCACGCCCGCCCCGTGCAGTGCGTGCGCGACCCGGTGGGCGAGGAGCGCGTGCACGCCCGGCCATGTGAGGAGGATCTCGAACGATCCGACGCCGCGCGCCGCGGGGTCGCGGGTACTGGCGGCGGCGACATCGCGCCGGATTTCCGCCGCAGTTCGCGTCAGCAGCCCAAGCCCCAGCATGGTGTGAAGCGTAGCGGTCGCCGGCGGGGGGCCCCGGTCGCTGTCT
The DNA here is from genome assembly GCA_035552815.1 of Solirubrobacteraceae bacterium. Taxonomy (GTDB): domain Bacteria; phylum Actinomycetota; class Thermoleophilia; order Solirubrobacterales; family Solirubrobacteraceae; genus Palsa-465. The sequence goes on along the minus strand of DASZKU010000259.1, from coordinate 27,529 downwards.
ACGGCGCGAAGAACGGCGTGGAGACGTAGCGCTCGCCGGAGTCGGGGAGCATGATGACGATCCGCGCGCCCCGTGACTCGGGGCGACGGGCGATCTCGAGCGCCGCCCAGGTCGCCGCCCCGCCGGAGATTCCAGCGAGCACGCCCTCGCGGCGGGCGAGGGCGCGCGCGGTCTCGATGGCATCCTCGTCGCTTACGGGAATGATCTCGTCGATGACCTCGCGGTTGAGGACGGCGGGCACGAAGCCCGCCCCGATCCCCTGGATCTTGTGCGCACCCGGCGGCCGTCCGGAGAGAACGGCCGAGGCGGCGGGCTCGACGGCGACGACACGGCAGAGCGGGTTGCGGGCCTTGAGCACCTCGCCCACGCCGGTGATCGTCCCGCCCGTGCCCACGCCGGCGACGAACACGTCGACGCGGCCGTCGAGGGCGCCCCAGATCTCGGGGCCGGTGGTGCGGCGGTGGATCTCGGGGTTGGCGGGATTGGAGAACTGGTCGGGGAGGAAGACGTCGTCGCGCTCGGCGAGCGCGCGCGCCGCGTCGACCGCCTCGGTCATCCCGCCCAGCGACTCGGTGATCTGCACGCGCGCGCCGTAGAGCCGCAGCAGCCCTTCGCGCTCGCGACTCATCCCCTGGGGCAGGGTGAGCACGAGCTCGTAGCCCTTGGCCGCGCAGACGAAGGCGAGCGCGATCCCCGTGTTACCGCTCGTAGCCTCGACGATCGTCGTGCGCCCCGGCTCGATCAGGCCCGCGCGCTCGGCGGCCTCGATCATCGCCACCCCGATCCGGTCCTTGACGCTCCCGCCCGGGTTGAAGGCCTCGAGCTTGACGAAGAGCTCGGCCTCGATGCCGGGCAGCATGCGCGTGAGCTGGACCATCGGCGTGCGCCCGACGTGCTCGGCGATATTCGTGGGGATGGGAGGCATCGCCTCGCGAACCCTATGAGATACCGGGTACTTACCGCAGCAGATTGCGGGAAAACCACGGAGAAGCCGTGGGCCCCGGGCGCCGAAACAGTGGATATCGAACAAAGGCCGAGCATTCGGCGAGGAGGGGAAGGACATGACCATGACCGCACAGATCCACGAACTTGCTATGGACGCCGACCACGAGGCGGCTGGGGACAAGATCAAGGTGCTGCTGGCTGACGATCATCCGATGGTCATCGCCGGGATCCGGCGCACGATCGAGTCCTTCGGGGACATCGACGTCGTGGGCGAGGCTCATTCCGGCCCCGAGCTCGTCCGCCTCGTCGAGCGTCGCCGTCCCAACCTCGTGCTCCTCGATCTGCGCATGCCCGGCGTCGACGGCGTCGAGCACATCGAGCAGATCCGCGAGAACTGGCCCGACGTGAAGGTCGTCGTGCTCTCCGCCTGCGACGATCGCCGCTCGATCGACAGCGCCCTGCGCGCGGGAGCGAGCGCCTACGTGCTCAAGACCGCCGCCGCCGTCGACGTCGCCTCGGTATTGCGTCAGGCCTCGAGCGGAGCCGTCTTCCACGCCCCTTCATCCGGGCCCGCCGCCCCCATCGGGGGCAGCGTCCAGCCTGAGCCCAACCAGCCCGTCCTCACCGACCGCGAGGCGACGATCCTCAATGCGGTGGCCGCAGGGCTGACCACGTCGGCGATCAGTCGCGATCTCTGGGTCAGCGAGCACACGGTCAAGTTCCACCTCACGAACATCTATCGCAAGCTTGGCGTGGCCAACCGCGCCGGCGCCGTCCGCTACGCGTTCGAGAACGACCTCGTCGCCGCCTGAGCGCCGCGACGGCTCATTCACCCGCCCTCCGCGTGCGAGGGCCACGACGGCAAGCTCACCGAGATGACCGTCGGCCCTCCCGGCCGGCTCTCGATATGGGTACGCCCGCCGAGCATGCGTACCCGCTCGTGCATACCCACGAGGCCGAGATGACCTTCGCGCGCGGCGCGGACGAGCGTTGTCTCGGGGTCGAAGCCGACGCCGTCGTCGGTCACCTCGGCGGTGATACCGGCGGGACCCGAGGCGATGCTGATCGTCACCTTGCGAGCCCGGCTGTGCTCGCGGACGTTGCTGAGCGCCTCCCTGATCAGCGCCATCAGGGCGATCTGCTGTGAGTCCGAGAGCGCACTCAGGTCCCCCTCGAGCCTGGAAACCGGCTCGAACCCGGCACGGGCAGCGAAGGCGTCGGTGATCTGGCGCAGCCGTTCGGGGACCGAGCCCGGGTGGACGAAAGGCGATTGGACCGAAGTCGAAATTCGCCGCAGGTCGCCGTCGAGAGCGACGAGCTGGGCCTCGAAGTCATCGATGCGACCGAGCACGCGGGCGGCATTCGCGTCCTGCGCGACGATCGGGCGCAGCTGATCGCGGAAGCTGCGGAGGTCCTGAGCGAGGAGGTGCACGTCCTGTTGGGGGCCGTCGTGGAGATCGAAGCGCACCCGCGCCAGGCGGCGCTCGACCGAGCTCACGACCGACTCCCCCGAGGTCTGCTCACGGGCGCGCAACTCGTCGCGCTCGAGGATCGAGCCGATCACCGGCACCGCGGCGTCGAGCAGGAGGGCGCGGTGATCGGCGCGCGCCGGATCGCCGTGCGCCACCAGCGCGGCCACCGGATGGAGCCAGCGCTCAAGCCTGATCCCCGCTTGTGAGCGCCGGTTCACCCGCTGGGAATCGGTGAGCAGCGAACGCGCCGCCAGGCTACTCCTCGGCGAGCCGAGATCGAGGGCGCCGGCGTGCGAGACGTGAAGGAGATCGCCGCTCGGCGACAGCGTCCACAGCGAGGTCGCGTCTACCCCGGCGAAGATGAGCAGGAGCGCGAGCTGGACTTCGAGGGCGACGTCGCTCGAGAGCTGGGGAAGGCTCGGAGTGCGGAGCACTTCGCGGCCGAGGGCAACGCTGGGAACGCCCGCGACGGCTTCGATTGCTTCGATCAGGGCTCGGGCATCGCGCGGGCGGGCGGCGAGGTCGACCGCCACCTCGCAGAGAACCTCGGCAGCGCACGTGAGCAGGGCGATGGCGCCCGCCCCCTCCCCTGCGCCGCCGGCGTCGAGGAGTTCGAGGGCGCGGGCGTGGGCGCCCGCTTTCACCGCGGGCGGTACCACCGACCCGATGTCCGAGGCCTCGATGAGCTCCAGCAGACGGTCGATCGTCGCCGGTATTTCCAGGTTCTCGCTGGACATACAGGCAAATGTTCCTCCTCGAAGGGGACTCCCCTGCGCGGAGGTCAGGTTGAGGCGGCGTCGGCTACAGGCCGCGGGGGTGGAGGATGACGTTGAAGGAGAGCAGGTAATCGGCCGGGACGCTGGTCATCCGGTGCACGCCGGCATCGGTCATGCCGCCGCTCTCCCACCAGCTGCCGCCCAGGTCGATGATCACGTGATCCGCGTCGGCGGCCCCGCCGTCGGTGCGGTCGAAGATGGTCACGTAGCGCCCGGGGCCCGGGCGGATCCCCGGCGAGGAGGGCAGCGTCTGGGTCGTCTGAGGGACGTCGAGGTAGCCGGCCGCGTGCAGGATGGTGGAGACGAAGCCCGAGCAGTCGTAGCCCGGCTGGATGTCCCAGCCGCCGTGCCCTCCGCCCCAGATGTAGGGCTCCCCGTCGAGGGCGAGGGCCATGGCGCGCATGGCGTCGAGCTTGGCGCGAGCACGAGAGCCGCGCGCCGGCGTGTGGTCGGCGATGCGCGACGCCTTCCACAGGACCTCGTCGACGTACCAGGTGGCATGGTTGTAGGCGAAGATCGCCTTGCGGAGATCGTGGCGGGCCCCGTTGGCGGCCAGGTAGCGGGCGGCGGACAAGATGGCGTCGCGCGGGTCGTAGGGGTCGGGCTGGGTGTGGCGCCCGGTCGCGACTCCGTATTCGGCCCAGGTCGAGGGCATGAACTGCATCCAGCCAATCGCGCCGGCGCTCGAGGTGTTCATGTTCCGCCCGTAGTCGGTCTCGATCGAGTTGATGGCGGCGAGGACGGCCCAGGGGATGTGATAGCGACGGCCGGCCTCCTTGTACATGGGGATGAGAAAGGCCGGCGGACGGTCCCCGACGGCGAGCAGGGTCGAGAGCTGTGACCAGGCGCTGGCGGCGGCGGAGCCAGTGGACGCGGGCGCCGACGTGGAGCCCACCGCGGCCGGCGCGGTCGGCGTTGTCGTCTGTGGCCCGTCCTCGGGTGCCGGCACGTGGGCCGCGGGACGCTCGGTGCGGTGGGGCCGCGGTGAGGGGATCGATGCCCCGCCACTCGGGCTCGTGCTCTCGGGGCCGTGATGAGTTACCGCGTGCGGGCTCGCCGCGGAAGTCGGAGCCGGGGTCCGAGCCGGAGCCGGGGTCCGAGCCGGAGCCGGGGCGAGCTCGACGAGTGAAGACGGCGCTCGGTGGCGAGCATGCCCATGGGCGGAGTGCCGCGCGTGAGACTCGATGCCCGACTTCGGGGCCTTGGGCGTCCCCGGCGCCGTCTCGGCGACCGGATGCTCGGCGGCTCCTCCCGAGTGCGCCACCACCTTCGGGGGCGAAATCGAGGCCACCGGTTTCGGCGGGGTCGGGCTCAGGGAGTCGAGGCCCTGGACCGAGAGCGCGACGCGGTGCCGGTGCGAGCCCAGGCCACCGCCGGTTCCGCGGCCGGCGTGATGGGCTCCGGTGGCGGCCGCGGCGATCGCGGGCGTGGACCCGGTGAGCGCCAAGGCGGCGGCCGCGACGATGAGGCGGCGGCGCATGGTGCCGGTGAACAGCGGGTTTGCGGGAGCGCCGCCGGGCCTCCGCGCGATGAGATCGCGGAGGTCAGGGATGGGAAGGGCGAGCGCGCCATGGCCGGGAGCGGTGAGCTCGAAGAGAGCGTGCGGGTACTCGACCACCTCGAGGGGGAGGGCGAAGAAGGCACGCCACATGAGCTCGCCGCCGAGCAGCCGAGGCCGTTTCTGACCCTCGAAGCGGCAGCCGCGAGCGGGATAGCTCGCCGCGCCGTGACCTCGCGTCACCGCCAGGGTCACGCCGCTCGGCGCGCTCGCCTCGCCTCCGAGACCGGCCAGCAGCCGCACCACGGCGAGACGCTCGCCGAGGCGGACGTACTGCCACTCCTCGACGCGCAACCGCGCATCGAGGTCGGATGTCGAGCGGCGCATCATCTGAGCTCAGGCGCCGATGCCCACGAGCCGGGGGACGATGAGAACGACGAGCGCGCCGAAGGCCATGAACGGCCCAAAGGGCAGAGCGGCGCTCCGCCCCGTCCGGCCCTGGCGCAAGACGATCGCCAGGGCGAAGGGGACGACGGCGGTGAAGGCGATCTCGAGCGCTCCGAGCACGCCCCAGCCCAGTGCGGCGCCGAGCAGAAGCCCGAGCTTGACATCGCCCATCCCCATCCACGAGCTGTTGATGAGGTTGGGGAGGAGGAGCACGACGCCGGCGAGGAGGGCGGCGAGGAGGCACTCGGGGGCGCGAGCAGGCGTGAACACCGCGTCGGCGAGGAGAACGAGCGCCGTGGCGGGGAGGACGACCCGGTTGGGGATGGTCATGCTGTGAAGGTCGACGGCAGCGATGACCACGAGGACCGCGGCGACGAAGGCGGCGATGGCGGCGCTCGCGCCGGTGGGAGAGGCGGCGAAGGTGAGTGCCGCCATCGCGGCCGCCAGGAATCTGACGGACAGCCGCGGGCGCAGTTCAGCGACCGGCATGACGGGGGTCCTCCAAGGCCCGAGCGGCGCGGGCCTGCTCGATCGCTCCGCACAAGGAATCGAATGAACCCCACCGCGGCAGGACCGGAAACGCGGACAGGCCGAGGGGCGGGTCCTCGCTGACGGCGACGATGCCGAGCCGGGGCCGGGCGATGCGCATGCGGGCGGCCTCGTGGGCCGCGACGGTCAAGGATGCCGTGGCGTCGATCAGGGCCACGTCCACGCATTCGCTCGCGACGAGCTCGGCGACGTCCACGGTCCCGGACCGGACCGTCACGTGATAGCCGCGGCGCGACAGCGATGTCGAGGCGAACATGCGGAAGCGCCGGTCGGCCGCCACGACGAGCACCCGCGCGGGGGCTGACGGATCGGCCTCGGCCGCCGCGAGCGGATTGACGAACGCGTCCGGGGCGCGGACTTCGAGGCGGTCCTCGAGCTCGAGGCCGACGCGGTCGGCCTCACCGGCCGCCAGTTCGAGCACGGCGCGGGCGCGGCGCGCGCCGGCGGTGCGCCATGGCCCCAGGTCGGCGGCAATCTTCACCACCCGCAGCTCGGAGTCGAGGAGCACGGCGTCGATGGCGAAGCGCATGAACGCCGTGTGGATCGACGGGGCCGGAGTGAGCAATATCCCCTCCCCCGCATCCAGTCCGCTTCTCCCCAGTAGCCCGCGCATGCGTGTAAGGGGCCGGTCGGCGATCACCGCCTCGTGGCACACGACGGTTGCGCGCGTCGTATTGATGATCACCTGGGGCTCGTTGCGCGGCATGCATCATGTTTCGTCCCGCGCGGGAGCCGCGCCCATCCCACCAAGGTCTAACTCGGGCTAGCGGTTGCTCGCGTCGCCAACGCCCGTCCCGGGGTTCCTAGACCTTGGTCTACCTGCGACTAGAAGTTCCTCTCTCCTGAGCACCTCCTCGCCAGCCCGATAACCCTGGCAGAGCGGAACAGCCAGCAACCTTCACCGGCAGCAGAAGAGCCGGAGAGAGGCTGGATCCGACTTTGAACCCAAGTCCACCCCGCCATGACAGACGGGAGGAGGTGAAACCATGTTGAACAGCATCTTTGCCTACATCACCCAGCTCGCCCTGCGCCTGCAGCGTGAGGAGGGCCAGACGATGGCCGAGTACGGCATCCTCCTCGGCGTCATCGCCGTGGTCGTGGTCGTGGTCGCGATCACCCTCGGCACCAAGATCACCGGCGTGTTTACCAGCGCTTCGAACGGTCTCTAGTCCGAACCCAAGGAGGTTTCACCACCCGCCCGGAACGCTTGTGCCCATGCAAGCGTTCCGGGCGGGTTTTCTTTTCAGAGACACGCGTCCTCACCCCTGCACCTTCGGCTAGGACACCTAGCCCATCTCCCAGTCACCCCGCTCGCCCGAGCACACGATAGTTCCCATGTGGAACACGACAGACACCATGCGACATGACCCCCACATCTCACACACCCTTCCTTCGGCGCTGGCGCCGACGCCTGGCCCAGGAACATGGCCAGGCGCTGGTCGAGTTCGCGATCGTGCTTCCCGTGCTGCTGATGATCATCGTGGGAATCCTGGCCTTCGGCCGCTACACGAACTACGCCAACCAGCAGACCCAGATGGCGGGGCAGGCGGCCCGTTATGCCGCGCTGGATGTCAATCCCTCCTCCACCCTCACCCTTCAGAACTACGTTCAGGCTCAGGCCACGGGCGAGCTCGCAGCCGGGAGCTCATCGGTGACCTCAGCGGTCAAGGTCTATCTCTACACCTACCCGAGCTCGACGAGCCCGGCGGCCGGCACTCCGGTCGTCGCCTGCGTGATCTCCACCGTCAGCCTGCTGCCCATGCTTGGCACCGTCACCAGCATGACGATCGTGCAGTCGGCCACGATGCGCATCGAGCAGGCCCAGACGAGCGCCAAATGGACCCCCGACACCACCATCCCCTCCAAGTGCCCGGCGACCTGAACGAGTAAGGAGCATCACCGTGAAACTCAAACGCAAACGACTCGACGGTCCCAGTTTCGGCGGCCTCATGGCCACCCGGCAGGGTGCCGTCACCCTGGCCGTGATCTGTGCCCTGGCCGCGACGGGAATCCTCGTCTTCGCGCTTGGTAAGTACCGCCATGCCGTCTCCGGCGCAACCAAGCAGGCGACTGTGCTCGTCGCCACGAGCGAGATCCAGAAGGGCAGCTCCGCCACGGAGATCGCCGCTCAGAAGCTCTACAAGGTGACCCCGGTCCTCGCCGGTCAGGTGTCCCCGGGCGCCATCGTCAACGCCGCCTCGCTGGCCAGCAAGGTCGCGGCGACCAACATCCTTCCCGGACAGCAACTCACCGCTTCGGAGTTCACCATCGGTCCAGCCGGCATCACCGCCCAGCTCTCCCCCTCCGAACGTGCTGTGTCGGTGAGTGTCGACGCGGCGCACGGGGCTGCCGGGGTTCTCCAGGCCGGCGATCACGTCGACGTCTACGGCAGCTTCTCGGGCGAAGCCGGCGGAACCGACAACGTGGTGTCTCTCGTCACCGCCAACGCCGTGGTCCTGAAGACGCCCGGTGGCGCGAGTGGGAGCTCGGGACCCACCGTCCTGCTCGGTGTCAGCAAGAACATCTCACCAAAGCTCATGTGGGTCTTCGATTACGGCAAGGTCTGGCTCGAGCTTCGAGGAGCCAACTCCTCGCCCCCTGCACCCACGGTCACCGGCGTCTACGACGTCCTCGCGGGTAACTCCACGACGATGCGCCTGCACGGAGTCGTGGGAACGCTCACCTACACGTCTCCATCGGGCGTTGCCGGCAAGCCATGAGCTCCGAGCTCAACACCCTCGTTGCGCTCGACGGAGAGGTCGACGCCGGTCTCATCGAGACGGTCCTCACCCGGGATCCCAAGGTCAAGGTGCTCGACTATCTCGAGCTCGGTGGACCGTCGGCGAGCAGGCTCGGGGCAGGCGACGCGCTGATCGTGGCGGTGGCCGACTACACCGCCCAGGTCCGTGACTTCGTCGCCACCGCTCGGCGCCAGCACCCGCAGCGACCGATCGTGCTCATGTGCCCGCCCAGCGGTAACGGCTACCTGGGGGACGCGTTCGAGAGCGGTGTCGACGACATCGTCGCCCTCCCCACCGAGACGGCTGACGTGAACGACCCGACGCTGGCGCGCCACCTGGTGTTCGCACTCGAGAAGGCGCTCATGCGCAAGCGGGGCACGGCCGAGCCCAAGGAGGACACGACGCGCAACGTCATCTGCGTGCTCGGCCTCAAAGGAGGCAGCGGCAAGACCCTGAGCTCGACCAACCTCGCCGTCTCCCTGGCCCAGGCGGGCCACAGCGTGGCAATCATGGATCTCGACCTCCAGTTCGGGGACGTCGCCCTCGCCATGGGCCTGAACCCGGTGCGGACGATGTACGACCTCGTGCGCTCGGGCGGGTCGCTCGACGCCGAGAAGCTCGAGGACTTCCTCGTCGAACATCCCTCCGGGGCGAAGGCGTTACTCGCGCCCGTCCGTCCCGACCAGGCCGCGGTAATCAGCGTCACCTTCCTCGCCGAGATTCAGCGCCTGCTCGCGGAGATGTTCGACTTCGTCGTCTTCGACACGCCGCCGAGCTTCTCGCCCGAGGTGATCAACGCCATCGATTCCTCGACCGACGTGCTCGTCGTGGTGATGCGCGACACCCTGTCGCTCAAGAACACCAAGCTCGGGCTCGAGACGCTCGAGCGCATGGACTACGACAGGCGCAGGGTCAAGGTGCTTCTCAACCGCGCCAACACCAACGTCGGCATCGAGCGCGACGACGTCCTCGCCATCCTCGGGCGCGACGTCGATTACCAACTTCCCAGCGACCGGGAGATCACCCGGTCGATCAACCAGGGCGTCCCCATCTCGATGAGCCGGGGATCGGAGGCCGCCGGCGTGTTCCGTTCGCTGGCCAGGGACTACATCGAGGCGGCGCTCGGAAGCGATGCCGAGGCGCCCGCGGAGACGCGGCGGGGCGTCGCCAAGCAGCCGGCGTCCCCGGCACCCCGCCGCGCGCTCTTCCGCCGAGCGGCCAGGGGCGCATGATGGAGCTCCACGAGCGTCTCTACCAGCAAGGCGACACCGGAATCGACCCCTTTGCCGAGCCCTTCTCGGAAATCAAGAACCGCATCCACATGGCGCTCATCGAAGCGCTGGGCCGGCAGCTCTTCAACGAGGAGATCGACCCGCAGGCGCTGCGAACCCGCGTGCAATCCGAGCTCCGCGACCGCCTCGGGCGCGAGTCTGGCATCTCGCGCGAGGACCGCGAGCGGCTCGTGGGAGAGCTCACGGATGACATCCTCGGCCACGGTCCCCTCGAGCGACTGCTCGAGGATGACAGCGTGAGCGAGATCATGGTCAACGGCGCTCACGACATCTGGGTCGAGCGTGCGGGCCGCCTACACAAGACTCCGGTGCGCTTCATCGATGAGTCGCACCTGCGGCGGATCATCAGCAAGATCGTCGCTCAGGTCGGACGCCGGGTCGACGAAGCCTCCCCCATGGTTGATGCGCGCCTGCCCGACGGGAGCCGCATCAACGCCACCATCCCCCCGCTTTCGCTCACCGGCGCGCTGCTCACCATCCGCAAGTTCAGCAAGGACCGCCTCGACATGGACGCGCTCATCAAGCGCGGCTCGCTGACTCCCGAGACGGCGGAATTCCTCAAGCGGTGCGTGCTCGCCCGTCTCAACATCCTCATCTCGGGGGGAACGGGCTCAGGTAAGACGACGATGCTCAACGCGCTGTCGGCCTCGATCCCCGATGACGAGCGGATCCTCACCATCGAGGACGCCGCCGAGCTCCAGCTCGAGCAGCGGCACGTCCTCCGCCTCGAGGCACGGCCCAAGAACATCGAAGGCGAGGGCGAGATCACCATCCGCGACCTCGTGCGCAACTCCCTGCGCATGCGGCCCGACCGCATCGTCGTCGGCGAGGTCCGGGGCATGGAGGCGCTCGACATGCTCCAGGCCATGAACACCGGACACGACGGGTCGCTGTCCACCGTTCACGCCAACACGCCGCGGGACGCGCTCGCGCGCCTGGAGACGATGGTGATGATGGCCGGATACGACCTGCCGCTCCGGGCCATCCGCGAGCAGATCGCCTCGGCGCTCGATCTCGTGATCCAGATCGAGCGAATGAGCGACGGCACTCGCCGTATCGTGGCCATCACCGAGGTGCAGCGGATGGAGTCCGACGTCGTCACGCTCCAGGACCTCTACAGCTTTGAGATCGATTCGGTCGCCGACGGCGGCCGCAACCGGCACATCATCGGCACGCTCAGAGGGTCGGGGCTCCGGCCGACCTTCCTCGACAAGTTCGAGCGCCGTGGCGTCGAGCTTCCCGCCGACGTGCACCTGTCCCGTACTCCAACCCTCGTGCGCGCGGTCGGCGGTCGTGGCTGAGCACCGGCGCGCCGAGCCGCTCACACGAGCGCTCGGCGCCTTCGCCATCACCGCGGCGCTCCTCGCGCTGCTCGTCAGCAACGCCGGGGCCGCGTCGGTGGTCCGCTCGCTCGGCGCGGGGGCCACCTTCCCGCACCGCGCGCTCGTGCTCACCGTGCCCGCCGCGATCCCCGTCACCGTCCCCCGCATCTACGTCGGCGAGAACGGCAGTCCCGTCGACAGCCTGTCGGTGACGCCGGTGACGCCGGTGACGGCGCCGACCGCCGCGAGCTTCGGCGTCGTGTTGGTGATCGACCAGAGCCTGAGCATGACCGGCGCACCGCTGAACCACGCCATGGCCACCGCCCGGGCGATCGCGGCGCAGCGGACGGGATCGCAGAAGGTTGGCGTGATCACCTTCGACTCGAGTCCGAGCATCGTGCTCCCGATGACGAGCGACTCGACGGCCATCCAGCGCGCGCTGGCGCGGACTCCGTGGACTGGGGTGGGCACGAGCCCGCTGCCCGCCCTGATGGCCGGCCTGCATCAGCTCGCGTACGCGCACGTCACCAACGGCGCGGTGATCCTCCTCTCCGACGGCGCCACCCGGGGAGCGACCAAGCTCACCCCGCAGTCCGTCGGCGCGGCGGCCCAGGCACAGAACGCCCGGATCTTCACCGTCGGATTGAAGGACCCCTCCTTCGCGCCCGCGCCCATGCGCCGGATCGCGCAATTCGGGGGCGGGAGCTACCTCCCCACTACGAGCCTTCAACTCCCGTACCTGTTGACGCATCTCGCCACCTCCGTGCCCAGGAGCTATCTCGTCCGCTACACGTCGATCCTCTCCGGCGGCCAGCACGTGTCGGTGACCGTCCACGTGGACGGCATTTCGAAGCTCCTGCGCACGAGCTATGACGCGCCCGCGGTGTCGAGCGGCGGCGCCGGCTCGGCGGGTTCGACCACGAGCACCGCGTCGAGCACGAGCCCGGGGAGCACCGGCTCGTCGAGCACCGGCTCGGGGAGCACCGCGTCTGGAAGCAGCGCGTCTGCGAGCGCGCCGGCGGCCGGCAAGACTCCGGGCGCCAAGTCCAGCGGCGTGTCCTCCACATCCTCGCGCCAAGCCGCGAGCACGAAGGGCTCGACCCCCGGCGTGTCGGGCACGTTCACCGCGTTGTCAGCCCTGCCCCAGCACGCGATCGGCAGCAAGGCCCACAGGGCGACGCCAGGCACCGCGCCCAGGGTCACCCGGGCGCCCACCACCGCCGCCGGCAAGGCGGCCCTGGCCTCGGTCCAGCCGATTTCCGGATTCGTCCCCCGATCACCACGCCACTCCTTCTGGAGCTCCTCGCTCGCCCTCGTCCTCATCGCCGGCGGCTGCGCCCTGCTCATCGGCCTGGGGGTCCTCATCCTCGTCTTCCGCCGCCCGGCGAGGCGGGCCCTGCAGCAGCGCGTGGGCAGCTTCACCCTCGGCTCAACCGACGGGCCGGCGATACCGGCGCCGGGCGCGGAGCCGGCGAATCCGGTGGCTCGCCTGCTCACCCGCAGACCGTGGTGGCCGGCCTTCGCCGAGCAGGTCGACACCGCCCGGATGAAGCGCACGCCCCTGGAGCTCGTCAAGCGCACTGCCGTCATCGGCCTGGTGGCCGGGGCCGTGCTCGCGCTCGTCCTCGGGTCGGTCGTGCCGGCCCTGCTCGTGCCCCTCTTCGCTCCCTTCGTCCTTCGTATGCTCGTCAAGCGCGGCGCCCGCCGCCAGCAGCGCCGCTTCAACGAGCAGCTGCCCAGCCATCTTCAGGATCTGGCCGGAGCGATGCGGGCAGGGCGCAGCTTCGTCGGGGCTATGGCCGCGATCGTCGAATCCGCCAATGAGCCGATCCGGGGCGAATTCGATCGCGCGCTCTCCGACGAACGGCTCGGTCTTCCCCTCGAGGAGACGCTCGAGGCCGTCGGCCGGCGGATGGCCGCCAAGGACATGGAGCAGGTGACGCTGATCGCCTCCCTCAATCGCAACTCGGGGTCCAACGTCGCCGAGGCGCTCGACCGCGTCGCCGAGTCCGCCCGCGACCGCGCCGACCTGGCCCGGGAGATGCGCTCGCTCACCGGCCAGGCGCGGATGTCGGCATGGATCCTCACGGGCATGCCACCGATGATCCTCCTCGCCCTCACCGTCATGGCCCCTGCGTACGGGCGCCCGCTCTTCCACACGACGATGGGCATCGTCATGGTCTTCTTCGCCGCCGGGCTCCTCGGGATCGGGTGGATGGTCCTCAACAAGATCGTCAACCCGGAGGCCTGAGTCCATGACCGCCATCATGTTCATCCTCGGCGTGCTCCTCTTCGCGATCAGCGGGCGCTTCGTCGCCCGTGCCATCGCCGTGCCGCGGCTCAAGCTCAGGCAGCACCTCACGGCCATCGACGACTACGGCTTCGCCTCCGAGCCCGAACCGGACGCGGCGAAGTCCCGAGCCCGGCTCAACGAACGGCTCACCGCGTTCGCCCATCGTGTCGGCAAGTGGGCCATCGACCACGTGACGGCGCTGCCGCCGCTCGAGCGGGGGCACCTGGCGTCCGCGGGCTTCTACGAGACGACGCCCGAAGCGGTCCACGGCTACCGTGCCCTTGCCGCGCTCCTCCTCGCCGGCCTCGTCCTGCTCGCGGCAAGCTCCGGCGGCCTGACGCCGCTGGCGATGGTGGTGATGCTCGCGGCCGCGGCTCTCGGCTGGCAGCTCCCCGCCACGGTGATCAAGTCCCGGGGCCGGGCACGCCTCGAGGAGATCGACAAGGAGCTTCCCGACCTCATCGACCTGCTCATCGCGACGGTCGAGGCCGGAATGGGCTTTGCCGCCTCGCTGGCCCTGGTAGCGGGCCGTCTCCAGGGTGCGCTCGGCGAGGAGCTCCTCGTCGCCGTCCGCCAGCAGAACCTCGGCATCTCGACCTCGGAGGCGCTCGACGAGATGCTCGAGCGTTGCGACACCCAGTCGATGCGCGCCTTCGTGCGGACGATCACCCGCAGCGAGTCGATGGGCCTCTCGATCGGACCCATCCTCCGCGAACTCGCCACCGACATGCGCCGCCGACGCCGTCAGGCGACCCAGGAGAAGATGCACAAGGCACCGATCAAGATGCTCTTCCCGATGATGTTCCTGATCATGCCGGCGCTCTTCATCGTCCTCTTCTACCCGGCCGTGCACTCGGTCATGACCACCGGCTTCGGCTGAGCCGAGCGCCGCGAACTCGATGAGCGCCGGATCGATAGCGACGCCCAGGTCCCGCCTCGCGGCCTTCGGTGGCCTGCGCCGCCCTGCCGCCACCGGACTGATTGTCAGGGCCCGGGTCGCCAAGGTCGCCGTCGCCGTCCTCGTCTTCTACGCGCTCGTCGTCGCCGTCTATCTCGGCGCCGGCGGGGGCGTGCGCGACTTCATCAACGTCAGCCCCCACTTCATCGAGCGCGGCGACACGAGCTCGGTCATCAGCTCGCCCTCGGTCTATGACTACGGCGCGCATCACCTCGGCCAGAAAGCCACCGGTTACGACGGCCAGTTCTATTACTTCATCGCCCTCGATCCCACTCGGGCGGCCCATTACATCGACTCGCCGCCCTACCGCTACGGGCGGATCCTCTACCCCATGCTCGCCCGCTTCGCCGCGCTCGAGCAACCGGCCGCGGTGCCGTGGGCGATGCTCATCATCAGCTGGCTCGCGGTGGGCGGCGGCGTCCTCGCCCTCGCCGCCTGGCTGGCGCGTCGCGGCGCCTCGCCCTGGTTCGCCGCCCTCTACGGCCTGTTCCCGGGCATGTTGGTCGCGTTCCAGCACGACTTGACCGAGCCCCTGGCCTACGGTCTCGTGGCCCTCGCCGTCTATCTCTTCGACTTCGGCGGCCGCCGCGGGGTGCTCCTCTCCGCCGCCGCCTTCGGCCTGGCGGCGCTCACCCGCGAGACGACGGTGCTCTTCGCCATCCTCTTCGGGCTCTCGATCATCGCCGGCCGGCCCAACTCGAGCCGGCCTCGAGCGCTCAGGGCCCGCGCCCGCCAGGCGTTCGGCTTCTTCGCGCTCGCCCTCGTTCCCTTCCTGACGTGGCTCGCCGTCGACTACGCGCTGTTGGGGATCGCCAACCCGGGCACGGTTGACCCGGTGCCTTTCAAGGGGATCATCGGCCCCTTCAACCCCTCGGTCGAGCTCCTCTTCGTCGGGATCCCCGCCCTCCTCTTCTCGGTGGCGCTGCTCCCCGGCCTGCGCGCGAAGACGGGCCGCCTCGAGCGCTACTGCGTGCTCGCCAACACCGGCCTCGCCGTCGTCTTCTCCACGGGTGCCCTGTGGAACAACTACGAGGGCGTGGGGCGTGCCGCCATTGCCGTCGTGCTCGCCGCCATCCTGTGCATGCCCTACCGGCGCGAGCGTCCGGCGGGCCGCGCCGCCCTCCTCGGGCGAGCGGCGGCGGTCGGAGTCCCGTTCACCCTGTGGATGCTGCCCGTGCTCTTCGGGGTCTACGTCAACTTCGCCGGCCGCCTCTTCAACGCATAGGCGCGCGCCTCGCGCACTAGGGTCCGCTCCTCGGCCACTAAGGTCGGGCGATGCCCGAACTGCGGTTCCCCGATCCGCCGCTCGCCGATGAGGTCGTCCTCCTCCGCGCTTGGAGCAGCGGCGACGTGCCCGGTCAGGTGATGGCCTTCGCCGACCCCAGCGTCCAGCGCTTCAGCTGGCCGCACACGACCGCCTACACGGAAGCCCACGCCCGTACCTTCTTCGTGCATCAGGAACGGGCCCGGGTCCGGGGTGAGGAGCTCAACGTCGCCTTCACCGACCCGGCCGACCCGGCCGTCGTGCTCGGAGGCGGGTCGGTCTACGACATCGACCTCTCCCAGCGGCGCGCGGCCGTCGGCTACTGGCTCGCCCCGGCCTCCCGCGGCCGCGCCGTGGCCACCCACGCCACCCGGTTGATGGCCGGCTGGGCCTTCGACACCCTCGGGGTGGCGCGGCTCGAGCTCACCTGCGGACCCGACAACGAGGCCTCCCAGCGCGTGGCGGTGCGCTGCGGCTTCGTGCGCGAGGGCGTCCTGCGATCGCACGTCGCCTTCAAGGGCGGCCGCCGCGACACGGTGATGTTCAGCCTGCTGGCTGGGGAGCTGCGGTGAGGGGCGCCGGGACGGCCGGGGCGCCGGGGGCGGGGTGCTCGGCGCGGGCGGCGGGGGCGGGGCGCTCGGCGCGGGCGGCGCCGAGCCGGCACACCCTCCACGTGACGATGGCCTCGAGGACGATCCATAGGACCGCCGACCGGATCGTGTCGTGGCTCGAGCCGTCCGCGCTCTTGGACACAGGGGCGATGAGGACCGAGAGAGCGAGGACGAGGGGAGTGCAGGCGGGAACGAACCACAGGGCCGAGAGCCGCGGCGAGATGAGCGCGACGGGGATGAAGAGGAGGACCATGTAGTGCTCCCAGACGATGGGCGAGGCGGTCAGGGCGGCGATCACGGCGAGGCTGAACGCCTGGACGTCACCGCCGGGACGCCTGGCGAAGCGCCACGCCGCGCCGAGCAAGGCCGCCGTGACCGCCAGCGCCGCCGCCTTGGTGAGGGCGGCGGGAACGCCGAAGAAGAGGAGCACGGCGACCAGGGAGACCGCGCGCCCTTCCTGGATCAGTGAAAGGTCGGAGAGCATTCGCGGGTACTGCACCATCCCGGCAAAGCCGATGACCGCCCACGCCGCGAAGGTCGCCACCAGCCCGATGACGACGGCGATGGCGAGCGTCCGGTAGCGCCGGGTCACCAGGAGCCAGACGCCGAGCGGCCAGGGAAAGAGCTTGGCCACGACGATCGAGGCGAGCGCGATCGCGGGCGGCCACAGCGTGTCCCGCCAGCGCCAGGCGACGCCCGCTCCGAGCACGAGCAGGGGCCCGAGGGCGCCAAGGTCCACAGAGAACAGGAAGGGCCACGACAAGAGGGCGAGTGCGAGGCAACGCCAGTCGCGAACCCCGAGCAGGCGAAGGCCGAAGACCATGGCCGCGATCGAGATCAGCGTGAAGAGACCGGCGGCCAGCCAGAAGGGGAGCAGGCTGAGGGGAACCACGGCGAGGTTGATGGGCGCCGGATAGACCGGGATCGAGAAGGCGTTGCGCGAGGTCTCCCCCAAGGCGACTCCGCCCGCCCGCATGACGGCCGCCTGGTGCTCGAGGAAGCCGGGGAGGTAGGGACTGTGGCCGTGCAGGATGTCGAGGCCGGCGTTGTAGAGGCCGCCTTTGAAGTCGAAGAAGACGCGGTGGCCCTGGACCCTGATCAGCCCGAAGAAGAACAGCGCCGTGGAGATGAAGAGGGCGATGACGAACAGAGCGCCGCCCACGCCGGCCAGGAGGCGCAGAGCCCGCGGCCGGGCCGACTGCCCGTTGCTCTCGGCACGCGCCCCCGCGCCGAGAGCAACGGGTAGGGCCATCGGGGAGGACATGGGAATTCATCGTCGTGGGCGTCCCCTCGCGCAATCAGACGATGCGCGAGGTCGACCTCGACCAAGGTCTAACGAGCCGGCGGCGCGCTCGGGCGATACCTCAGTGAGATGTCTCACCCGTCGAAGGTCTATCTGGCCGCCACGGTCGCGGCGATCGTCGCGGTGGCGGCGCTGCTCGCGCGCGTGGGCGCCGACGCGCAGTGGCTGGCCGCCCTCGGCCACGTGATCGCCCAGCGCCACTCGATCCCGTCCGGCATCCCCTTCGCCGCCGCTCCGACGAGTCACTGGCCCGACGCGACGGTGCTGGCGCAGCTCATCTTCAACGGCCTCGAGCAAGCGCTCGGGGACCGCGGTCTCATCCTCGCTCAGCTCCTCGCCGTGGCCGGCGCCTTTACCGTGCTTGCCCGGGACGCGCTCGCGGGCGGCGCCAACGTGCGCGGCACGAGCCGCGTGCTGCTCCTGGTGGCGCTCGGAGCCGTGGCCGCCCTGACCATCGCTCGCGTGCAGATGTTCTCGCTCGTGCTCTTCCCGGTCACCGTCGCCCTGCTCCGCGATCAGGCCCGGCGCCCGTCGCGGCGGATCTGGCTCGTGGTGCCGTTGCTCGCCCTGTGGGCCAACCTCCACGGCACCGTCCTCCTCGGTCTCGCGGTCGTGCTCGCCTACCTGGTCTGCTCCCGGGCACGGCGCGAGCCGATCCTCGCTCTCAGCGTCGGCGTGGCCTGCACCGTCGCGCTGTGCCTGACCCCGGCGCTCACGGGCACCGTCGCCTACTACCACGGCCTCCTCACCAACGTCGCCGCGCAGAGCGGCCAGGGCATGTGGGGACCCCTGTCGCTCACCTCTCCCCTCGACCTTCTCCTCATCGCCGCCGCCATCACACTCTCGGTCCGAGCCATCAGGGCGCGACCGCCGCTGTGGGAGTGGGCGGTCCTCGTCGCCCTCGCCGTGCTCACCGTCCAGGCGAGCCGTAACGGGGTGTGGCTGCTCTTCTTCATCGCCGGACCCGCCTCCCGGGCGATCGCACCGACCCGCGCCCGTTGGCCCGCGCTGGTGGGGCCCGTGGCGGTCGCCTCGATCGCCGTCATCGCCCTCGCCGTCGCCCGAGGGCCGGCGTCCAACGGTGCCACCCCGGCGCTGCTCGCCCGCGCCATGACCCTCGCCCACGGCTCCCCCATGCTCGCCGAGGACATCATCGCCGAGCAGATCGCCCTCGACGGCGGGCGGATCTGGGTCGGCAATCCGATCGACGCCTTCTCCCGCCGCGACCAGACGGTCTATCTCGACTGGCTCGACGGGCAGGCCGCCGGACGCCAGGCCCTCGCGCCGCAGGTCCGCGTCGTCCTCGTCTCACGCGGAAGCCCGGCGCAGGCATTGATGGCCGCCACGCCCGGCTTCACCGCCGTCGGCGGCGACGCCCGGACCAGGCTCTACGAACGCCAGGGCTAGCGCCAGCACGTCACGGGCGCCCGCTCGGCGCGGCCCGCCCGCGTTGAGGGCAACATTTCTCCCGCTATGCGGGCATAACGTCGCCCTCAACGCCTGAGCGGCGGCCCGTGCCACCGAGGTGCCGGCCGAGTTCTGATCCCAGCGTGCGCGCCCCCCTACACCACCGGCGGCGGCTTGCTCTCGGCGCTGGCGGCGAGGGCGGGGTCCCACCCGCACACCGCGCACGAGTGCTGGAAGGCCGAGCGGGCGAAGGCGAGTGCCGAGGCGTGGGGATCGGGCTCGGCGCACACCTCGTCCCAGTCGAGGACGTACTCGCCGAGCTCTCCGTCCCAGCGCGCGGCCGACGGAGCGAGCCGAGCCTCGGCGAACCCCTCGGGCGCGGGGTGGGCGTAGGCGTAGAACGCCGCCTTGCCGTAGCGCGAGTCGCCGGGCCACCAGCCGACGGCGACCTCCTGGGCATCCATGGCGTTGCGCATGATGAAGTCGTCAGAGGGAGGATCGGCGGGGAGCCCGGAGAACAGGCTCACCGCGAGGTCGAACGAGCCCCACCAGGCGTTGACCGGGGTGGAGCGCCCGCGGTAGGGGGCGCGGTAGGCGGCGAGGACGAGCGCCGCCCGGGTGGCGGCGGCGAAGTAGGCGTCGACCTGGTCGGGGTCGTAGCGGGCGTGCTCGTCGTCCTCGTCGAGGGGGACGCTCCACGGCACCTCCTGCGGGGTGGGATCGATGTTCACGTCACCGGCGACGCTGCGCACGGCGTCGAGAAGCTCGCGGGTCACCTCGCCGACGGCTCGATCGGGGCCGAGCGCGATCCGTCTCCCCTCTCCCCCGCTGTGCTCGACGACCGCTTCGTGGGCGCGCAGGTCGAGCGCGACCACGAAAGCTCCCGAGCCGTCGGGAGCCGGGAGGGGCGCCGTCTCCCACCCGCGCGCGGTCAGGCGGAGGGCCGCGTGCTGGAGCTCGGGCTCCGGCGGGGCGAGGGCCACCGCGAGCTTGCCGAGAGCCTGCGTGTGGGCGTGCAGGGTGTCGCAGGTCGCGCTCCATTCCCCGTAGTGGGGCATCGGCCTCGGGGCGGCGGACACCCCGCACACGCTACCGATCTGACCGCGGCCCTGGTAACGCGCCGCCCAGCTACCTGAAGGTCGGCGGGCGCTGGCGCGATCACGAGCGGTGGGCGATCCGCGGCGTGCAATGACGGGAGCGCTACGACTACCAGCTCCACGCCGAGGTACTGGCGGGAGCGCTACGGCTACTAGCTCCAGCGTCGACCACGTCCCGGGGCCAACGCTGGAGCCAGATACCGTGTTCTCAGGCGCCGACGACGGTCGCCGCGTACTGCTCGGCGGCGCGGTCGGCGATCTCCTCGAGCGTGGAGACGGTGCTGTCGGGCGTTCCGATGTAGAAGCCCTGGGCATAGTCGACGCGCTCGTGGGCGAGGACCTGGACCGTCTCGTCGTCTCCGACGAACACGGCGACGGTCTCGATGCCCCGTTCCTGAGTCTTCGCCAGGAGCCCGTGGAGGGCGTCCCGGGCGCCGCTGCTGTAGGGCAGCGGGCGGATCAGGGAACCATCGAGCTTGACGTAGTCGAGCGCGAGCTCGGCAAGCAGGTGCTCGGTGGCGGTGGTGTCAAAGCCCTCGCAGGTCTGCCCGAAGTTATCGAGCGCGACCAGGCATCCCAGCGACCGTGCGCGCCGGGCGAAGGCGGCCGCGGCCGCCGGCTCGGAGACGGCGAACCGCTCAGGGATGCAGAGGACCAGCTTGCGCGGCGACACGTCGTGCTGGGCGAGCTGCGCCCCGACGCGATTGGTGAACGCCGCATCCCGGATCGAATCATCCGAGAGGTTGATCTCCAGGCGGGGCCGCGACCCGGCGGGCTGCGCGGCGAGCAGGGAGATCGTCTCCGACAGCACCCACTCGTCGACGTCCATCATCAGGCCGTTCCGGGCGGCGATCTGAAGGAAGTCCGCCGGGGGCAGGACATGCCCGTCGTGGCGCAGACGCAGCAGGACTTCTGCGTGGGTCAGCTCACCGGTCCACAGGCTGCGCACCGGCTGCCAGTAGAGCTCGAAGTTCTGACCACCGGCCACCGAGCGGCGGATGTCGCGAGACCATGCGGTCTCGGCCTCCGCGCGGCCGGCCTGTGAGCGGGAGTGCACGATGCCGCGACGGGCGGCCTCGTTGGCCTCGGGAGCCATGCGGGTGCCCCAGCCTCCCTTCCCCATGGTCGCCAGGGCGCAAATGCGCACGGGGATCAGGAGGAAGACGTGGATGAAGCCGTAGAGGGTGAACAGGAGGAAGCCGGGCTTCCGGGTGCGCGCCAGGCCGGTGAGGGCCCGGATGAAGCCGATGCCGACGACGATGGCGGCGTAGCGGAGCAGCGTGCTCGGGTTGATGATCGCTGCGTAGATGGTGAGGCCGATCGCCGCGATGAGGGCGAAGGGCATGAAGGTCTGGAGCCCGAGGTCGAGTCCCATGTACCAATGGCGCTTGCGGACGAACCGAGCCGTCCAGAGAATCTCGCGGTAGAAGCTCTTGCTCCAGCGAAGCTGCTGGCGCAGGTAACCACGAACCTTGTGGGGGACCAGGGTCTTGGCGACAGCCGCCTCGTCGTAGACGACGTCGTAACCGAGGCCGAGAACGAGGTTGGTGAGGTGGCGATCGTCGCCGAAGGAGCAATAGCTGCCCAGGAAGCGCTGATGGATGTACGCCTCACGGACCTGGTCGATGATCGATCGGCGGTAGGCCGAGAACGGACCCGACGCGCACATGACGACGCCGAAGTAGCTCTGCGCCGCACGCTCCTGGTTGAACGCCGTCCAGTACCGGTAGGCGATCAGCCGGGTGAGCAGGTTCTGGCGCTCGTTGATGACCTGAACGTCGCCGGTCACGGCGCCCACCTTGGGATCCTCGAACCGGCGCACGATCTTGCGGATGGCGTCGGGGCTGAGGACGGTGTCGGAGTCGATGGTGATGACGATGTCACCCATCGCCTTTTCGAACACGACGGCCTGGCAGTTGCGCTTCCCGCTGTTGTCGGGCTGGAGGATGACGCGGAAGCGACCGCTGCTGAACTCGTCATGCACCGGGAGCACCGCCTCGACGTTGGCTGAGCCGTCGTCGACGACGATCGCCTCGATCTCGGGGTAGTCCTGGCGGTCGATGGAAAGCAGGCACCGGTGCAGGAGCGCCGGGTCCTCGTTGTAGGCGGGGACGACCACGGTCACCCGCGGCGTCGTCTCGGCATACGTGCGCTTCGCCTGTCGGCGATGCTCCATATAGCCAAGGATCATCTGCAGGAAGATGTGGCCGAGGGCCAGCACTCCGTAGACGATCAGGTAGATCTCGATGAACTGCGGCATGGTTACTCCTTCTGCCGCGCGGTTCGATCCACGCGGCCCTAGTGGGACGTTGGTGACGCCGCTATCGGGCGTCGAGGAGTGGATCGTCGGGTTTCCGGGCAAGCTCGACGCGAGCATCGTCTAGGCCGACCTAGACCAAGGTGCACCCCGTGAGCCACTACCCTGCCCGTCTGCGATGAGCAAGATTGATGAGCATCGGATCCGGCGCCTCCTCGACGTCGGACGCGCGCTGATGAGCGAGCCTGACCCTCAGGCCGTGCTCCGTCGCGCGCTGGAAGCGGCGAGCGAGATGACGGGCGCCCGCTACGCCGCCCTGGGGATCCTCGATCGCGACCGGACCGAGGTCGCTCGGCTCCTGACCACGGGGATCGACGGCGACACGCATCGCGCCATCGGCGCCCCCCCGCATGGGCGTGGCGTGCTCGGGCTCCTGATCACCGATCCCCGTCCCCTGCGCTTAACCGACGTCGCCGCCCATCCCCAGAGCTATGGGTTCCCTCCCGCCCATCCGTCGATGCGCACGCTGCTCGGCGTCCCCGTCCTCGTCGGCGGCCAGCCGTGGGGCAGTATCTATGTCGCCGACAAGGAGGAGGGAGAGTTCACCGAGGCCGACGAGGAGGCGGTGGTGATCCTCGCTGAGTGGGTAGCGGCGGCGATCGCCAACGGAAGTCAGCGCGGCGGCGCAGACCCATACCCGGAGACCGAGCGCCTGCGCGAGTCGATGGCCTTCGCCGACGCCGAGCGCCGGCGCTTTGCCCGCGAGCTCCACGACGAGACCCTGCAGGGATTGGGCGGCCTGCGCATGCTGCTGGCGTCGGCCGCGCGCCGCGGCGACGCCGCGACGACCGAGGCGGCCCTCCGTGAGGTCATGGCGGGAATGGACCGCGAGATCGAAAAGCTGCGCGCCTTCATCACCGACCTGAGGCCCGCCGCCCTCGACGAGCTCGGGCTACGGCCTGCGCTCGAGACTTTGCTCGACCGCCACCGCAGCGACGATCTCCGGATCGTCGCCGAGCTCGAGCTCCCCGATCCTCGGGAGACCGATGACCGGATCGATCCCGATCTGGAAACTGCCGTCTACCGCATCGTCCAGGAGGGACTCGTCAACGTCATCGAGCACGCGCAGGCGAGCACGGTGCGTGTCGGCGTCGCGAGTTCAGGCGATGGGGTGAGGATCGAGATCGAGGATGACGGCAGCGGCTTCGACCCCGACCTCGCCACCGCCGGACACGGCCTGGCGGGGATGCGAGAGCGCGCCCACCTCCAGCGGGGATCCTGCCTCGTCGAATCGGGCCCCGGGGGCACCCTGCTCACGGTCCAGCTGTCAGCTCGCCGCTAGGACCCGGCGCCCCATCCATGCGCCCCAGGTACCGATCGGCCGTGGCGCCCAGATTGCGCGTGTCGAAAGGCTTGACGATGAAGCCGTCGCAGCCGGCGAGGAGGGCGCGCGACTCATCCACGGCCATCACGCTCGCGGTCAGTGCGACGACGACGATGCCGGCGGTTTCGGGGTCCGCCTTGATCATGCGCGTGAGCTCGAGGCCGTCGAAGTCGGGCAGGTGCACGTCGGTGAAGACGAGCGCCGGGCGGTAGTCGCGAAGGGCCACGAGCGCCGATCCGCCATCGACCGCCGTATAGACATCGAAGCCGTCGGCTCGCAGGACGGTGGAGACGAGCTTCAGGTTCGTCGGGTTGTCGTCGACGACGAGAATTCTCACCTCGCCGCGGTCGCCGATCATCCCACGCGCTCCTCCACGGCGCTCTTACCGGTATCCACGGTGGTGTACCCGGGTGCCACCGGCGAGCGGTAGGGAAGGGTGGCGGAGAACACGCTCCCGCGACCGACGACGCTGCGCACGTCCACCGAACCTCCCTGCGCCTCGACGACCCGCTTGGTCACCGCGAGCCCGAGGCCCGTTCCCGGCACCGGGCGGCCGGTGCTCGCCTTGAGCTGGCCGAACTCGACGAAGAGCTTGACGATGTCCTCGGGGGCGATCCCGACCCCCGAGTCCTCCACTTCGAGGCGGAGCATCCCGTCCTCGTGCGGGGACGGCGCGAGGCGGATCTCCACGCGACCGCGAGGGGCAGTGAACTTGATCGCGTTGGAGACGTAGTTGAAGAGGATCTGGCGCAGCTTGGCGGGGTCGGTGAACACCTTTTCCAGGTCCGGGTCGACGTGGGCCTCGAGCACGATCTCCTTGTCGTCGGCGAGCGGCCTCAGTCCCGCCTGGACCTCGGTCACCAGTCGAGCGGGGTCGAAGAGCTCGGGGTGGAGCTCGAGCTTGCCGGCTTCGACCTTGGAGATGTCGAGGACGTCGTTGATGAGGATGAGCAGGTGGCGAGCGCTCGCGAGGATGTCGCCGAGGTACTCGCGCTGCCGATCGGACACCTCGCCGACGCGACCGTCATGCATGAGCTCGGCGAAGCCGATGACGCCGTTCAGCGGCGTGCGCAGCTCATGCGACATGCTCGCCAGGAAGCGGCTCTTGGCCTCGGTCGCCTCCTCGATCTCGGCGTTGCGGACCTCGAGCTCGCGATAGGTGCCCGCGAGGCGGTCCGCGTCACGCCGCGAGCGGGCGACGAGCGCGAGGACGACGATCCCGCACAGGGCGAAGAGCGCGAGCAGGACCCATGAGATCACCGCGCTCGAGATCGGCGCGTAAAGGGTCGAGTCGGGGACGGAAAGGACGATCCGCCACGGCGTGCCGGGAATCGTGCCCGAGGCGTAGTGCCACGGCGAGCCAGCGCGGGCGTACCCCCCGTCGCCGTGCTTGGCGAGCGCGGAGAGCAGCGCGGGATCGGACGCAACCGTTCCCGGGGCGACACCGGCGTCGCTCGTCCCGATGATGCGGTAGGCAGGATCGAGGATGAACGCCTCGCCGCCGCGTTCGACCATGGCGGACATATATCCGGGCAGGAGCGCGCTCACCGCCGCGAGCGGGAACTCGGTCACCATCACCCGCTCGCCCACCGGGGTCCGGTAGGCCGTAGCCATGTCGAGGCTCGCCGCCGGCGGAAAACCGAGGACCGAGGAGATCGAGGTTCCGTGCTTGATCGCCAGGTCGGTGACCAGCCGCTGCTGGGCCACCGAGGGAACCGGTGCGCCGGGCGCGACGGCGAGCTCGGCGAGGAGCCGGCCATCGCCGGCGTATACCGTCAGCCGCTGGCCTCCCTGGGCGCGATCCGCGCGCAGCTCTGACGCCGTCACCCGCCCGTGGGTGAGATTGGAAGGGACCGAGCCGGCGTTGACCGATCCCCGAAGGAGCCCGGCGAACAGCGCCGCCGCGATCGGGGGCCGCGCGTAGAAGGCGCGCTCGAGCTCCTGGCGAGACCTCGAATGGGCGTCCGCGACGACGATGGCAAGGCCTCCGAGGGCCACCGCGAGCATCAACGCGACCGGTACGGCAAACCCCCTGAGCCCCCTAATGCTCATCTCCGCGAGGATGATGACATGTCAGCTAGGTGACTACTACCGTATTTAACCGCAAATCAGTCGAGCAGATGGTGCTCGTTGGCGTAGGCCACGAGATCGGCGCGACTGGTGCGCCCGGTCTTCTGCTGGATGCGGGCGCGGTGGGACTCGACCGTGCGCACGCTCAGGTTCAGGGCGCTGGCCACGTCACGGTTGGTGTGGCCAAGGGCGAGGAGCTTGAGGACTTCGGACTCGCGGGTGGAGAGCTGGTCGGGCGCGCGGGCGACCTTGGGCTGCTCGGCGGCAAGCCGCGCCCCGAGCTCGGGAGCCAGGTAGGTGCGGCCCGCCGCCGCCAGGCGAACGGCCTGGACGAGCTCGGCGTCAGCGGCCTCCTTGAGGACATAGCCGAGCGCCCCTGCGCGCATCGCGCTGCGGGCGAACGCCGGGTCGTTCTGCATGGTGAGGACGACGATGCTCGTCTCCGGTGAGGTCTCGAGGATGCGAGGGATGGCGGGCAGGCTGGGCTCGCCGGGCATGTTGAGGTCGAGGACGAGCACGCGCGGCCGGTAGCCGAGGACACGCCTCAGCGTGGTGGGGATGTCGCCGGCCTCGGCGACCACGGTGAGACCGTCCTCGGCCTCGAGCAGCATGCGCAGCCCGGTGCGGATCATCTGGTGGTCGTCAGCGATCACGATGGTGATCTCGGACGCTGCAGGAGCATTCCCCTCTGCATCCATGGGTGCACCATAACCCCTACGTCGGCGGCCAGCCCATGTGGGCCCACCGCTCACTCAGATGCGGTACCCGATCGGCGGTGCGCCACCTAGATGTGGTACATCCGCAGCACCGCCTATGGACACTGACGATCCCAATAACGGCGGTAAATGCGGTCCGATGGCGTCCGACTGAATCCGACCGGATCAGGACGCGATTGGCGCGAGACTGGCGCGAGCGGCGGTCTCACTGGCGCGCGCCAGGTACGCATCGAGCAGGCCCGCCGCCTCGTCCTCGTTGCCCGGCATCAGGTGGCCATACCGGTCCAGGGTGATCGAGATGTTCGCGTGCCCCATGTAAGTCGAGAGCGCTTTCGCGTTCACGCCGGCGGCGATCATCAGGCTCGCGAACGTGTGACGACACTCGTGCAGTGAGATCCGCTCGAGCGCGCCCTCCTGTGCGTTCACCCAAACGCGAGCTGGGCCCGGCTCTGGGTTGGCGATCTCCTTCCACCCCCACGCAGTCCACGCACGCTCACGCACCGGCGTTGGCGCGAACGGGCTGACGTCCGACGCGCCGAATACCAACCCTTCGCCTCGACCGAGGTTCAGCAGATGCTCGTCGAGGTGATCGCGCAGGACTACCGCGATCGGCACCCGCCGCTCCTTCCCCGACTTCGGGAGGATCGTGCCTTCCTTGTCGTCCCAGCCGCGGCAGACCCGGATGATGCCCGTAGCCAGGTCGACGTCCTCGACGCGGAGCGCCATCAGCTCCCCGCGGCGCAGGCCCGCATACATGGCCGTCGCCCAGATCGGGCGATCCGCCGGCGGCAGGGCATCGAGGAGGGTGGCGCACTCGTCAGGGCTTGCGATCCGGTCGCGGCCGCCGCGTACCGCTGGCATGTCGAGCCCGGTCGTCGGATTGACCGCGACCTCTCCCCTCGAGATCGCACGCTTGTAGATCGCCCGGAGCGGGAGAAAGGTCACGCCGACCAAACTGGCGCTAAACCCGGTGGCGACGAGCCGGTCGATCAGGTCCTGCAGGTCGACGCGCGTGAGCTCGCCTAGCTTCACGCGGCCGAACTCGGGGAGGATGCGCAGTCGCAGCGCCGCCTCGTAGCCGCGGATCGCACTCGGCTTGTAGCGATCCCCGGATCGGTTACGAATCA
>DASZKU010000258.1:0-7427 GCA_035552815.1 Solirubrobacteraceae bacterium | reverse complement strand
TGAGCGGCCAGCGCCGAGCGCACGGGGAGCGCCGCGCAAGCGACGCTCCCGCGCACCCGATGCGGCGGCGTCAGGCTGAGGTCAGGACCGCCGCATCGTCGCTGTAGATCTCGCCGCGCTCGGCCTTCTCGACGAGCGAGGCGGGAGGCTCGAAGCGCTCGCCGTAGGTGGCGGCGAGCTCGCGGGCGCGGGCGACGAAGCCCGGCAGCCTGCCCTCGTAGCCGTTGATGTACTGGAGCGCCCCGCCCGTCCACGCGGGGAAGCCGATGCCCATGATCGAGCCGATGTTGGCGTCGGCCACCGATTCGAGCACGCCCTCGTCGAGGCACCTGACGGTCTCGAGCGCCTCGATGAAGAGCAGACGCTCCTCGAGGTCGCGCAGGACGATCGTCGACGGGTCCTCGACGGGCGGGAAGGCCTCCTTGAGGCCCGGCCACAGCCGCGTGCGCTTGCCGTCCTCGTACTCGTAGAAGCCGGCACCGGCGAGCTTGCCGCCGCGGCCGAACTCGTCGAGCATGCGGTCGATGACCGTCTGGGCGGGATGGCGGTGGAAGGTGCCGCCCTCGGCCTCGACCGCCTTCTCGGCCGCGGTGGCGATCTTGCGCATGAGGTTGAGGTTGAGCTCGTCGGAGAGCTGGAGGAGCGGCGCCGGGTAGCCCGCCTGCGAGGAGGCCTGCTCGATCGTCGGCGCCGGGATGCCCTCGAGGAGCATGGCGACGCCCTCGTTGATGAACGTCCCGATCACTCGGCTGGTGAAGAACCCGCGGCTGTCGTTGACGACGATCGGGGTCTTCTTGATCTGCTTGGCGAAGTCCAGCGCGCGGTACAGGGTGGCGTCCGTCGTCTTCTCGCCGCGGATGATCTCGAGCAGGGGCATCTTGTCGACGGGGCTGAAGAAGTGCAGCCCGATGAAGTCCTCGGGGCGCGACACCCCCTCGGCGAGGTCGGTGATGGGGAGCGTGCTCGTGTTCGATCCGAGCAGGGCGCCGGGGGCGAGGTGGGGCTCGATCTCGGCGAACACCTCGGCCTTGACCGCGGGATCCTCGAACACCGCCTCGATGACGAGGTCGGCGCCGTCGGCGTCGGCGGCGGTCTCCGTGGCGGTGATGCGGGCGAGGAGCTCGTCGGCCTGGGCCTGGGTGGAGCGGCCGCGCGAGACGGCCTTGTCGGTCAGAGCCTTCGAATATCCCTTGCCGCGGTTGGCCGCCTCGAGCGAGACGTCCTTGAGCACGACCTCGATCCCCGCCTTGGCGGACACGTAGGCGATCGCTGCGCCCATCATCCCGGCGCCGAGGACGACCACCTTGCGCGCCGCGAACGTCTCGACGTCCTCGGAGCGCCCGCGGCTCCCGTTGACCC
This sequence comes from Solirubrobacteraceae bacterium, assembly GCA_035552815.1. Lineage (GTDB taxonomy): Bacteria > Actinomycetota > Thermoleophilia > Solirubrobacterales > Solirubrobacteraceae > Palsa-465. Next base: position 6,068 of record DASZKU010000258.1, on the reverse strand, counting down.
GGCCCAGGTCGAAGAAGAAGGCCTGGATCATGTTCTTCGCCACCTGGCTGGTGACGAGGTCGACGAAGTAGCGGCCCTCGATCTCACTGGCGGTGTCGAAGTCGACCTGGGCCCCTTCCACGGCCGCGGCCATGATGTGATGCGGCGCCGGGTAGTTCGCGCCCTTGATCTGCTTGCGCAGGTTGGCCGGGAAGGCGGGCAGGTTCTGGGCGAGGGCGGGGGTGCTGGGGGTGCCGCCGGGGATCTTGTAGCCGTCCTTGTCCCACGGCTGGGCGGCCTCGGGATTGGCGGCGATCCACGCCTTGGCCGCGGGGATCAGGTCCTTACGGGTGGCCACGACCTCGTCGACGATCCCCAGCTCCTTGGCCTGCTGCGGGCGCACCCGCTGACCCTGGAGGAGGAGCTGAAGCAGGGCGTTGGCGATGCCGAGCATGCGCACGCTGCGGGTCACGCCGCCGGCCCCGGGGAGGAGGCCGAGCTGGACCTCGGGAAACCCGAGCTGGGCCTTGGGGTCATCGACGATCACGCGATGGTGGGTGGCCAGGGCGATCTCGAGGCCCCCGCCCAGGGCCGCGCCGTTGATGGCGGCGACCACGGGCTTGCCCAGGGTCTCCAGGCGGCGCAGGAGCGCCTTGTTCTCGCGCACGAAGCGGGCGACGTCCTCGGACTGCTCGGGCGTCGCGGCTCTCAGGTCGTTGAGGTCCCCGCCCGCGAAGAAGGTCTTCTTCGCCGAGGTGATGACGACGCCGTTGATCTCGTCCTTGTCGGCTTCGAGGCGCTCCACCGTCGCCTTCATCGACTCGGCGTAGGCGGCGTTCATGGTGTTGGCCGACTGGTTGGGGTCGTCGAGGGTGAGGATGACCACCCCGTCGTCGTCTCGCTCCCAGCGGATCGTGCTGTTCTCACTCATTGGTATCTGGTCTCCTTGAGGTGGCCGCGCGCGCGTTAGACGCGCTCGACGACGGTCGCGATTCCCATGCCGCCGCCGACGCACAGCGTCGCCAGGCCATAGCGCTTGTTCTGGCGCTCGAGCTCGTCGATCAGGGTGCCGAGGATCATCGCGCCGGTGGCGCCGAGGGGATGGCCCATGGCGATGGCCCCGCCGTTGACGTTGACCCGCTCGATGTCGAGGTCCATGTCCTTGACGAAGCGCAGGACGACGGCCGCGAAGGCCTCGTTCATCTCGACGAGGTCGATGTCGTCGATGGTCAGGCCCGCCTTGGCCAGGGCCTTGCGGCTCGCGGGGGCCGGGGCGGTGAGCATGATCGTCGGGTCGGCGCCCGAGACCGCGGTGGCGAGGATCCTCGCGCGCGGGGTGAGCCCGAGCTCGGCGCCGGTCTTCTCGTTGCCGACGACGACGAGCGAGGCGCCGTCGACGATGCCCGAGGAGTTGCCGGGCGTGTGGACGTGCTCGATGCGCTCGATCCAGTGGTACTTCTGCAGCGCCACGGCGTCGAAGCCGCCCATCTCGCCCATGACCTGGAAGGAGGGCTTGAGCTTGGACAGGGTCTCCACCGTGGTGCCCGGGCGGATGAACTCGTCGTTGTCGAGGACGACGTGCTCGTTGATGTCGAGCACCGGGACCACCGACTTGCTGAAGCGGCCGTCGGCCTGGGCGGTGGCGGCGCGCTCCTGGGAGCGGGCGGCATAGGCATCCACGTCGTCGCGGGAGAACCCCTCGACGGTGGCGATGAGGTCGGCGCTGACGCCCTGGGGGACGAACGAGGTGTCGTAGCTCGTCTCCGGGTCCATCGCCCAGGCGCCGCCGTCGGTGCCCATGGGCACGCGCGACATCGACTCGACGCCGCCGGCGAGCACGAGGTCCTCCCAGCCCGAGGCGACCTTCTGGGCGGCGATGTTCACGGCCTCGAGGCCCGAGGCGCAGAAGCGGTTGAGCTGGACGCCCGCGACCGTGTGCGGCAGCCCGGCCTTGATCGCCGCCGTCTTGGCGATGTCGGCACCCTGATCGCCGATCGGCGTCACCACGCCGAGGACGACGTCGTCGACGCGCGCGGGGTCGAGGTCGGCGTGCCGGCTCAGCGTCTCATGCATCAGTCCCACCACGAGGTCGACCGGCTTGGTGGCGTGTAGCGATCCGTTGACCTTGCCCTTGCCGCGGGGGGTGCGGATCGCGTCGAATACCAGCGCTTCAGATGACATTTCTTACGCTCCTGAATTTCGATTCACTAATTGAAGATTACGCATGCGCGGCGGGGTTTGGCTCGCGCGGGCGTGCGGATCTATAGCCTCTGCCCCATGGCGGAGCTCGAGAGGCCCCAGGTCGAGGTCCCGGTGGGGGAGACGCCGTCCTACCAGCTCGAACTCGACGACATCACCGTGGGCGAGGGCGAGGAGGCCGTCGCCGGCCAGATCGTCGAGGTCCACTACGTCGGCGTCGCCTGGAACACGGGGAAGGAGTTCGACGCCTCCTGGAACCGCCGCAACACCTTCAAGTTCCCTCTCGGCAAGGGCCAGGTCATCGCCGGCTGGGACCAGGGCGTCGCCGGGATGAAGGTCGGCGGCCGCCGCCGCATCACCATCCCCCCGACCCTCGCCTACGGCAAGCGCGGCGCCGGCGGGGTCATCGGGCCCGACGAGACGCTGGTGTTCGTCGTGGATCTCGTCGGGGTCTCCTAAGCGCGGCTCTGTCGGCGGGCGAGGCGCCCCGCGCGCCATCGCCGGCACGGTGCCGTACGGGTTCTCAGCCCTGAGGCACGCACCATCGGGGCGGGCCAAGTTCTCATGCGAGACTGATGCTTGCTTCATGTCGATGGCAAATCCTGAAACCACACGACATGAGATCGATCCCAAGGAGAGCGAGATGAACACCTACCGCCCCCACGAGGCAAGACCGCACGAGACGACGCTCGCACCCGGCCGGCGAGAGCTCCACCACCGGGACACTCCGTGCCCGCCCCACACCTGGGACTGCCCAGTGGTCATGAAGCTCGACCCGCTGGCGCTGGCGTGGACGTGCGGGAGCTGCGGCGCGATCACCACCACGCCGATCGGGATGCCTCGACCGCACGGATCAGCAGCCCCGGCGGGGTAAGGGCCCGCGCAAACCGGCCGCCGGGCAAGCGCGCTGGTGCATGCGCCCGAGCACGCACCCGCGCTACCGCGGAAACATTTGTACGTACATTCCGATATGCTGACAATACGGTGCTCACTCCCCCGGCCATCGACCGCTCGAGCCCGCTGCCCCTGTGGGCCCAGGTCCTCGCCGATCTCACGGACCGCCTCGATGCCGGCGAGTTCGACGAGCGCTTCCCCACCGATCACGAGCTCGTAGCTGCCTACGGCGTGTCGCGGCAGACCGTGCGCGAGGCGGTGCGCCGCCTCGCCGACGAGGGCCTGCTCGCGCGCGAGCGGGGGCGGGGGACGCGGGTGCGGACGCTCGAGTTCGAGCACACGCCGGGAACGCTCGAAGGGCTCTTTCATCAGGTCGAGGCCCAGGGAGCCACGCAGACGAGCGTGGTGCGGGTGCGCGAGCAGACCACCGATGCCGAGGCCGCGCGCCGGCTCGAGCTCCCGGCCCGTGCCGAGCTCGTCCACATCGAGCGCCTGCGGCTGGCCGACGGCGAGCCGCTGGCGCTCGACCGGAGCTGGCTGCCGGCGCGAGTGGCGCAGCGTCTGCTCGACGCCCCGCTCACCCACGCCGGGCTCTACGACGAGCTCGCGCGCCGGTGCGGGGTGACGATCGTCGGCGGGAGCGAGCGCGTGCGCCCCGTCGTGCCCACGGCGGGCGAGCGGCGGGCACTGAAGCTTCACCAGGACGTCGCCGGGTTCGCCATCGAGCGCCTCGTCCGCTCGGAGACCGAGCCCGTCGAATGGCGCCAGAGTCTCGTGCGGGGCGACCGCTACAGCCTCGTCGTCGAGCTCTCGCCGCGGGGGCCGGGTCGCCCGGCCCTGCCGTGGGCCTACGAGGCGTGACCCTCGGAGGGCGGCGCGCTGACGCGACCCCACGTCTCCCACCAGCCCAACGTCCCCGGGAAGGGCATCGTCGCCAGCTACAGCCTGCTCTTCTGGGGGCTGGTGGTGGCGATCGGCGTCGCCGCCGGGTTGGGCGCGGCCGTACTCACGCTCCTCCTCGACCTCGTGCAGAGCACGTCGTGGTCGTATCACTCGGGGAGCTTCCTCTCGGCGGTGACGCGCGCCGGGGCGGAGCGGCACATCTTCGTCCTCTTCGCGGCCGGGGTCCTCGCCGCCGTCGGCGGCGTGCTCGTCAAGCGGGTACCGGGCACGGGCGCGGGGGAGATCTCCGACGGCCTGTGGCTCGGCGGGGGCCGGCTGGCGTTCTGGCGCAGCCAGGCGCGGGGGGTGCTCTCGATCGTCATCGTGGGGATGGGGGCGTCGCTCGGTCGCGAGGCGGCGCCGCAGCTCACCGGCGCCGCGGTGGCGAGCGCGCTGTCGGGGTGGGCCAAGGTCCCCCCGTGGCAGCGCCGCCTGCTCGTCGCCTGCGGCGCCGGCGCAGGGATGGCAGCGATCTACAACGTTCCCCTCGGGGGCGCCCTGTTCGCCGTCGAGGTGCTCCTCGGCACCCTCACCCTCCCGGTCGTCCTGCCCGCCGTCGCGGTGAGCGCGATCGCCACGGCGGTGGCGTGGATCGTCGTCCCCACCACCCCCACGTACTCGATCCCCGCGTTTACGGTAACGGGCTCGCAGGTGGTGTGGGCCGTCCTCATCGGTCCCCTCGCCGGCCTCCTCGCCGTGGGCTGGGTGCGCGCCATCGCCGCCGTCAACCGGCTCGAGCCGCGCCGCTGGGGGCGGGTCATCGCCCCGATCGCCCCGATCGTCGTCTTCACCGCTCTCGGGGCGCTGTCCGTCGCCTACCCCGAGCTCCTGGGCAACGGCAAGGACGTGGTCCAGCGCGTCTTCTCCGACCATCTCGGCGTCGCCATCATCGCCGTGCTCCTCGTCCTCAGGCCCCTGGCCACCGCCGCCTGCCTGAGCACGGGCGCGCCCGGCGGCCTGTTCACGCCCACCCTGACCCTCGGGGTGCTCTTCGGCGGCCTCCTCGGCCACGGCTGGGCGGCCCTGTGGCCGGGCTCCGCGCCCGGGAGCTACGCCGTCATCGGAGGCGCCGCCGTGCTCGCCGCCTCGATGCAGGGACCGCTGGCGGCGGTCGTGCTCATGCTCGAGCTCACGCACCACGCCGATGCCCAGCTCGTCCCCGTCCTCCTCGCCGTGGCCGAGGCGACGATCCTCGCGCGGGTGATGGGAGCGCCGTCGATCTACTCCGCTCGCCTGAGCGTCGGGGAGGGCCATACGGAGCCGGTCGCGGCGGTGGGCCCGCTCCAGCCCGAGGCCCCGCCGGGGGACGAAGCTTAACTCAACCGGTTTGGTGGGGTATCGTTCGGGGGGAGTATTCTGGGGTGACGCTGCCCCGCCGCCCTCGATCCCGGAGGACCCCGTTATGCCCCTAGCCTCGCGCTCTGTCGCGTCCGGAGAGCCGACCAGCAGCAGGGGGATCTGATGATCTTCCGCCAGATCACCCACAACGACCTGGGCTGCGCTTCGTATCTGATCGGTGACGAGAAGGCGGGCGTCGCGGCGGTGGTCGATCCCCGCTTCGAGACCAACGTCTACCTGATGCTCGCGCGCTACATCGGCGTGAGGATCGAGCACATCCTCGAGACCCACACGCATGCGGACCATGTCTCGGGCCATGGGCGTCTCGCCGCCGCCACCGGCGCGACGATCCATATCCACCGCGCGGCGGACCCCGACTATGAGCACGAGCCCTTCGAGGATGGCTGGGAGCTCGAGCTCGGGGCCCTGACCGTGCGCGCCATGCACACGCCCGGTCACCGCCCCGAGCACACCGCGTTCGTCCTCATCGACACTGCTCGCAGCTCCGACCCGTGGGCGGTCCTGAGCGGCGACACCTTGTTCGTGGGCGACGTCGCCCGCCCTGATCTGGCGATCGAGAAATCACAGGGCGCCCGGGGGATCTTCCACGCCCTGCACGACCGGCTCCTCAGCCTGCCCGACTACTGCGAACTGTGGCCGGCGCACCTCGGCGGCTCCATGTGCGGGGGCCCCGGAATGGACCTCAAGGTCGCCTC
>DASZKU010000257.1:0-46958 GCA_035552815.1 Solirubrobacteraceae bacterium | reverse complement strand
CCCGTCGACCCCGTCGGTGATGATCTCCTCGGGGCCGCCGCCCCGCGACGCGACCACTGGCAGCTGAGCGGACATTCCCTCGATCACGACCTGACCGAACGGCTCTGGGGTGGTCGACGCGTGTACGAGGATGTCCATCGCGCGCATCTCCCTGAAGATGTCTTCCCGGTGACCGCGGAACTCCACGCGGTCGGCGACGTCAAGCTCCTCGGCGAGGCGGCGTAGGTCCTGGCCGTACGCGACTTCAGCTTCGCCGAACAGCGCTTCACCGACAATGACAGCCCGCTGTCGCCCCTCTGGGAATGCCTGGGCAAACGCCCGCAGGAATACGTGCTGGCCCTTCCATGGGGCCAATCGTCCGATCATGCCGATGACGAGGCGCTCATCTGATGCGGGCGACTCCGGGGCAGGGGCAGCCAGCTCCACAACGGGGGGCACGACTATTGACCGTGCCCGTGGGCTGAGAGTCTCGTTCGTCGCTTGTGAGACGCTGATCACCACATCGGCGAGATGCCGCGTCAGCGCACGGAGCATCAGCACCGCAAGCTGCGGAAGGTAGTCACTGTCGATGCGGTCGTGTAGCTGCCACACCACGGGGACACGGGCGAGGCGCGCCGCAATCGATCCGTAGATCCCCGACTTCAATGAGTTCGTGTGGAGCAGGTCGGGACGGAGCTGCCGCAGACGCCACGCCAGCCTCAGCGAGTATGCGACCGTGTCCAACGTCGCCCGCAGCGGTAGGCGGCGGGCGCGCACGCTGTCCTTCCGGAGATGACGGGTGCGGGCGTGCAGTGGAAGCACCTCGACCGAGACTCCCGCCTGGAGCAGGCGGTCGACGAGCGGGCCTTCTTCGGCGAGGACCACGTGCGCCTCGATGTCCGCGAGCGCTGACAGCAGACGGACCAGCGCAAGCTCTCCCCCGGAGAGCTGGGACGTGTGGTCGAGGTAGACGACACGTAGCTTCCGCGTGCCCTTGGCCTTCGCGCCCTTGCCGTTGTCTGATGCCACGCGCTCGAACAGCTTGCGATGCGCCGCGGCCACCCGCTCCCAGCCGTGGGCTTCGGCCCAGAGTCGAGTTTGCGCGCGCGAGGGCAGCTCCCCCTGCTCGGCGCGGGCGAGCCGGTCTGCCAGAGCGCCAGCTTCGTCGGCGGGCACGATCAGGTCCTCTCCGAGGCCGGCGATGGCCTCCGGCAGGCCGCCGGAGCGCGTCACGATCGACGGGGTGCCGCAAGCGGCCGCCTCTAGGAGCACCAATCCGAAGCCTTCAAACGAGACCGACGGTACGACGTTGACGTCCGCGGCGCGATACAGCGCGAGAAGCTCCTCATCACTGAGGCGCCCCGATAGCTTCACCGAATCGCCCAGCGAGCAGTCCGCTATCCGGCGCTCCAGTTCTTCCCGAAGCTCCCCGTCACCCGCGATCAGCAATCGTGCCCGGGGACGCCCCCCGAACTCCTGAGCCCAGGCATCGATCAATACATCGAGACCCATGCGTGGCACAAACCGCCGCGCGCAGCAGACCACGAAGGCGTCGGGCTCGAGCCCGAAGCGCGCCCGTGCCGCCGTCCGGTCTCCCTCGCAGAAGCGCTCGAGATCCACGCCAGGAGCCAGTACGGCTGTCGTCCAAGGGCTCACGTCATAGCGTTCGACCAACAGTCGTCTGAACGCGCCCGTCAGCGTCACGACAAGCCCAGCTCGCGAATACACGGCCTGCTCGAGCCGGCGTCGTGCCGCGCGGCGCCACCGCGAGGCATCCCCCGCGGACACATTCTCGTCGGCCCATGGCCCCTGGAAGTGGACGAGCAAAGGTTTGGAGCGCAGGGCGCCGGTCAGCAGCGGCAGGCATGCGTACAGGGCAAAGTGGGCATCGATCAGATCGGCGCGTCGCGCTTCGTGGCGCGCCGCTCGCGTGAAGGCCAGCAAGCGAAGCGGCAGTGGCGCCGAATGGTCTGAGACCGCGGTCACGCCAGGACCCAGGTCCTCGGCCGGACCTATGACGATGCCCCGCGCCTCCGGAAGCTCTTCCAGCAGCTGGCGGTAGTAGCGATCCAGACCGCCGAGCTCCGAGGGGAACCAGCCCTTTCCGAGCATGAGGACGCGCACAGCGGGGTCAGCCCGCCATCGCGCCGTGCCCGGATGACGAGCGCCTCCCGAAGCCGCTCGACCTCCCCGAGGCAGTGGCGGTAGCGGTCGTCATCTGGGCCGAGAATAGCCGCCTTCGTTGAGACCGTCCCTGATCCCCACGGCTGTCAGTCCGGGGGGCACACGCGCGTATAGCCGAGCGTGGAAACAGTAGCGACCCACTCCGTCGCGGCGTGGCCGCGTGCGCTTCGGCGTGTTGATGGGGCTGCGCTCGCGACCTGGGCGCTGGCCGGCGGACTCGTGCTCTACCTAGGGCTGAACGGCGGCGGCTACGGCGTCGTGGTCAGCAGCCAGGTCGGGCTCGTGCTCTGGTGGATCGTCCTCGTCGCTGCGGCCTGGAAAGTGCTTCCCGCTGGTCCGCTGACCAGAGTCGCGTGGGGCGGGCTTGCGCTATTCGGTGGTTTCGTCGCCTGGACCGCGCTCGCCTCGACATGGTCGCTGAGTTCGGCGCGAAGCCTTCAGGATCTGTCACTGGTGGCCTCCTACCTGGCCGTCCTGCTCCTCGCGGTTGCGATTCATCGAGACCGAGAACAAGCGGTGCGCCACAGCGTCAATGCCATCGGCGCGGCGATCGTGATCGTTGCCGCTTTGGCGGTCATCTCACGCGTCGACCCGAGCGCATTCCCGGCGGCCCACGTGACGGGCGCGTTCCTCGGAGGTGGGGCTCAGGGGCGCCTCAGCTGGCCCCTCAATTATTGGAATGGATTGGCAGCGCTGGTTGCGCTTGGGCTCCCGCTCGTGCTCTCGATCGCGACCTCTGCTCGGAAGTTGCGCGTGCAGGCCCTCGCGGCCGCTTCGCTACCTCTGTTGGCGCTGTGTGCCTACCTCACGTTCTCGCGTGGCGGTGCGATCGCGGCATCCGTCGCGGTCCTGGCTTTCCTGGTGCTCGCTCCGGACAGGTTCCCGAAGCTTGCGACCGCGCTCGTAGCGGGGGCCGGAGGCGCGGTCCTGATCGCTGCGGCAGCGCATCGCAGTGCGCTTGAGCATGGTGCGGCCACTCATGCCGCGTTTACTCAGGGACGTCAGCTGCTGGTCGCGATCTTCCTTGTTTGCGGAGCGGTAGCGCTGGCGCAGGTCGGGATTGGACTCGCGGCGCGGCACGGAACGCTCCCCCGGCTGCTGAGAATCTCACCGCGGCGCGCGCGGGTACTCCTCGCCGGCGGGATCGCCGTCGCGGTGATAGCTGCGGTCGCCGCAGGAGCACCGTCACAGCTCTCACGTGGATGGAACAACTTCAAGAACCCGGTCGGTTCGCTCTATTACGGTCAGCCCTCGCGCTTCGAGAGCCTTAGCGGGACCGGCCGCTATCAATACTGGAAGGTCGCGGTGCATTCGACCAGCGGCCACCTTCTCACCGGCTCGGGTCCTGGCACCTTCCAGCTCTTGTGGCTCCCCCGCGCGACCGTTCCCGGCTACGTCGTCAACGCCCACTCACTCTATGTCGAGACGCTGGCCGAGGTAGGAGTCGTCGGCCTTGCCCTGCTCGTCGGCTTCTTCGTGCTGGTCCTAGGCGCAGCGGTTCGGCTCGTCATGCGCTCCGAGTACGAGGCGAGAGCTCGTGCCGCCGGTGCGGCGGCGGCCCTGCTCGCGTTCATGGTTTCGGCGGTCGCCGACTGGGTGTGGCAGCTCCCTGTACTGCCGGCGGCGTTCCTGCTCCTCGCGGCAGCGGTGCTGGCACCCGCTCCACCCCGCACGTCGGTCCGCGCGCCCGCGCCCGAGGACACCGCGGTCGTCGCGGGCCGGCACCGTACGGTGCTGCGCCTGGGGCTCGTGGCGACGGCGCTGGCCTGCGTGATCGCGATCGGAATCCCGCTCGCTGCTGCCAGCGCTGTGAGCAAGAGCCAGGCCGCTGCTCGGATGGGCAAGACATCGTCCGCGCTCGCGGACGCGCGGTCGGCCGTACGGCTTGAACCCGGGGCCGCCGCGCCGCAGCTGCAGCTAGCGCTCGTACTCGAGCTTCAGCACAATTACGCCGCAGCGCTGGCGGCCGCTCACCAGGCGACGCGCGATGAGTCCCAGAACTGGAGCGACTGGCTCGTACTCTCGCGGATCGAAGCCGAGTCCGGCCAAGTGAAGGCGTCGGTCGTCGCCTACCGGCGGGCCCGCTCGCTCAACCCTCGCTCGCCGCTCTTTCAGCAATGACCGATAGCCCCGCTGAGGACACTGGTCTGACTGGCGCTGAGCTTGCTCTGGCCGAGCAGCTGCACATGGGCAAGCCGGTTCCCGCTGCTGGGTTCCGTGGTGCGCTCAGCCGGCACTTGGCGGCTCGGGATCCGGGGTACGCGACACGGCCCGAGCGCCTGCGCCTGATGGTGTCTGGCTATGTCGTCGCCGGCGCGCTGCTGTTGGCGCTCGGCGCGCTACAGGCGACCGGCGCGCTCTGACGCGCACGCGGCCCGCTTTACTTACGGCAGGTAAGGTTCGCCAACGTGGCCTCCGTCCACATCGCTGAAAGCTCGGAGGAACTCGATCCGGTTCTCGCAGCATGGGACGCGCTCGCCGTAGAGCAGCGCCGACCCCTTCTTCGCCCAGACTGGCAACTGGCGTGGTGGCGGGCTAGGTGTCTCGAGGGGCATTCGGACGACGGTCTGCGTGTCGCCGTGGTGTGCGACGCCCACGGGCTGGCAGGAGTCGCGCCGATGTTCATGGAGGGTTCGCGCACCCGAGTCCCACACCTGCGATTCCTCGGAGAGTCGGTGTTCTACGGCGGCGTTCCGCTCGTCCGGTCGGACGTCGCGGATGAAACGATACGAACCCTCGCCGCGGCCATTGCCACGATGCGCCCACGACCGAGCATTCTCTCTTTCGAGTTGATCGATGTCGACTCGCGGTGGCCGGACGCTCTCGTGCGGGCGTGGCCGCCGAGCGGTGCTTGGGTGCGACGGGGCGTGGCCACGACCGCTGTCGCAGTCGGACTCGGCGGGACTCTCGAGGAGTGGGTTCAGACGCGGCCGAGGAAGTGGCGGAGCGACTATCGAAGACGTCCGCGGCGTTTCGCGGAGATCGGCGGGATCATTCGCCGCGCGCGGTCTGGTCAGGAGGTTAGCCGGGGTCTGAGTGCACTCATACGTCTTCATAATGGTCGGCGCAGTCACGAGTCGGAATGGGTCAACCCGGTTCTCGAGCGCACGTTCCGAGAAGCAGGCGAGCGACTGGTCACAGTCAATGGGTTTCGCCTGTGGACGATCGAGGTCGACGACTTGGTCATCGGAGCGACCGCGTTTGCCGCTGCCGGCGGCGCCGTTACCACATTGTTCACCGGGTTTGACCCTGCCTGGGGTCGATTCGCTCCGGGCCTGCGCTCGATGATCGCTGGAATCGAAGAGAGCTTTCGGCTCGGCGAGGAGAGGGTGGATCTCGGTTACGGAGGGTACCCCTACAAGCTCAAGCTCGCCAACGAGGTCCGCTCCATTTCTTCCTATGAGATGTTCGCTCGTGGTCACCGCTATCCGCTGGTGCGCGCCCATGAGCTGCCCCGTCATGCGCGGGAACGGTTCATCGAAGGCCGTGTAAGGCTGCGTGCACGCAGTCGCTTCCTGGACGCCCGAAACCGGATTGTTGCCAAGCGGGCGAGATCGGCCTCTCGGTGAGCACGACCGGTGGTCATCTTCGCTACGGAGGGCCGTGGTTCTCGGCCGCGAGCGCACTCCCCGTCGGCGGCGGGCTCGGTAGCCCGCGCCGCTGTGCGCGCCTATTGTTAGCCGCTATGACGAGCCCTCGGCGGGCGATCGCGCTGATCGCCCTGCTTGTTCGATCGCCGAAAGTCGACGTGGTGGTGTCGGACTCGGAGGCGGGACAAGCATTGGGCCAGCACCTCGATGAGCGATTCCTCGGGATATTCCCGCAGAACAGGCTCTGCCAAGGCGTGCTGATTCTTCCCGAGCGTCCCTCAGACTATTTATGCGGGCGCCGTCGTCGGACAGTTCGCACCAACCTGCGACGCGCCGTCGCGGCGGGAATTCATTGCGAGACCATCGACAGTCCGTCTGATGCCTTGGACGCGGCATGGCGGGTGGTCCATGCCCGTCGAGCCCCGACGAATGCGGATGATCTCGCGACGCTCACCGGCGGGTTGCCAACCCTGTTCGGTAGGCCCGAGGTGACTCTGCTCGTCGCGCGCGACCATGACAGCAGCCCGCGCGCCGTCGCGGCGGTAGTGATCGACGACAACGTATGTCTCATCCGACTGGCGGTCTCAAGCAGCCACGAGGCGCGGTGGGCGCTTCACCACCACCTGGTACTCACCCTCATTGCTCGCCGCGTCAAGTATCTCCTGGCCGCCTGTGATGGACCCTTCGGGGCTCTCGGGCTCGCCCGCAACGAGCAGTACTACCAGCACCTGCTGGGTTACGACCTGTGTCATGTCGGTACGCGCGAGAAGGCGGGCCTGTGAGGAGCTGACTCGCGCTCGTCAGGCGCCCTGCGTCCATGTCAGGCTCGTCTCTGAGCCGAGCTGTGCGCGCAGCACCGCTCGCCCACGAATGGTGAGCGTGGTCTGGAAGACCTGGCGGTTACTCACCGACAGTCTTCGCACGAGCTTCCACTGGCCCCCGCTGAGCTTCTCGATCGCCAGGCTGCCGGTCTGCGGAGCTAGTCCCCACGCCTTGACGCGGGAGCTGTTGGCGCGCTGGGTGACGAACGGGAATCGGTACGCCTGCGCGGCCGGCTTGGACTTGCCGTTGAGGTAAAAGAGGCCGGCTTGGTAGCTCGCCCCGTAGTTGGGGATCGGCGGCGAGTCCGCGACCTGTAGCCAGAGAACGGTATCGACGCCCTGGCGCCAGAGGACGTAGAGCGCCTGCTCGAGCCAGCGCGCCTGCTTCTGGATCGGGACGCCGCGCGGGTCTGGCGGGTTGCTGTCCCATGAGATCTCGGTCGCCCACAGCGATTTCGGCCCGCGTGGGAGCACATGGCCGTAGCGCTGCGCAGCGTGCAGTACGCGGGCGATCTTGTAGATGTCGGGCACGGCGGCGTCATCGGGGTTGAGGGCGTGCCATAGAGGTCCCTGGATGCCGTAGGGGTGATGATCGAGCGCGTCGAGGTGTGGCGGGTTGGAGCAGCCCGTCGGAGACAGTCGCGCGTTCAGGCAGAACAGACCGCGGTCGAACTGCACTGGCGGCATCCGCGCGCCACCCGGCGGGTCGCCGTACGGGCCAGTCCCTGCCGTCACGACGAAATTGGACGCCGAGACAGCTTTGACCGCCGCGTAGAACGAGTTCAGCAGCTTTCGGTAGATCGCCGGGCTCGCGGGTGCCCAGCCCGAACCACTGCGGGTCCACTGCGGTGTTAGGTACCCATTGAGATTGGGCTCGTTCCACGGCTGCCAGAGGCGAACGCGCGGTAGGAAGGAGCCGGGGTGCAGCGGGTCGGGGAAGTGCCCGTCGTAGCGAAGCGCGGCGGCCGTTGCGAAGCGGGCGAACTGCGTCGGATCCGGCCGCCAGCTCCCCGGCTGGGCGCTCGCCGGTCGGTGAGGACCCTCGGCCCAGCCGGGTGCGTAGACGAAGTTGAGCAGCACCCGCAGGCCCTGGCTGCTCAGTTCGCGGACTGCTGCGTCGGTCGCGGTCCAGTCGTATCCGGGGCTCGAGGGGCTCGCCGGCGAGAAGCCCGGTGGCCGGACCGCTGGCGCCACCGAGGCCCAACCGACGCTGATGCGCGCGATCCCGGCTCCCTCGGCGACCGCCCGGCCGAGCCATAAGGCCTGTGACGCCGAGCTGCCGCTGGTCAGGACCGGGTCGTTGTCGAATCCGAGCGTGAGCCCTTGGGCCTTCGCCGCAGAGACACTCGCCGTCATGAGCCCGAGGGCAACCAGCGCCGCCAATCCAGCACGGCGTCGTACGAGGCGCAGGCTCAGGTCGTCCGCCGCCGGCGCACGAGCGCGAGCGCGACGGCCCCAAGCAGGCTGGCGATCAGGATGATCGGGAGCAGCGGCCCGAGTCCGCCGCTGCTCGAGGACCCGGTCAGCGCCTTGACGACGCTGGAAACCGGCGAGGATCCGGAAGTTTGGCTGCCCCCAACGGTCTTCACCGCCGGTGGGCCGGCCGGGCGTCCGATGCGGGGTGCGGTCGCCTGGGCGAGCGCCGCCGCCTTCCGCCCGGCGCTCCCTTGCTTGTCGAGCGCACGGACCGTCGATGGGCTGAGCGCCCCACTCGAAGACCCGGGTCCATTCGTTCCTCCGCCGGGAGCGATCGTGTTGCTGGGCTGGCTGCCCTTCGCCGTGGGTACGTCCTCCTGGTACTGGCTGACCCCAGAGTTCCCCGGCGGTGCGATCGTGCCCTTGGCCGCGACAGCGCTCGTCGGCAGCACGAGCGACACGAGTAGCGCGATTACCGCACGTCTCATCGAAAACAGTCTACGGTCGAGACGCGCACAGGCTGACAGCCCCGTCGTCAGGCCCTAGGACTCCCGTCCAAGTACACGACTTCGACCCCCAACGCCTCATACACCGGCCCCGCCCGCCGGTCCGCGCTTAGAAGCGTGTGGTCGTGGTGTGCTGCCGTGGCCGCGATCAGGGCGTCGTACAGCGCGCCCCCGCGGATGCCGCGTTTGACGGCCGCCTGGAGGCCCAGGCGCATCGCGGTGGCGGGCAGGACGAGCCAAGGAGCTTGAAAGCGACGCTCGAGCCACTCGAGGACAACGGTCGGAGCGAGACGCTGTCCTTCGGGCATGCGGCTCATGGCCGCTGTGGTCTCGAAGGCGACATGGGCGATCAGTGACGTTGGTTCGGCACCGAGCGCTGTCACCGCGGTCGCGTGGGCCACGTGCCACGGTGCGGCGGCGGCGATGGTCACGCTCGTGTCGGGGGCGATCACCGACGCACGCGGTCGATCGCGGCGCGTACGTCGTCGACCGTCAGCGGCTTGATCGGACCGTCGGTGGCGATCACCGGCGTGCCGCGACGGTCTTCGACATGCGCTGCTGTGTCCGGGACGGCGAGCTCGATCACACCGTCGCGAGCGACGACCTCGAGCTCCGCCGAGCCGTGGATGCCCAGTTCGTTGCGAAGCGCTTTCGGAATCACTAAACGGCCCACGGAATCGATGGCAATTCGCATGGCATGAGATTACCAACCAGGCTAGGCTTTTGCTCGACCTATAGACCAAGGAGAACGATGCTCCCCAGACCCAAACCCCATCCCACCCCCCTCACCGCCATAACCCGTGGCCTCGCCGCCGGCGCCGTCGGCACCGCGGCCATGGACCTCCTGTGGTTCTACCGATACAAGAAGGACGGTGGCGAGGACGGGTTCTTCGCCTGGGAGTTCTCGGCGGACCTGAGCAGCTGGGACGAGGCACCGGCCCCGGCCCAGGTCGGCAGGCGCCTGTTCGACGGCCTGTTCCTGGTCGAACTGCCGCCCGAGAAGGCTCGGCTCGTCAACAACCTCACCCACTGGGGCTACGGCATGCTCGGCGGTCTCCAGTACGGGATCGTGGCCGGATCGCTCAAGCGGCCGCGCGTCGTCTACGGACTCCCGTTCGGCGCCACCGTCTGGGCCTCGGGCTACGTCGTCCTCCCGCTCGCCCACCTGTACAAGCCGATCTGGGAGTACGACCTCAAGACGCTGGCCAAGGACCTCAGCGCCCATCTCGTCTACGGGATGACGACCGGCGTCGCCTTCGACCTTCTCTCGCGCGTGTAACCGAACCCAACGACAGGGAGCCACGCCATGACCACTGAAGACACCCCGTCAGGCCTCGACCTCGTCGTCGTGCGCTTCCCGGGTCCGACCGCGGCCTACGAGGTGTTCGCCGCTGCTCGCGACCGAGCAGGCGGCGACGCGCCGTGGATCCATCAGGTCGGTTTCGTCGAGCACCACCACAACGGAAGGCTGGTCCTGCGAGGCATGTTCGCGGGCCACTACGTCGACGTCGACGAGGAGGACCGGCTGTCCGAGCCGGGAGCCGCTGAGGGCTTCGCGGTCGGGGCCCTGGTCGGCCTGCTCGGTGGGCCCCCTGGCCTGGCGGTCGGGATGGTGGTCGGCGCCATCGTCGGCTCCCAGCTCCGAGCGCCGACGCAGACCGAGCCTGAGCCTCGCGCTCTCGTCGACCAGCTCCGGGCGGCGCTCCCTCGGCCGAGCTCTGCCATCGTCATGATCGCCCCCGCCCAAGACGTCGAGGAGATGCTGAGCGCGCTCGGCGACAGCGGCGGAGAAGTCATCCGCCAGAGTCTGACCCCCGAGCAGGCCGCCGCCCTCGCGGCCTCGCTCGAGGACGCGCCCGCGGAGTCCTCCGGGCCATCGACACAGGGCGAGCAGGCTGTCGAGGCCACCGAGCCGGGGCGCTAGTCCTGGCTCACCGAGGGTAGGAGCTGGGCGCACGCATCATGTGGGCTCCCGTTCGGCGCCATCGCCTGGCCAGCGGTTCCAGCGAGACATCCTGCGCCAAGAGCGTGACATTTGTCTCGCTCAGGACGCGAAGCATTGCTTTCCAGCTCCCGCGTGCCTAAGGTGACGCGACGAGATCATGGCGCGCGCTGCACCGGGGGGTGCGGACACCGCGGAGGAAGGTAGAGGGGCCAGATGAGGGCATCGGCTGCTGTTGGCGCTGACCGAGCCGAGTTAATACGTCGGATCGGTGGGAGCTGACGATGCTCTCGTCGGGGGCCGCGAAGAAGAACGGCGGGGCGCGCTGGCGCGTAGCGTTGCCGGCGCTCGTCTCTGGACTCGCGCTCTCGCTGATGATCCTCGGGGCGCCCGCGTCGGCGATCGCCGCGCGCGTCGCCCGCGCCGCGGCGACGACGGCGACCACCGCGAGCTGGGCGCTCCCGCCCAGCGTCGCGCCGCTCCCGGCCTCAGCCGAGCAGAGCAAGGCCCATCCGAGCACGGCCTCGCCGGACACCCCGGTAGTCCGGGTGGGGACGACGTTGACGGTCGGAAGCCTCCCCACCGGGATCGCCACCACGAACACGACCGCCTACGTCGCCAATGCAGACAGCAACACGGTGAGCATCATCAACCTGGCCGCGAACCCGCCGGTGGTGACCGGATCGCCGATCGGCGTCGGCGCCTTCCCGGCCGCCCTGGCCCTGAGCAGTGACGGCTCGCAGCTCTTCGTGGCGAACTTCTACGGAGACTCGCTGTCGATCGTCAACACGAGCAACGACACGGTCACCGCCACCGTGGGCGTGGGCACCGCACCCGACGCCGTGCTCGAGGTCGGGAGCTCGGTCTACGTCTCGAACCTGTCATCGGGGACCCTCAGCGTCGTCAACCCGGCCAACGGGACGGCGGGAACCCCGATCGTCCTGCCCTCGGGGGGGAGCGGACAGGCGGCCCCGAGCGGGCTGGCGGCGATCGGGTCGACGCTCTACGTCGAGGACGTGCGCAACGGCCGCATCGACGTCGTGAACACGAGCGACGGGACGACGACGGGCACGGTGGCGGTGGGGAGCCTGCCCGCCAACCTATCGATCGCCGGCTCCACCGGGTTCGCCACCAACCCCGGCTCGGACAGCGTCAGCGTCCTCGACATGACTCCGAGCCCACCCACGGTCACGGCCACCCCCACCGTCGGCACCGCTCCTTACGGCATCGCCGGGTCATCGCCGCTCGGGGAGGCCTTAGTGGCGAATTCGGGTTCGAACAACGTCGGCGTGCTCGACTCGACCACCAACGCGCTCGTCGGGACCCCGGTGATCGTCGGGAGCGTGCCCGACGACGTGGTGCTCACCCCGGACGGCACGAAGACCGTGGTCAGCAACGAGTCCGACGGCACCGTCACCGTCCTCAGCGTCAACCAGCCGCCGACCCTCTCGGTCCCGGGGTCACAGCAGGCGGGCAACAACCCCAACGCGCTCGTCTTCTCAACCGGGAACAGCAACGCGATCACCGCCGGGGACGGCGACGCAGGCACCGGGCCGGTGAAGGTCGCCGCCTCGGTCTCCCACGCGACCCTGACTCTGGGCTCGACCGCGGGTCTGACCATCAACGCGGGCTCCAACGGCTCTTCCTCGGTGACCTTCACGGGCACCGTGAGCAATGTCAACGCCGCCCTGGCGGGCATGAGCTACGTCGCCACCGCCAGCTACTCGGGCTCGGACTCGCTCAGCCTCTCGGTCAACGACCTCGGGAACACCGCGAACATCGGCAAGCCCGAGACCACGAGTTCGAGCGTCGCCATCAGCGTCCTCGCCCCCCCGGCCATCGCCTCCTCGCCGAGCTACTCGGGCGCCGTGGGGAACACCCCCTTCGGCGTCGGCACCACTCCGTCGCAGCCCTCGACGAGCACGACGGGGAACCTCCTCACCGACTCGGGCGCCACCGACCCGAACAGCCGTACCCTCACCGTCCTCACCAGCGGCAACCCGATCACCACGACCAACGGCGGCAAGGTGACGGTCAACTCGAGCGGGACCTTCACCTACGTCCCGGCCGCCGGGTACACGGGCACCGACTCGTTCACCTTCACGGTCACCGACGGGGTCAGCACGGCCACGGGGACGGCGAGCGTGGTCGTCGCCCACATGGTCTGGTACGTCAACGACACCCTGGGAACGAACGGGAACGGGACCTCGGCCTCGCCCTTCAACACGCTTGCCTCGGTCAACCCGGCGAGCAGCGCGAACGACTATGCGTTCCTGTTCGGGAGCGGCACTTCATACGCGGGCGGGATCACGCTCAAGGCGGGCCAGACCCTGGTCGGCCAGTCGGTCGGGCTCGTCGTCGGAACCGCGACGCTGGTCACCGCCTCGGGCACCAACCCGACGATCACCAACACCGGGGGCAACGGCGTGACGCTGGGCGAAGGGGCCACGGTCACCGGGGTCACGGTCAACGCCACCTCGAGCGCGGGGATCGCCGGAGCGATCAACACGGCGACGATCACCGCATCGGTGAGCATCACCAATACCACCGGTCCCGGGCTCGACATCACCGGCGGCACGAGCGGCACCCTCGCCGACGCCGCCACCATCACCGAGACCACCACCGCCACCACCGCACCCGCCCTCACCGTCTCGGGTCGCACGGGCGGGACGGTCAACCAGACCGGGGCGATCACCGGCGCCACCAACCTCACGACCAACACCGGCGCCACCATCAACATCTCGGGCGCCATCACCGCAAGCACGAGCACGCTCACGGCGTTCAACGCCACCGGCGGCGGCACCGTCAACGTGACCGGCACGACAAACACGCTCACCACTACGACGGCTACCGCCCTCGACGTCGAGAACACCGGCATCGGCGCCTCGGGACTGACGTTCAGGTCGATCTCCACCGGCTCGGCGAGCGCCGGCCCGCTCCACGGCATCTACCTGGTGGGGACCGGGACGGTCGGTGGCCTGACCGTGACGGGCAATGGCTCCACGGCGTCCGGCGGCGACAGCTCGGGCGGCACGATCTACGCCACAGGAAATACCAGCACCGACAACGCGGCGATCGAGATCGGCACCCCCGAGCTCACGACGAGCACCACGCCCTCACCCGTCGGACCCGTGAGCCTCACCGACATGGCGGTAAAGAAGGCGGGCACTGCGAGCTTCGAGGGCGTGTACGGCGCCAACGTGTCGAGCTTCACCCTCGCCTACAGCACCATCACCACCGAGGACTACGGGCTGAAGCTCACCGGCTACGGCAGCTCCAACGGGCAGTTCAACATCATCGGGAACATCATCACGGGCTCGGTGAACACTGCGCTCTACGTGTTCTACCCCGAGCTCGACGCTTCCCCGGCCACCAACGGCACGACGGGAACGAACGAGGGCTACATCAACGCCAACACGATCGGCAACCAGTCCGTGACCAACTCCGGCGCGAGCGGGGGAGGTGACGGGATCCAAACCTGGGAGACGGGCACCGGCACCCTGAACG
Source organism: Solirubrobacteraceae bacterium (assembly GCA_035552815.1). GTDB lineage: Bacteria > Actinomycetota > Thermoleophilia > Solirubrobacterales > Solirubrobacteraceae > Palsa-465. The sequence goes on along the minus strand of DASZKU010000257.1, from coordinate 33,013 downwards.
TGGACATCGAGAACAACAGCGTCTACCAGATCGCCCAGGGCTACGGTATGAGTACGGCCAACGGCGAGGGCGGTGGCACCCTCAACGTCACCGTCCAGGGCAACACCGTCAACATGGACAACACAAGCTCGGCCGACGCGATCTACGTCGAGGAGTCCACCCCCGGTTCGCTGTGCGCCAACGTCAATCCCAACACCGCCACGCCGACGGTGAAGAACAACTTCACGGCCGCGGGTATCAACGATGCGAACGACTCAGGTTTCGACGCGACAGGATTCTTGATCGGATCCGCACAGCCGAGCCCGCTGACCCTCCAGGGCTACACGGGCCCGTCCAGCGACAGTGGAGGACAGGTCGAGTCGTTCATCGAGTCGGTCAACAATCTCAGCGCTCCCACCACCGGCAACTCGCCGGCTCTCGCGTTAGCAGGATCGGACACCGGCGGCGCGCTCGACTTCGTCGGCGGAACCTGCTCCACCGCCTTCGGAAGCGCTCCCGCGATCGCCGCGCCCGCGCCCGCCGGCGGGGAGCCCACGACGACCGCGACCGCCACCCCAACCGCGACCGCCGGCCCGACGACGACGGCCGCCCCGGCTGCGACCGCCACCCACGGCGGCGCGCCCCGGACCGCGATCGCCGTCAAGGCCAAGGCCAAGCACGCCTCGCACAAGCGCATCTCGCGCTCGCACCACCGCAAGCACGTCACCAGCAAGCACAAACGTGCACGTAAGCTACGAACTGTTGACATCCGGCCCGCCATCGCCGCTATTGTCCACACTGTTCGGGGCGTCACCGCGAGGTAGGAGAGGGAGCCGTGGCTACACCGTATATCGGTGAGATCAAGATCTTCACGTTCACCTACGCCCCCAAGGGCTGGGCTCTGTGCAACGGGCAGCTCCTGCCCATCAACCAGAACCAGGCCCTGTTCTCGCTGCTCGGAACCACCTACGGCGGCGATGGCCGTGCGACGTTCGGCCTCCCCAACCTTCAGGGCCGCGTGCCCGCGCACGTCGGCTCCGGCTTCGTGCTCGGCCAGCTGAGCGGCCAGGAGGCGCACACCCTGAGCACGGCGGAGATGGCCGGCCACACCCACATGCTCGTCGGTTCACCGGCCGCCGGCAGCACCACTGCCCCGGCAGGGAACTACCTCGCCACCGCCAGCGGTGGGTCTCCCTACGGTCCGAGCGCCGCCAGCGACGTGGCCTTGGCGCCGGGCTCGTTGACGGCCGCCGGGGGCAGCGGCGCCCACGAGAACCGGCAGCCGTATCTGGTGCTGAGCGCCTGCATCGCCCTGACGGGCATCTTCCCGAGCCGGAACTGAGGAGGGACGCTGTGGCTGAGGCATACGTTGGCGAGATCAGGATGTTCGGGGGCAACTTCGCGCCCCTGGGCTGGTTCTTCTGCGAGGGCCAGCTGCTGGCGATCTCCGAGTACGACACGTTGTTCAACCTGATCGGCACCACTTACGGCGGCGATGGCCAGTCGACCTTCGCGCTCCCCGATCTTCGCGGCCGGGTTCCCGTCCACCAGGGCCAGCTCGGCGGGGGCGGGAGCTACGTGCTCGGGGCGATCGGGGGCACGGAAACGATCACCCTCACCACCCCCCAGATTCCCAACCATGCCCACACTGTCCAGGCCACCCCCAACGCGGGCTCCCAGCCGGGCCCGGGGGGGAACCTGCTCGCCGGCGGGGTGAACATGTACAGCCCCAATGCGCCCGATATAGCGATGGCGTCGGGCGCCGTGCACGCGGCCGGGGGCAACCAGCCCCATACCAACTTCCAGCCCTACCTGTGCGTGGCCTTCATCATCTCCGCCTTCGGCGTCTATCCATCCCCGAACTGAAGGTGGGACCGTGGCCGATCCGTTCGTAGCCGAGATCCGCATCTTTCCCTATAACTTCGCGCCCTCAGGATGGGCGGTGTGCAACGGCCAGCTCATGCCCATCTCTCAGAACACCGCCCTGTTCTCCCTTCTGGGGACGACCTACGGCGGGGACGGTCGCGCCACCTTCGCGCTTCCCAACCTCCAGGGCAGCATCCCCATGCACTTCAACCAGGGGCCAGGGCTTTCCCTCCACACCGAAGGTGAGGCCGGCGGCACCGACACGGTCACCCTCCTCAGCTCCGAGCTGCCCGTTCACACCCACACCCTTCAGGGGTTCGCCAGCCGCTTCCACGAGACGCCGACGAACTCACCGGCCAACAGCTCGATCTCGGTAAGTGAGAGCGTCCAGGTCTACGACCCGACGACTCCCACTTCGCCGGCGGCCATGGCCGGCGACGCTGTCGCCGTAGCGGGTGGAAACCAGCCCCACAACAACGTCATGCCCTGCATGCCCTTGACCATCTGCATCGCCCTGCAGGGCATCTTTCCACCGCGCTCGTAGTGCCGGCTGTCGTGCCGGTCGCCCTGCGGCCGTCGACCCCGGCCGACGCCGACTTCGATTACCGCCTCTACGCAAGCACGCGGGCCGAGGAGCTCGCGCGAACGGGCTGGGAGGCCGAGGCGACGGAGGCTTTCCTGCGTACTCAGTACGACGCGCAGACCCGCTCCTACCGCGCCAATCACCCCGGAGCATCGTTCGACGTCATCCTCGTCGAGGGGCGCCCGGCGGGCCGGCTATATGTCGACCGAGGCACCGAGGTGATCCACGTGATCGCCATCGCCCTCCTCCCCGAGCATCGCGGAGGTGGCATCGGCACGCTGCTGCTCGCGGAGCTGCTCGACGAGGCGGCCACCCGAGGGCGGCGCGTCACCCTCAGCGTCGAGCGCTCGAACCCGGCTCGGCGCCTCTACGAGCGCCTCGGGTTCCGGGCCGTGCGTGGCGACGAGGTCTATCTCGACCTCGAGTGGAGCCCGCCCCCGCGCGCGGTTCCTGGCCCGGGCTAGGCGAAAACAGCCTGGTAGCGGGCGCCGTCGCCCGCCGGCGCGAGCGGCACGATGAAGATCTCGGTGGCGCCAAGCGCTTCGTGCTCGACGCGGTAGATGCCCTGGGGGAGGATGTTCTCGGCAGGCCCGGTGAACAGCAGCGAGAACGGCACGCGCGCGCCCGTCGCGGCGGCCTCGCCCACGGCGACCGCTTCCGCCAACGCCAGGACCACGGGCTCGCCCGAGCCCGGGACCCCCCGGACGCTGAAGGCCTCGCCCACCCGGCCCGCGAAGGTGTCAAGCGCGAGCTCGCCGGGCTCGATCAACCGCTCAGCCACGGCGACCGCGCCCCCGCGCGTGCAGCAGCTCATTGACCTGCCCGCGCAGCTGATCGAAGTCGAAGGGCTTGGTGACGAAGTCGTTGGCACCGAGCGCGCGCGCTCGGACCTTTACCGCGTCGGTGAGATCGGCGGTGAGCACGAGGATCTGGAGGTCGCCGTCTTGCCGCTGCCCGAGCGCCTCCATCACCTGGTAACCGTCGGGTGAGGGCATCTGGAGATCGAGGAGCAGGAGGTCGGGATCGTGCTCGAGGCAGAGGGGGACCGCCTGCGAAGAATCGGTGGTAGTCACCAGGTCGTGGTAGCCCCAATCGGAGAGGAGCATGGTGAGCAGCGACACGTTGGTCTTGACATCGTCGACGATCACGATCCGCGCGGCGTGCCGCTCGGGGGCGGGGAGCGCGTCGCCGCCGGGGAGATGCGCGGCGAGGACCGAGAGGAACTCGCGGACGTCGAGCGGCTTGGTCATGTAGTGGCTCGCGCCCGCCTCGAGCAGCCGCGCGATCTGATTCTTGCCCGCGTCGGCACTGAGGACGATCACCGGGATGTCGTGCGTCTCGTCTTCTCCCTGAAGACGGCGGAGGACCTCGGACCCTGGCATGTCGGGAAGGTGGAGATCGAGAACGATGAGGTCCGGGCGGTGCTCGCGGGCGAGCTGGAGCCCGAGCGTGCCCTGCATGGCGGGGATCACCTCGACATCGCGCTGGGTCTCGAGGATGCGCTCGACGAGGGTCAAGTTCGAGAGGTTGTCCTCGATGTAGAGGATCCGGCGCGGGCCGTGGCCGAGTTCGCCGCCCGTGACCGGCGCTGCTCGCGTGCCCGGCTTGATCGGCGCGCCGCCGGGTGCTTCGATGGCCGCGAGCTCGACGATGAAGGTAGTGCCCCGTCCCGGCTCGGAGTCAACCTCGATCGAGCCCTCCACCGCCTCGACGAGGCGCTTACAGAGCGCGAGTCCGAGCCCGGTGCCCTCGATCTCGGTGTACTCGGCGCCGAGACGGTCGAAGGGCTCGAACAGGCGCGCGAGCTTGCCCGGCGCGATCCCGTGTCCGGTGTCGGCGACGCGGGTTCGGATGCGCCCGTCCTCGGAGGTGGCGAAGGACACGTCGACCCGGCCACCGTCGCGGTTGTACTTGATGGCATTCGAAAGCAGGTTCAAGAGCACCTGGGCGAGGAGCCGGCGATCGGCGTGGACATGAGCGTTGGCCGGGAGGCCGCTCATGTCAGTGCCGAGGTGAACGTTGAGTTGCGCCGCCGTCGGGGCCACCAGGGCGAGGATCTCTTCGACGGTCTCGGCGAGGGGGACCGGCTCAGCCGAAAGGGTCAGCTCTCCCGCTTCGATCCGCGCGATGTCGAGGACGTCGTTGATCAGGGCGAGGAGATGCCGGCCGGCCTTGAGGATGTGCTCGACGTCCTCTCGCCGGCGATCGTCGAGAAGCTGGAGCTCGAGCACCTGGCCGTAGCCGATGATGGCGTTCAGGGGGGTCCGCAGCTCATGGCTCATGCGGGAGAGGAAGTCGCTCTTGGCGAGACTCGCCTCGTCGGCTCGAACCGTCGCCGCCTCGAGCTTGGAGTGGCTGTCCTCGAGCGAGCGGGCCATCGCGTTGAACGAATCCGCCAGCTTGGCGAGCTCGGGCGGGCCGCGACGGGGGATGCGCACGGAGAGGACACCACCCGCCATGCGGTCGGCCGCGCCACGCAGGCGCTGGAGCGGTCTCAGGATCGAGCGCGCGATGAGCGCGGAGAACAGGGCGATGAGCAGGAGGGAGACGGCGAGACCGACGATCGCCGTGATCACCGCGGTGGTGGCCGAGTCGTTGGCGGCGTTGGTCCGGGCGACGGCGAGCGCCTGCTCGCGGTTGATGAGGGCGGTGAACAGGCTCCGCATGGCGTCGACCTCTCGCTTGCCGCGGCCGCCGGCCACGAGCCGTCGGGCGCTCGCCGGATCGCGCCGCTCGGCGGCGACGAGGGGGAGCGACCAGTCGCGCAGGTAGGCGTTGCCCGCGGCGCGGATCCGCGTCGCGAGCTGCTCCTGGGCGCGGTTGCCCTGGACCAGGGTCGCGAGCCTCGCCGTTGCCGCCGGGAACGCCGTGCGCGCCACGCGCCAGGGATCTAGGAAGCTCGGGATGTCGGTGATCACGTAGCCGCGCTCGCCGGTCTCGAGATCGAGCAGGAGCTTCTCCGCGTTGTTGGCGGCGGCGATCGTCTCGTCTGAGTGGCCGCGCTGGTTCGATGCCGTGCGCAGGCTCCCGACCGAGAAGATCAGGGCGATGAAGGCAGCCGTGACGACGACGGCGAGCGCCGCCGTCCCGAGCAGCATCCAGCCGCGGACGGAGATCCAGCCGAGTCGGACGTTCGCTCCCGTGCTTCCCCCAAAGGTCGCGGTTCTCGATAACACTCTAGACGGTGGAGCAACGAGGTCGCGAACAAAGTTCGCTCGCTCCGTGAGCTCTCCTTCACCTACAATGTGAATCCGAATTCACGCGCGTCCCGCGTCCCGCGAACACTCCCGGAGAGCTGATGGCCACGATCGACGTCACCGACCCTGCCCGTGAGGTCCTAAACCAGCCGCCACCGCTGCAGCCGATCGACCTGTTCGAGGCGGATCTGGCGCTGCGCGAGGCGCTCGAGCGCGAGGGCGGCGGCTGGGGGGTCGATCGCGCCCACGAGGCGGGTGGGGCCGCGGGCAGCGTGGCCATGCTCGAGCACGGCAAGCGCGCCGAGCGCAACGAGCCGATCCTGCGCACCCACGACCGCTACGGCAACCGGATCGACGAGGTCGAGCTCGATCCTTCCTGGCACTGGCTGCTGGGCGGGGCGATCGAGCGCGGCATCCACGGCTCGCCCTGGCGGGAGCCGCGCGAGGGCGCCCACGTGGTCAGGGCCGCCCTGTTCATGCTGTGGTCCAACGGGAATGCGGGGGTGATGTGCCCGGTGTCGATGACCTATGCCGTCGTCCCCGCCCTGCGCCAGTCCGCGCCGGAGATCGCCGCCGAGTGGGAACCGCGCCTGACCCGGCCCGACTACTCAGGCGGCGCCCTCGCGGGCATGGCGATGACCGAGCGTCAGGGCGGATCGGACGTGCGCGCCAACATCACGCGCGCGGAGCCGATCGGCGCCGGCTGGTACGAGCTCCACGGGCACAAGTGGTTCTGCTCCTACCCGCCGTGCGACGTCTTCCTCGTGCTCGCGCAGACCGGCAGCCCGCCGAGCCTGTCGTGCTTCTTCGTCGAGCGCGGACCGGGGATGGAGTTCCAGCGCCTCAAGGACAAGCTCGGGACGCGGTCGCTGCCCTCCTCCGAGGTCGAGTTCCGCGGCGCCCGGGCGCGCCTCGTCGGCGAGGAGGGACGCGGCGTGCCCGCGATCATCCGGATGGTCAACCACACCCGCCTCGACTGCCTGATCGGCTCGGCGAGCGCGATGCGCCGCGCCACCGTCGAAGCGGTCCATCACGCTCGCCACCGCTCCGCCTTCGGGGCGCCCCTGGTCGAGCAGGCGGCGATGGAGAACGTCCTCGCCGACCTGGCGATCGAGTCCGAGGCCGCCACCGCCGTCGCCCTGCGGGTAGCGCGGAGCTACGACGGCGACGAGCCCGCCTTCGAGCGCTTCGCCACCGCGGTGATGAAGTACTGGGTGTGCAAGCGGGCTCCCGGTGTCACCGGCGAGGCCCTCGAGTGCCTCGGCGGCAACGGCTTCGTCGAGGACTCGGGGATGCCCCTGCTCTATCGCGACGCGCCGCTCAATTCGATCTGGGAGGGGTCGGGGAACGTCGCCGCTCTCGACGTCCTCCGCGCCATTGCCTCCCAGCCCGAGGGCCTGCCCGCCTTTCTCGCCGAGTGCGAGCTCGCGCTCGGGACCGACCGGCGCCTCGATACCCATATCACTCGCGCGCGTGAGCGGGTGAGCGCGGCGTTCGCCGGCGATGCCGGTGGCGCCCAGTTCGCGGCGCGCCGGGTGGTCGAGGACCTCGCGCTCGCGCTCCAGGGCTCGCTGCTCGTCCGCCACGCCCCCGCCGCGGTCGCCGACGCCTTCTGCGCCGCCCGGCTCGGCGGCGAGGGGGGGCGCGCCTACGGGACCCTCCCGGCCGGCGTCGACGCCGCCGCCATCGTCGAGCGCGCGCTCCCGGCGTGAGCACGGTCGCCTACGAGGTCCGCGACCGCGTCGCGCGCCTTACCCTCGACCGCCCCGAGCGCGGCAACGCGCTCACCTCGACGCTCATCGCCGAGCTCGAGCAGTGCGTGGAGCGCGCCGACCTCGACCCCGCCGTACACGTCCTCCTCCTCGCCGGAAACGGCAAGGGGTTCTGCGGCGGCTACGACCTCCTCGCCGGCGAGCAGCTCCACGACGGCGACGACGGCGACGGCGACGGCGACGGGGGATTCGGGCACCGGCACGCACCGGCGGGCTCTCCGGTCCACCCGGCCACCATCGTCGCCAATCACGATCCCGCCGCTACCTGGGACGCGATGGTCGATTACGCGTGGATGAGCCGAAACGTCCGTGCCTTCATGTCCCTGTTTCACTGCTCGAAGCCCGTCGTGTGCAAGGTGCACGGCTTCTGCGTCGCCGGCGGCACCGATCTCGCCCTGTGCTCGGACCTTCTCGTCATCGCCCGGGACGCCAAGATCGGCTACCCGCCCGCGCGCGTGTGGGGGTCGCCCACCACCTCGATGTGGGCCTACCGGCTCGGCCCCCAGCGGGCCAAGCGCCTACTCTTCACCGGCGACTGCCTCTCGGGCGCCGAGGCTCTCGAGTGGGGCCTGGCGATCGAGGCGCCCGCTCCCGAGGAGCTCGATCACCGCACCGAGGTCTTGGTCGCCAGGATCGCCCGCAACCCGGTCAACCAGCTCCAGATGATGAAGCTCCTCGTCAACCAGTCGCTCTCCGCCCAGGGCCTTCACAGCACCCAGGTCCTGGGCACGCTGCTCGACGGCATCACCCGCCACACGCGCGAGGGCCACTCCTTCCAGCAGCGTGCCGCCGAGGCGGGCTTCCGCACCGCCGTGCGCGAGCGCGACGAGCCCTTCGGCGACCACGGCCCCTCGACCTTCAAGGGCTGAGCGGACGTGAGCACCGTCGCCGCCGGGACCCGCGAGCGCCTGTTGAGCGCCGCCCAGGAGCTCGTCGAGGAGGGGGGCTACGGGGCCGCCTCGGTGCTCGCCATCGCCGAGCGCGCGGGCGTCGCCGCCGGCACCCTGTACCGCCACTGGCCCTCCAAGGGCGAGCTCTTCGCCGAGCTCTTCCGAGTGGTGTGCGACCGCGAGATCGCCGCCATGGAGGCGGCGGCGAAGAGAACGGCGGCGCGCACCCGCGCCACCCACGTGCAGACCGTCCAGACCGTCCTCCTCACCTTCGCCGAGCGCGCCCTGCGCAACCCCCGGCTGGCGTGGGCGCTGATCGCCGAGCCCGTCGACCCCCTCGTCGACGCCGAGCGCATCGCCTACCGGCGCGAGTACGCCCGCCGCCTCGTCGACGGCCTGCGTGAGGCGATCGCGGCGGGAGAGATACCCGAGCAGGACGTCGAGCTCACCGCCGCCGCGCTCGTCGGCGGTGTCGGCGAAGCGCTCGTCGGGCCACTGTCGCCGGTGCCGGGAACGGCGCCTCCGGCCGGGGAGATCATCGCCGCGCTCCGCACCTTCGTGGCCCGCGCGGTGGGGGCGCGGGCGGCGTGAGCGGGGGGAGACGATGGGCGCGGTAACGGTGGAGCGCGACGGGCCGGTCACCACCGTGCTCCTGTCGCGGCCCGAGCGCCGCAACGCCGTCGACGGCCCGACGGCGGCCGCGCTCGCCGAGGCCTTCCGCGCCTTCGACGCCGATCCCGAGGCTGCCGTCGCCGTCCTCCACGGCACCGGCGGGGTCTTCTGCGCCGGCGCCGACCTGCACGCCGCAGGCACGGCGACGGGCAACCGGGTGGCGCCCGATGGCGAGGGTCCGATGGGGCCGACGCGTCTGCGGCTCGGCAAGCCGGTGATCGCCGCCATCGCCGGGCCCGCCGTCGCCGGAGGGCTCGAGCTCGCGATGTGGTGCGACCTGCGCGTGGCCGAGGAGGACGTCGTGCTCGGGGTCTTCTCCCGGCGCTGGGGCGTGCCCCTCATCGACGGCGGAACCTTCCGCCTGCCGCGGCTCATCGGCGCCGGGCGCGCCATGGACCTGATCCTCACCGGCCGGCCCGTCGGCGCCCACGAGGCGCTGGGCATCGGCCTCGTCAATCGCGTGGTGGCGGTGGGGGAGAGCCGGGCCGCCGCCGAGGCGCTCGCCCACGAGCTCGCCCGCTTCCCCCAGAGGTGTCTGCGCGAGGACCGTCTCTCCGCGCTCGAGCAGGAAGGGCTCGACGACGGGGCGGCGCTCGCCAACGAGTTCGAGCACGGCGCGCGCTCGCTCGCCGAGGTCAGCGCCGGGCTCGCGCGCTTCCGCGCCGGCGAGGGGCGCCACGGGGCGTTCTGAGCCCCGGGCGCGCGCGTCACCCGGGTAGGAGCACGAGCGCGTCGCAGTGGCGCGGGCGCAGGAGACTGAAATGCCGGTGGTCGAGGCTCGCCAGCTTGGGTTCGTTGAGGCGTTCAGCGACTGCAAGCACGGCAGCGTCGACGAAGCCGACGTCGGCATCCGCGTAGCGATCGCACACCTGGCGGACCCGCGTGTAGTCGGCGGGCCTGAGATCCTCGATCGCGTAGGCGCCGTCCTCGATATCGCCGAGCAGGGCGACGAGCGCGCCAGGATGGAGCCGATGATGAATCCAGTAGTCAACTTCGAGGAGAACCGGGGCGGGGATGACCAGCTCTTCATCGGCCGATTCGATCAACGAGCGGCAGGAAGCATGGTCGGCGTCAGAGCGATCGAGCGACGCGTACAGGGGTCCCGTGTCGAGGATCAGCGCCACGCCCTGGGCTCCGGGCGCTCGGTCGCAGTGCGACGGGCGGTGTCGGTGAAGCCGGAGGCGTCCACCCCGAGGCTGCGTGGCCGGGGTCGAGCGCGGCCGACGATCTCCTCGAGTGCCTCTCGCACCACCGTCGCCATCGAGACGCCGCGGTCGGCCGCAAGCCTCCTCACTCGGGCATGGAGATCCTCGGAAAGCATCAGAGTGGTGCGGTGCACGCCATAATGATATATGGCACGCCATATTCATGCCGGGAGTAGGAAGCTCACCGTCACCGCCAGCCCGCCCCCGGAGCGCGACTCGGCGCTGACCTCGGCGTCATGGGCGGTGGCGATGGCGCGGGCGATCGAGAGCCCGAGGCCGTGACCGCCGGTGTCCGATGCGGTCCGGTCGGCGCCGAGCTGCTGGAAGGGCTCGAAGATCCGGCCGAGCTCCTCGGCGGGGACGACCGGCCCCGTGTTGAGGATGGTCAGCGAGGCGCGTCCGTCCGCGGTGGCGGTGCGGATCTCGACGCGCCCGCCGGGCTCGTTGTAGCGCAGGGCGTTGTCGGTGAGGTTGCCGACCAGGCGCTCGATCAGCGCCCGGTCACCCGAGATCGGAGCGGGCCCGAGCGAGGGCTCGATCCCCACTCCACGCGCCAAGGCCTCGGCGCGGGCAGCGCGCACCGCTTCCTCGGCGACCTGGGCGAGCTCGACCCGCTCGCGGTGCTCGAGGCCGCGCTCGCTGCTCGCCAGGGTGAGCAACCCCTCGAGCAGCCGCTCCTGGTCCCGGCCCGAGGCCAGCAGCTCTTCGCAGGTGGCGCGCAGCGTCGTGGCGCTGGCGCCGGGGTCGGCGAGCGCGACCTGGAGCAGCGTCCGCTCGAGGGTGAGCGGCGTGCGCAGCTCGTGCGACGCGTTGGCCACGAACCGGCGCTGGGCCTCGAACGAGGCCTCGAGGCGGGCGAGGAGCTCGTCGAGGGTGTCGCCGAGCTGCTTGAACTCGTCGTTGGGGCCGGCGAGGGCGAGGCGCTCGTGAAGATTGCCGGCGGAGATGTTCCTCGCCGCGGCGGTGATCGTGCGCACGGGGCGGAGCACGCGTCCGGCGGCGAGCCAGCCGAACAGGGCCGAGGCCAGCGTGGCCACAGCCAGCGCGATCCACGACCCCGCGAGCAGTCGGGCCTGATCGACGGAGTGCTGCTGGGTCACGAGCCGGGGTAGTCCCGATCGCGGGGCCGGCGGGCTGGGCTGGACCGGCCCGGTGCCGCCGGTCACGCCCGCGGGCTGAACCGAGATCGGGCGCGCGGACACGGCGATCGACGACGAGCTCCCGGTGAACACGTAGACGAACCCGAGAACCAAGGTGCCGCACGTGAGGAACATGCCGGCGTAGAGCAGGGTGAGCCGCATCCGTGCGGTGCGCTCGGGGAGGCGCAGCCAGGACCGGGGGGCGAGCGCGGTGGCGGAGAATCGCACCGGCGGCTCAGATGCGGTAGCCGCTCTCGCGGAGGGTGTCGATCACCGGCGGTTCGCCGAGCTTGGCCCGCAGGCGACTCACGGTGGTCTTGATCGTGCTCGTGAACGGGTTCGCCTCCTCGTCCCATACGCGCGCGAGGAGCTCCTCGGCCGCGACCACGCGGCCATCGGCGGCGAGCAGGTACTCGAGCACCGCGAACTCCTTGGGGGTGAGCGCGAGCGGGCGCTCGCCGCGGACAGCGACGCGCCGGGACGGGTCGAGGCTGAGGTCGCCGTGCACCAGCGTCGCGGGGGGCGCGGCGCCCGAGCGGCGCCCGAGCGCGCGGATCCGCGCCACCAGCTCGGCGAAGTCGAAGGGCTTGGGCAGATAGTCATCGGCTCCCAGGCCGAGGCCCTGCACCCGGTCCTTGATCGTGCTCGCCGCCGTGAGCATGAGCACCCGGCTCTCGGTCCCGTCCGCCACCAGGGCGCGGCACACCTCGTCGCCGTGTAACCCGGGCAGGTCGCGGTCGAGGACGACGACGTCGTAGCGGTTGAGCCTCGCGTGCGCGAGCGCGTCCTCGCCGTCGAGGACGATATCGACGGCCATCCCCTCGCGCCGCAGCCCGTCGGCCAGCGCCCTGGCCAAGCGCTTGTGGTCCTCGGCGATCAGCACTTTCATCCCACCGTCAAGGATGACCGATCGGAGGTGACACCCCGGTCACGGGTGGCTGTGACCTTGCTGTCACCACCTCATCTCTAATACTCGCCTCGACAACGCATCAGATCAGAGGAGGGGACATGAGAAAGACGCTTACGCTCGTGATCGCCGGGGTCGCGCTCGCCGCCGGCGGGTGCGGCGGCACGACCAAGCCCCCGAGCGCCGGCGCGGGCGCCGGCAGCAGCGGCCCCGGCGGCGGCATCACCGCGGCCTACAAGTTCTCGCGGTGCATGCGCCAGCACGGCGTCGCCTCCTTCCCCGACCCGGTCGTGCACAGCTCAGCCGGACACACCTCGGTGGGCATCCGCGTCACCCCGGGCTTGACCGGCGGGCCCCAATTCAAGTCGGCTCAGAAGGCGTGCGGGGCGATCCTGCCCGGACCCAACGGCGGGAACGGGGGCCCATCACCGCAGCAGACGGCGGCACACGTCCAAGGCCTGATCTCGTTCGCGCACTGCATGCGCACCAGCCACGTGCCCACCTTCCCCGACCCCACGGCCCAGGGACAGATCACGCCGGCCATGCTCAGCGCCGCGAACATCGATCTCCACGCACCCGCGGTCCGCGCCGCCGCCCTCGCCTGCGTCCCGGCCTCGCAAGGCCAACTCACCAAGGCGCAGATCACCCAAGCGCTCGGCAGCGGGTAGCGTCGATCGCGGCGCGCGTCGCCGCCACCAAGTGCGCGATGTGCTCGGAGGCGGACCGCCAGCAGGCCAAGCGCGGAAGCCCGAGACCGGCCGCTCCCTAACCTCGCGGGAGGAAGTCGAGCAGGAGCTCGTTGACCGCCTCGGGCGCCTCGAGCTGCATCCAGTGCCCGACGCCATCGAGGCGCTCGTAGCGCCACGGCCCGGCGACGTGGTCCCCGGAGCTCTGCATCTGCGTCTCGAGGAGAAAGGGATCCCCCGAGCTCCACATGCCCATGGTGGGCAAGGACACCGCCGGCACCGCTCGTCGCGTGCGCAGGTAGGACTCCGGGGGGATGTTGGCGCGGTAGTAGTTGAGTCCCGGAGTCAGTGATCCGCTCGCCTCGAGCTCGGCGATGACCGCGTCCGCGTCGGGGTGGCGGGCCCACGCGCGCATGTTCACCCACTCCTCGGCGGAGAGCCACTGCTCGGCGACGGCGGGGAACTGGAAGAGGAGCATGTACCACGACTTCTCGTGCTGGGCGATGCCCGCGTTCCCGAATGCGGCCGGGTGGCCGACGGACATGGCGACGAGGTGATCGACGCGATCGGGCGCCGCCAGGGCGGTGGCCCAGGCGACTCCCGCTCCCCAGTCGTGGCCCACCACGTGCGCTCGCTCGGCCCCGGCGGCGCTCATCACGGCGAGGACGTCGGCGACGAGGAGGACGCGGCGGTAGGCCGAGACCTCCGACGGCTTGTCGGAGCGGCCGTAGCCGCGGAGGTCGGGGACGATGACCCGGAACCCCGCCGCGGCGAGCGCCGGGACCTGGTGGCGCCACAGCCTCCCCGAGTCGGGGAAGCCGTGCAGGAGGATGACCGGCGCGCCGTCGCCGGCCACCTCGTACTCGATGCCGACACCGCCCGACTCGGTGCGCACGGCGGCCTAGGGTTCGGTCGCCGGTTCGGTGACGGCGTCGCTCACCGGCTCGCCGCGGCGGCTCACCTCGGCGGCCGACGGCCGTGCGCGCAGGGCCTCGAGCCACGCGTGCGCGCGCGCGAACTCCGCTGCGGGCGCGAGCTCCGGCTTCCACGCCGGCAGCCGGACGGCGAGGGGGATGGCGGCGAGATCGACGAGCGTGGGGCTCTCGCCGCCGAGGAACCAGGGCCCCCCGGTGCGCGCGAGCAGATCCTCGAGGACGGGCCAGCGCCGGGTGAGTCGCCCGCGGAGGATCGAGACGGTATCCGGGTGGTCGCCCGGGGCGAGTCCGAACGCCTCCTTGCGCATCGACAGGAAGAAGTTCAGCGTCAGCTCGTCGTCGACCCAGCCCAGGAGCCCGCGGGCCTCGGCGCGGGCGGTGGCCTCGGCCGGCCAGAACGACGGCTCGGGCTGGGTGTCCTCGAGCCATTCGCAGATCGCCGTCGACTCACGGATGGCGATGTCGCCGACCTCGAGCACCGGGACGCGGTTGCTCGGGTTGAGCTCGCGCAGGCGCGCCGGGCGGTTGCGCGGGTCGACCTCGACGAGCTCGACCTCGATTCCCTTCTCGGCGCAGGCGACGCGCGCCTTGCCCGCGAAGGGCGAGACGTGCCACGACCAGAGACGAGGATTCGACATCTCGGGGCCGAGCTTAGCGGTAAGCGAAAGTGTCACTATCGACTGTGACAAAAAAATAAACCCCGGGTCCCGGGCGCATGTGGTAGAAATGCACCATGGGTAAGGGGAGGGGCGCTCAGGCGGCCTCGCGAACAGTTATCGTCCTCGTCGGAATAGTGGTCAGTGCAGGCGCGCTCACGATCCCCTCGCTCGCCTTCGGGTCGGCTCACTCGGCGGTCGGCCCGCATTACACGCCGGGTCCGCCCCTCTTCTCGCGAGTGGGCCAGGCACCGGTAGGGGGTAACAAGGCAGGTCCCTCGAGTCCGGCGGTTACCACCTTCTCTTGTCAGCTCACCACTCCGGCGCAGTGTTACGGACCGGCGCAGATGCGCGCCGCCTACGGAGTGGACAAGCTTAACCTGACCGGAGCGGGTCAGACCATCGTCATCATCGACGCCTATCAGAGCCCGACGATCACGTCGGACCTCGCGACCTTCGACAACGTGTTCGGGCTGCCCGCGCCACCGGCGTTGAACATCATCGCGCCCGACGGGCTCACGCCGTTCGACCAGAGTGATCCAAATCAGACGGGCTGGGCCGGGGAGATCACCTTGGACGTGGAATACGCGCATGCCATCGCGCCCGGCGCCACCATCGATCTCGTGCTCGCCAAGAGCAGCAATGATCCCGACATCTTCTCCGCCGAGCAGTATGTAGCCGACCACACCCTCGGCGGCGTCGTGAGCATGAGCTACGGAGAAGCCGAGCAGTGCCAGGACCCCACCATCGCCGCCGAGACGCAAACCCTCTTCGCCGGCGCCTCTCATGCCGGGATGTCCTGGCTCGCGGCCTCCGCCGATCAGGGGGCCGCGCAACCGACGTGCGACGGCACCTCGTTTTTCAAGGCTGTCTCGACGCCGGCCTCGGATCCCAACGTGACCGGGGTGGGCGGGACGATCCTCGACGCCAACGGCAGCACCGGGGCGTACAACGGCGAGGTCGTGTGGAACGAGCCGGATTTCGCCGCGGCCGGCGGTGGCGGGTACAGCACGACGAACGCGACGCCCTCCTACCAGCAGTCGCTCGGCCTCCCCATGCGCGGGGTCCCCGACGTCGCCTATAACGCCGCCATCGTCGGTGGGGTCCTGGCGGTATGGAGCACCTCGGGCCAGGGGGCGAACCTCGTCTTCCAGTTCGGTGGTACGAGCGCGGGCAGCCCGCAATGGGCGGGGCTGGTGGCGCTCGCCGACCAGCTCGCCGGGCACCCGCTCGGTGCCATCAACCCGACGCTCTACAAGATCGCTTCCGACCCGAGCTTCTATGCCAGCGAGTTCCACGACATCACCGTGGGCGACAACACCTTCCACGGCGCCGTGACCATCCCGGGCTACCCGGCTACCTCCGGCTGGGATCCGGCCTCCGGCCTCGGATCACCGCAAGCGGCGGCCCTCGTCCCGCGCCTCGCCTACGGCGACGACGTCGCCCCGCCGGTGATCACCTGCGGCGCCCCAGACGGTCTCTGGCATAAGGACAACGTCTCCATTCAGTGCACGGCGTCGGATTCCGGATCGGGTCTCGCCGATCCCTCGCAGGCGAGCTTCACCCTGACCACCAGCGTGCCCGCCGGCCAGGCGACGAGCAACGCCCAGACGAACAGCGTGCAGGTGTGCGACAAGCTCAACAACTGCGCGACGGCCGGGCCGATCTCGGGCATCAAGGTCGACCGCGCGTCCCCGACGGTGACGCTCACGACACCCGCCGACGGAGCTACCTACAGCCTGGTGGCGTCCTTCTTGCGCCCTGTCCGCGTGCGTTACTCGTGCAGCGACGTCGGCTCGGGCATCGCATCCTGCACGGGAACGATTGACAACGGTGACCCGCTGGTCACCGGCTTGCGCTCGCTCGGGACCCACACCTTCACGGTAACTGCCACCGATAAGGCGGGTAACGTGACCACCGTTACCCATACCTATCGCGTCGTCTTCTAGCGCCGCGCTCAGTAGAGCGTCAGATACCGCTGCCACTCCCACTCGGAGACGGTGTTGTGGAAGTCGTCCCACTCGGCGCGCTTGAAGTCGACGTAGGCGGTGTGGAGGTCGGGGCCGAACACCTCGCGCGCGAGCGGATCGGCCTCGAAGGCGTCGGTCGCCTCCGAGAGCGAGCGGGGGAGTTGACCCACTCCGAGGGCGGCGATCTGCTCGTCGCTCTGGGTGTACATGTCGAGGTCGATGGGCGGCCCCGGGTCGGCCCCTTGCTCGATCGCCTCGAGGCCCGCCGCGAGCATGAGCGCCGCGCCCAGGTAGGCGTTGACCGACGCGTCCACGGCGCGTGACTCGACGCGCGGTGACTTGGTGGGCACGCGGAGCATGTGCGTGCGGTTGTTGCGCCCGTAGGAGATGAACACCGGCGCCCACGTCGAGCCGCTCATCGAGCCCTGCTTGACCAGGCGCTTGTAGGAGTTGACGGTGGGGCAGGTGACGGCGACGATGGCCCGGGCGTGGCGGAGGATGCCGGCGAGGAACTGGTAGCCGAGGTCTGAGAGGCCGCAGCCGTAGCGGTCCGCCTGTGCCGGTGCGAAGAGGTTGGCGCCGTCGGAGACGGAGGCGAGCGACATGTTGAAGTGGGCGCCGCTGCCCGTCTTGTGCGACCACGGCTTGGGCATGAAGGTGGCCTCGTAGCCGCTGTTGCGGGCGACCTCCTTGGCCATCATCCGGAAGAGCATGAAGCGGTCGGCCATGCCCAGGGCGTCGGTGTAGGCGAAGTCGAACTCGTACTGGCCGTTGCCGTCCTCGTGGTCGAAGGAGTGGACGTCCCACCCCATCTTGTTCATGTAGCGGACCATCTCGTCGAGGAAGTCGAGGGACTCGAGCACGCCGATAACGTCGTAAGCGGGCTTGTCGAGGGTGTCGCGGGGATTCCACGGCAGCGGGCGGCCGCGCTCGTCGACGCGCACGAAGTAGAACTCGGTCTCCATCCCGAGGTTGAAGACGTACCCGCGCTCGCGCGCACGCTGCACCTGGCGGGAGAGGACGGTGCGCGAGCACATCGGGTAGGGCTCGCCGCGGAGGTAGAGGTTGCCGGGAGCGTAGGCCACCGCCGGTCGCCACGGGAGCGGCTCGATCGCCTGGGGATCGGGGAACACGGCGAGCTCGTCGTCGGCCGGCGACTGGCCGAGGAGGTCGAGAGCGGCGCCGGTGAAGAGCTCAGAGCCCCGCATCATGTCTGCGAAGTGGGCGATCGGCACGGTCTTGCACTTGGCGATCCCGTGGCCGTCGGCGTAGGTCGCCATCACGTACTCGACCCCGACCTGGACGAGCGCCTTGCGCAGCTCCCCGAGCTCGTAGTCGGAGTAGGACGGCGGCGACCCTGAGGCGTCTGGCACGGGCTGCTCCTTCTGGTTCGAGAGCGGGCGGGCGAATATATTGACGGGCTCGCACGGGTGTACATATGCAGATGGCCAAACGCATTCACGGGACCGCGCTGATGGTGGCGCTGCTCGCCGTCCTCGCGCTCCCCGCCGGGGCTCGGGCCGGCGACTACACGATCCACAATTGCCCGGGCTCGCTCGCCCCCAACAACGACGCCGGCGCCTGGCGCTCGTACGCCACCGGATCGCTCCCGAGCGTTGGCGGCTATCAGGGGTCGTGCACGCCGAACGGCTATCTGGGAGCGGCGATCGGCTGGTACGCCAACGAGGAGAGCTTCAACGAGAGCCTTGGGGCTGAGCTCCAGACCCCCTCCAGCGCCATCTCGATCGTCTCCCTGCGCCTGGTGTGGGCGGGGACCGAGAAGACCAGCGGCTCGGACACCTACGGGCAGGTCAACTCCGATACCGGCTCGGAGTTCGCGCAGGTGGCGCCGTTCGGGGCGACCGCAAGCGCTCCCACCGTGGTCGACTTCCCCGACGGCACCCACGCCGTCTACGTCGACAGCTTCTGCACCACCGACGGCTCCACCAACTGCTACTTCGCAGCCAACACCACCGCGGTGATCGAGCTCATGGGCATGGACACGACGCTGTCGGAGTCGACCCCGCCGAGCGCGACGATCACCGGCGGCTCGCTCGCCGGCGGCGGTCCCCTGTCCGGCACCGGAACCCTCGACTTCACCGCCACCGACGGGGAGAGCGGCGTCGCGGCCTCACAGCTCCTCATCGACGGGAGCCCGGTCCTCACCGACAGCTACAGCTCCCAGTGCCCGTTCACGAACTTCGCCGCCTGCCCGGCGTCGATGCCCGACTCGATCGCCTGGAGCACGACCACCGTCGCCGACGGACCGCATCAGCTGGCCCTGCGCATCACCGACGCCGCGGGCAACGTGCAGACCGTCGACGATCACACGGTCATCGTCTCCAACCCGACGATCACGCCGGTCGTCCGCAAGCCCGGCGAGGTGGGGGCGCGCTTCGTCGTCCGCTGGAGATGGCAGGGCCGGCGCACGCGGCTCGTCTCCATCAGGGCCAAGCACCTTCCCCGGCGCGCCGCCGTCAAGGTCGTCTGCCAAGGCGGCGGCTGCCCGAAGCTGCGGGCAGGCGCCGTGGCCGCCAGCCGCCTGCGCAAAGCGCTCCAAGGCCGCGTCTTCGCCGCCGGCGACCGTCTCGAGCTCACGATCACCGAGGCCGGGCACTCGCCCGAGCGGATCCGCTTCAGGATTCGCGACGGGTTGCGCCCGGTGGCGAAGCTCCTGTGACGGCCGGGTCAGCCAAATCCGATCCCCGCTGGTCCACGATGCCGATGACCAGGGTCGGCGCGGCGGCGGCGGAGGGGGCGATCGCGGTCCTGCCCGTGGGGGCGACCGAGCAGCACGGCCCCCACCTGGCCACGGGGACCGACACCATCCTCGCCGAGCGCGTGAGCATCGCCGCCGCGTCCCGGACCGGCGACGTCGTGCTCCCCGCCCTCCCCTACGGCTGCTCGCTCGGTCACACCGCGCGGTGGCCGGGGACGCTCTCCCTGCACCCCGCGACGATGACGGCGATGGTCGTGGAGATCGGGCGCTGGACCCACGCCTCGGGGTTCCGCAAGCTCGTGCTCGGCAACGGCCATGCCACCAACGGCCCACCGTGCCAGAGCGCGCTCCTCGAGCTGCGCCACGAGCTCCCCGACCTGCGGCCGCGCTTCGTCTCCCTCTTCGACCTCTCCCCGGAGATCTCCGCCCGCTACGCCGAGGACGCTCCCGACTTCCACGCCAACGAGGCCGAGACGAGCCTGATGATGGACCAGGAGCCCGACGCCGTCGACCGCGCTGCGATCGTCGACGAGCCCGACCGCACCGTCGGCCGCGTGCTCATGTATCCGATGCCCCTTGTCACCGCGTCGGGTGTCGTGGGGGCGCCGAGCACCGCCAGCGCCGCTCGTGGCGCCGAGCTCTTCGCCCAGCTCGTCAAGGCCCTGGCCGAGCTCCTCACCACTGCCCGGGGAGAGCGCGACCCCGAGCTGTGAGGATCGTCACGAGCTCCCCGTGATTTAGGCGATTCTTCGGGTAGCCGGCGTTTTCAGGTGGATATTCGTGTAGGTTGAAACCGCGGGTTCAAGGCGTACGTTTGCGCTACCGAGATTGAGCGTGAGGCAGCGCTTCGCGTCGCCCTCCACCCGCGATCCCCCCTACTTGTGACCTTAATCCTCGGCATCCTGCTCGCGTTCGCCTGCGCGCTCGCGACCAATATCGGCTTCATCTATAAGCATCGCGGAGCGTGCGCCGCTCCCTCGGTCGACGTCAAGCGCCCGTTCTGGACGACGCGCAAGCTCTACGCCTCGCGCTGGTTCGCGGTGGGCATGGGCGTCGCCGTCGTCGCCTGGGTCTTCCATGTCGCGGCCATGGCCGTGGCGCCCCTCTCGGTCGTCCAGCCCGTACTCGCGGGCGGGGTCGTGCTCCTCGCCGTCATGGCCGAGAAGATGCTCGGCGTCAACGTCGGCACCCGGCAGTGGGTCGGCCTCGCGCTCACCGCGGGCGGTCTCATCCTCCTCGGCCTTACCCTCCCTGCCACCCACGGCGCCCAGTCGCACTTCTCGGTCCCGGGGATGATCGCCTTCGAGTCCGGCCTCATCCTCGTCGGCGCCCTCCTCATCATCGGTCCCCGGATCGGCGCCCCCGCTCACCATCACGGCTTCATGCTCGGCGCCGCCGCCGGGATGATGTTCGGCGTCTCCGACGTGGCCATCAAGGCGATCTCGGGTCTCGTCGGGAGCACGGGCATCGCGGCCTTCTTCACCCCGTGGTCGGCGGTCACCGTGGCCGCCTCCGTCGTCGCCTTCTTCGCCTCGGCCAAGGGGCTCCAGGACGGGGAACCGGTGGCCGTGATCGCGATCACGGGAACGGCCGCGAGCGTAGCCGGGATCGTCGGCGGCATCATCGTCTTCGGCGACCCGGTGCCCGCCAATCCCCTCGTCCTCATCGTGCAGTGCCTCGCCTTCGCCGCCGTCGTCCTCGCCGCCTGGCTCATGCCCGCGCCGGTGCGCGCGGCACCGTCGTTCGCCTGAGCGTCGGGAGCGCTTGGCAGGAGCGCTTGGCCGGCGCGCGTGGCAGGAGCGCTTGGCGGGAGGCGCCGCTCAGTGTGCCTTGACGGCGACGGTCCCCGAGACCGAGAGGGCGTTGCGGGCGTCGGCCGCGAGGACGACGCGGAAGCGTGCGCGCGTGCGCCCGCGCATCTTCTCGGCGATGGCGAAGCCGGAGGTGGCGCTGAGCTTGGGACGGGCAACGGTCTTCCACCGGCCGCTCTCCAGGCGCTGAAGGGCGACCCGCTCGCCGGCGTGGCTGGGGGCGACGGTCCCCGAGAACATGACCTTGGCGCCCGCCTTGGGGTGGACGCTCGAGGGGTGCAGGCGGACGGCGGCGAGGACCGTCTCGCTCACCGTGGGGCTCTGGATGCTCGCCGCCGTCGCGTACCACTGCGCGTTGGTCTGGAGCGCGCGAACGAACTGGTACGTGCCCGACGAGCTCGTCTGGGTCTGGGCCACGTCGCTGAAGGTGCTCTGGCCCGCGGGTTTCTCGTAGAGGTCGATGTTCTGCCCCGAGACGGTGGTTCCCGACAGGGTGCCGCCGATCGTCGTCTTGCTCCCCTCGCGCACCGGGCTCGGGTTGACGACGATGGTCAGCCCCTGCGGGCACGTGGTGGTGGCGCAGCACGTCGTCCCCGACGCCGGGCCACAGCACCCCGCGATGGTCGGGACCGGGCAGCAGGTGACGGCGTCGGGTCGCACCGAGGTTGCGATGACCGGAGGCGGGCAGCACGTGGGCGGGTTGGCGACTCCCGGGCACACGATCGAGGGGCGGCTGTGCGCCGCGCCGGCGGCGGCCGCGCTCGGAGTGAGGGCGGCCAGCACCGCCACCCCGACCACGAGCACGCCGGAGGCCACGACCAGCCTCAGACACCGCGACACGACCCTCATGTCGCCTTATATACCCCAATTGCCGGGGGGCCGACACCCCGGCGGCACTAGGATGGCGCCGTGCCCGCCGCTCCCGTGCATCACCTCAACTGCGGGACGATGTGCCCCTGGGGGCAGCGCTACATCAACGGCGAGGGCGAGCTCCTCGCCGCCGCCCGCATCGTCTGCCACGTCCTCCTAATCGAAGGCCCCGAGGGCCTCGTCCTCGTCGACACCGGCTTCGGCCGCGACGACGTGCGCAACCCACGCCAGATCGCCCTGCCCTTCCGCGGGGCGATGCGCCCGCGCCTGGACTTCGCGGAGACGGCCGTTTCGCAGGTACGCGAGCGCGGCTTCGACCCCGCCGACGTCCGCGACATCGTCCTCACCCACCTCGACGTCGACCACGGCGGCGGGCTCCCCGACTTCCCCAACGCTCACGTGCACGTGTGGGCGCGCGAGTACGAGGCGATGATGCGCCCGCCCGTGCTCGAGCGCGCCCGCTACGCGCTCGGCCGCGCCCACGTGTCCCACGGACCCCGCTGGGCCACCCACGAGTTCGGCGGCGAGGAATGGCTCGGCTTCGAGAGCGTGCGCGTCCTTCCCGACGGCGCCCCCGAGGTCCTCCTCATCCCCCTCCCGGGCCATAGCCTCGGGCACACCGGCGTCGCCGTCCGCCGCTCGGAGGGCTGGCTGCTGCACTGCGGCGACGCCTACTTCCATCGCGACGAGGTCAGTACCCCGCCGTCCTGCCCGCCCGGCCTGCGCGCCTTCGAGGCGATGGTGCAGGCCGAAGGCAAGCTCCGGCGCCAGAACCGGGAGCGCCTGCGCGAGCTCGCCGGCCGCCACGGCGGCGAGGTCGAGCTCATCTGCTCGCACGACCCGGTGCTCCTCGACCGGGCGCTGGCGGCCGGGTAGCGCGGCTCGATGTCGATCTTGCCCGGTGCCGTTCGTGTAGTGGGTAAGAGCCGGCACTGGGCCGGCGTTATCGTCACGAGGAGCACCGATGAAGCAGTACCTGCTCAGCATTTATCAGCCTGACGGCGATCCGCCGCCGCCCGCGGTCCTCGACCAGATCATGAGCGACCTCGGCGCCCTGCGCGAGGAGCTCGAGTCCGCCGGCGCCTGGGTCTTCGGCGACGGGCTGCACGCCGCGAGCACGGCGACCGTGGTCCGGCTCGCCGACGGCGACGTGCTCACCTGCGACGGCCCCTACGTGGAGGGCAAGGAGCACCTGGGTGGCGTGCAGATCATCAAGGCCGCCGATCTCGACGAGGCCCTCGTGTGGGCTGGCAAGCTCACCCGCGCGAGCACCCTCCCGGTCGAGGTCCGTCCCTTCCAGGCCGAGGCGGGGACAGCGGATTGATCGCCGGCGTGGCCGCCGTCGAGCACTCAGAGATCGAGCGTGTCTTCCGCGCCGAGTTCGGCCGCGCGGTCGCCGTCCTCGTCCGCGTCTTCGGCGATATCGACGTCGCCGAGGACGCGGTCCAGGAGGCCTTCGCGGTGGCCGCGGCGCGCTGGCCCTCGACCGGGATGCCGCCCAGCCCCGCGGGATGGATCATCACCACCGCGCGTAACCGGGCCATCGACCGGCTCCGGCGCGAGGCCTCGCGCGATGACCGCCACGCCCAGGCCCTCCTCGTCCACGCGCGCGACGAACCGGCCGGGGAGGGCGCCGTGCGGGCCGGGGAGGGCGCCGTGCGCGACGATCGCCTGCGCCTGATCTTCACCTGCTGCCATCCCTCGCTCACCCCGGCGGCTCAGGTGGCGCTCACGCTCCGTCTCCTGGGTGGACTCACGACCCCGGAGATCGCGCGCGCCTTCCTCGTCGCCGAGCCCACCATGGCCCAGCGGATCGTCCGTGCCAAAGGCAAGATCCGTGACGCGCGGATCCCCTACCGGGTCCCGAGCGAAGCCGACCTCCCCGTACGCGTGCGCGCCGTCCTCGCCGTCGTCTACCTGATCTTCAACGAGGGCCACAGCGCCAGCTCGGGCGAGCGCGCGCTGCGCGAGGATCTCTGCGCCGAGGCGATCCGCCTCGGGCGCCTGCTCGCCGAGCTCATGCCCGACGAGCTCGAGGTCATCGGCCTGCTCGCGCTCATGCTCCTGACCGAGTCGCGCCGCCGTGCCCGCACCACACCCGCCGGCGCCCTCGTGCTTCTCGGCGACCAGGACCGTGGCGTCTGGGACCCGGATCTCATCGCCGAGGGCCAGGCCCTGGTCAGGCAGTGCCTGCGCCGGGCGCACCCCGGCCCGTATCAGGTCCCGGCCGCGATCAACGCCGTGCACAGCGACGCGGCCACGGCGCCCGACACCGACTGGCGGCAGATCCTCGCCCTCTACGACCAGCTCATGGGGCTCGCGCCCAGCCCCGTCGTCGCCCTCAACCGCGCCGTCGCGCTCGCCGAGGTCGACGGGCCCGAGGCCGCGCTCGCGCTCGTCGAGACCCTGGAACTCGGCGGCTACCACGTCTTCCACGCCGTCCGCGCCGATCTCCTGGCCCGCGCCGGCCGGGGCACCGAGGCGGCCCGGGCGTACGAGGCGGCGATCGCCCTCACGGAGAACTCCCGGCAGCGCGAGCTCCTCGAGCGCCGGCGGGGGTCGCTCGCCCGAGGGTGAGGATGCTGTTAGATCCTCGCTGATGCCCGCCGATCCCTACTCCGACCTCGTCGCCGAGCTCACGCAGCTCGCGCCGTCCACGGGGGTGCTCGACGCCCATACCCACCTCGGTGCCGACGAGGATGGCCGCTCGCTCGACCCCGAAGGCCTCCTCGCCGCCCTCGACGAGGTTGATGCGACGGCTCGCGCCGTCGTCTTCCCCTTTCACGATCCCGAGCGCCGGCCCGCCTACCGGTTGCCCAACGACCGCGTGCTCGCGTGGGCCCGGGAGGGCGGGGGACGGCTGGTCCCCTACTGCCGCCTCGACCCCGAGGAGGAGCCGGTGGCCGAGGCCGAGCGCTGCCTGGCCCAGGGGGCCCGCGGGATCAAGCTCCACCCGCGAGCCCAGGAGTTCGAGTTCGTGCACCCGGCCGCCGCGGCCATCTTCGAGGTGGCCCGCGACGCTCGTGTCCCCATCCTCATCCACGCGGGCCGGGGGATGCGCTCGATGGCCTCGCTCGTCGACCTCGCCGTGCGCTTCCCCGAGGTCCCGCTCGTCCTCGCCCATGCCGGGATCGCCGACCAGGCGGTGTTCGCCGCCGGGCTCGCCGATCACCCGTGCGTGCTCTACGACACGAGCTGCTTCGGACCTCAGGACGTCGTCGAGCTCTTCGCGCGCGTGCCCGCCGAGCGCGTCGTCTTCGCCTCCGACATTCCCTACGGCCGGCCCAACGCCGGCCTCTTCCTTGCCATGCGGGCGGCCGCCAAGGCCGGACTCGACGCCGAGGACCGTGCGCTGGTCGCCGGCGGGACGATGGCGGCGGTGCTCGACGGCTCCGGGCCCCCGGCGGCCAAGCCGCCCCGCCTGCCCCGCATCCGCCCCGCCAGCGGCTCGCTCACCCGCGTCGCCGCCTATCTCCTCATGGCCTTCGGCGCGGTGATCTCGACGCCGCCCCCGGATCCGGCGCGCGGCCTGCCGTGGACCAACCTCGCGCACGCCGTGTGCCGCGACCCCGACCCCGGGCCGGTGGGACCCGCGCTCGAGCGCATCGACGGCCTCCTCACCGCCGCCGAGTTGCTCATCGGCGCGGGAGCCGAGGATCCTCGCGCCGCCATCGGGCTCATCCACGCGGCGGCCACCATCGCCGCCACCGAGCCGATGCCTGGCCTCGGTTGAGCCGCTCCACGCCGCGCTACCGTTGTCGGCAACCGAGACGCGCTTTCGTTGGAAGGAGAGCATATGACGAGCATTGAAGAGGCGGTCGAGACCGAGCAGGGAACGCTCCAGGAACTCGCGCGCCGCCACCTGTGGATGCACTTCACGCGGCTGTCCGCGTACGCCGATCACGACATCCCGGTGATCGTGCGGGGCGACGGGTGCTACGTCTACGACGAGCACGGCAACCGCTATCTCGACGGGCTCTCCGCTCTCTTCTGCGTCAACATCGGCCACGGACGCGCGGACATCGTCCAGGCCGGCGCCGACCAGGCCAAGGAGCTCGGCTTCTTCACCAACTGGTCCTACGCCCATCCGCCCGCGATCAAGCTCGCGGCGCGGATCGCCGACCTCGCCCCCGGTGACCTGAACCGGGTCTTCTTCACCAGCGGCGGCAGCGAAGCGGTCGAGTCGGCGATCAAGCTCGCCCGCCAGTACTGGAAGCTCAGCGGCAGACCCAACAAGACGAAGCTCATCGCCCGCGAGGTCGCCTACCACGGCACCAGCCTCGGCGCCCTCTCGGCCACCGGGGTCACGTCCCTGCGCGAACCCTTCGAGCCGCTCACGCCGGGCGGCTGTCACGTCCCCAACACCAATACCTACCGGATGCCCCCGGGGAGGAGCGAGGCCGAGTTCGCCGAGGCCATCGCCCACCGGATCGAGTTCGAGGGTCCCGACACCGTCGCCGCCGTCATCCTCGAGCCCGTCCAGAACGCCGGCGGGTGCTTCACGCCGCCCGAGGGCTACTTCCAGCGCGTGCGCGAGATCTGCGACGAGTACGACGTGCTCTTGATTTCCGACGAGGTCATCTGCGCCTGGGGCCGGCTCGGCGAGTGGTTCGGCTCGGAGCGCTACCGCTACCAGCCCGACATCATCACCACCGCCAAGGGGATCACGAGCGCCTACGCGCCGATGGGAGCGCTCATCGCCTCCGACCGCGTCGCCGCGCCCTTCCTCGAAGGCACGAGCTCGTTCACCCACGGCTTCACCTTCGCCGGGCATCCCGTGTGCGCGGCGATCGCCATGGCCAACCTCGACGCCTTCGAGGAGGAGGGGATCCTCGAGCATGTCCGCACCCACGAGGGCGCCTTCCGCGCCACGCTCGATTCCCTGCGCGACATCCCCATCGTCGGCGACGGGCGCGGCGCCGGCTTCTTCCAGGCCATCGAGCTCGTCAAGGACCAGGACACCCAGGAGTCGTTCAGCTCCGAGGAATCGGAGACGCTCCTGCGCGGGTTCCTCTCCGGCGAGCTCTTCCGCCGCGGCCTGATCTGCCGGGCCGACGATCGCGGCGACCCCGTGATCCAGCTCTCGCCGCCCCTGATCGCGGGCCCCGAGCAGTTCGCCGAGATCGAGGCGGTGCTGCGACCCGTGCTCACCGAGGCCAGCGAGCGAATCCGGTGAAGGCCGGAGTTCCGGTGAAGGTCGGGGTTCCCACCGAGGTCAAGGTCGACGAGTACCGGGTGGCGCTCACCCCCGCCGGCGTCCGCGAGCTCGCCGACGCCGGTCACGAGGTCGTGGTGCAGAGCGGCGCGGGCGAGGGCTCGGCCCTCCCCGACGAGCGCTACGCCGAGCAGGGCGCGAGGATCGTCCCCGACGCCGAGAGCGTGTTCGCCGAGGCCGAGCTCATCGTCAAGGTCAAGGAGCCCCAGCCCGAGGAGGTCGGCCTCCTCGAGCCACGCCACACCCTCTTCACCTACCTGCACCTCGCCGCCAACGCCGAGCTCACCCGGGCGTTGATGGCCTCCGGCGCGACCTGCGTGGCCTACGAGACGGTCGAGGACTCGCGCGGGCGCCTGCCGCTGCTGGCGCCCATGTCCGAGGTGGCGGGAAAGATCGCCACCCAGGCCGGCGCCTTCATGCTCGAGAAGCCCCTCGGCGGCCGCGGGATCCTCCTCGGCGGCGTCCCCGGCGTCGCCGCCGCCAGCGTGATGATCATCGGCGGCGGCGTCGTCGGCATGAACGCCGCCTTCATCGCCCTCGGCATGGAGGCCACCGTCTACGTCTTCGACCGCAGTATCGACCGCCTCCGCGAGCTCGACGTCGCCCTCGGCGGCCGCGCCGACACCTGCTTCGCGACCACCCTGGCGATCGAGGAGCGCCTGCCCGACATCGACCTGGTGATCGGCGCCGTGCTCCTCCACGGCGCCCGGGCCCCGCGGGTGATCACCCGCGCCCAGCTCGCCCTCATGAAGCCCGGCGCGGTGCTCGTCGACGTCTCCATCGACCAGGGCGGCTGCTTTGAGACCTCGCGCCCGACGACCCACTCCAATCCCACCTACGAGGTCGACGGGATCACCCACTACTGCGTCACCAACATGCCCGGGGCGGTCCCCATCACCTCGACCTATGCGCTCACGAACGCGACCATGCCGTTCGTCTTGGACCTCGTCGAGCATGGGCTCGTGGGCACCATTGCCGGCAATCCCGGGCTGCGGCTCGGGGTCAACATCGTGGCTGGTCAGATCACCTACGCGCCCGTGGCCGACGCCGTGGGGGAGCCGGTGGTCGACGTCGAGGAGGCGCTGGCCGGACTGGCGGCGGCGGGGCGGTGACGCTTTCCGGGGGTGGTGGCGGCGGGGCGGTGACGCTTTCTGCGGCTGGTGGCGGCGGGGCGGTGACGCTTTCTGGGGCTGGGCGCCCGGCCCCTGCTACATTGCGCAGCCGATGCCTACCACCAGTCAGCTCATCCGCAAGGGCCGCAAGGCACCCAAGAAGAAGCTCGCCACCCCGGGCCTGAAGTCGGGCAAGGGTCGCAAGCAGAAGGTCGCCGCGCCCCAGCGCCGCGGCGTGTGCACGCGCGTCTACACGACCACGCCCAAGAAGCCGAACTCGGCTCTGCGCAAGGTCGCCCGCGTGAGGCTGACCAACGGTATGGAGGTCGGCGCCTACATCCCCGGCGAGGGCCACAACCTCCAGGAGCACTCGGTCGTGCTCGTGCGCGGCGGCCGCGTCAAGGATCTTCCCGGATTCCGCTACAAGGTCATCCGCGGCACCCTCGACGCCGCCGGCGTCAGCGACCGCAAGAAGGCCCGCTCGCAGTACGGCGTGAAGGCCAAGTAGTGCCGCGTCGCGCTGCCGCACAGCTCCGGCCCATCGAGCCCGACGCGATCCATCGCAACCGGCTCGTCCAGCAGGTCATCAACAAGGTCATGCTCGACGGCAAGAAGTCCGTCGCCGAGAAGATCGTCTACGACGCGATGGCGATCATCGCCGAGCGCACGGGCAAGAACCCGGTCGAGCAGCTCGAGGCGGGCGTCAAGGCCCTCACCCCGGTGCTCGAGGTCCGCTCCCGCCGCGTCGGCGGCGCGACCTACCAGGTCCCCGTCGAGGTCCCCCCCCGCCGCGCCCGGACGCTGGCCGTCCGCTGGCTCGTCGGCTACGCCCGCGCCCGCCGCGAGAAGACCATGGCCCAGCGGCTCGCCAACGAGCTCATGGACGCCCAGCAGCAGCAGGGCGCGGCCTACAAGCGCAAGGACGACATCTACCGCATGGCCCAGGCGAACAAGGCGTTCGCCCATTACCGCTGGTAGGGACCGATTCAGGGCGCTGCGAGGGCGCGGACGTTGCTCGGCAGGTCAGCGACGACCTGCGCGCCCTTCTGCGTGACCTGGCGCCAGGTGTAGCGCCTGACTTCGAAGCCGTGCTGCCTGAGGGTGAGGTCTCGGGCGTGGTCGGTTTCGAGCTGGGCGCGGGTCCGGTGGCCCTGGAGGCCGTCGAGCTCGACGACCACGCGCTGCTCTCGCCACACCGCGTCGACCCGGTGCCCGCACACCATCGTGTTGAAGGCGGGCACGGGAATCCCGACGCTCTCGCAGAGCTCGAGGAAGGCTGCCTCGAACCGGTTGCGCGTCATCGCCAGCTCGGGCTGATGGCGGGCGAGCGCGGTCCGTAGGGTCGCGCTGCCAGGACGCCCGCGGCCGAGGGCGCGTCGGACCTCGTCGAGGTCGACGAGGCCACGGAACTCCGCCTCGGCGAGCGCCCGGCGGGTCTCGTACAGCGCTGCCCTGACGGCGAAGTCGAGCAGGGTCTGAACAACCGAGGTGACGGGGAAGCGGCGATGACTGGCGGGTTCCAGACGCCGGGGATGGTGAAAGCGCAGGCCGGCTGGAGGGGCGTGGCGCCGGCTCGGCACGCTGACCTCGATGGTTTCCGGCCGACCCTCGATCAGACCCCACCACCACGCAGCGGTGGCGTGACTGAGCGCCGCGCCGGGACCGGCGGCGAGCAGCGCCGCCATCAGCTCCCCCTCGACCGGGAGCCAGGCATGCCCGACCGTATAGACGCCCGGGTAGCGGCAGTGAAGGCGGCCCGATTTGACCCAGCGGGAGATCGTCGACGTGCTCACTCCGCAGTCGATCAGCTGGCGAGAGCCGATCACGCCCCACTGGGCGCCGGCGACCCGGGATACGAGGTCGGTTGGGGTCGCGCGGGCGGCTTCCGCGGTCTGTGCGCCCCGCCCGGCCGGCGCGCCCCGCCCGGCCCGCCCGGCCACGCCACCCTCGCGAACCGCTGTCTCCTCGTCCCGGGGGGCGGGACCGATCGACATCGCTTCGGGGCGGGTCCGCCCGGCCACGCCACCCTCGCGAACCGCTGTCTCTTCGTCCCGGGGGCCGGGAGTGATCGACATCGCTTCGGCCACGACCCCAGCGTGCCACCGTCCGCGGCAACGAAACAAGACGCATTAGTGACGTCTTTGCAACTAAAGCGAGGGCTGCCCGCCGCACGGGACCGGGGGCTGCGGCGGAACAACCCTCGCTTTTAACAAATCTAACCGAGGGCGGGGTGAGGGAATCAGGCAGGCGGTCGCGATGTCAGGATGCGGACAGTCGCCTCCCCCGTTCTGGTCAGGCAGGGGCTCGCACCCTCCCAGGTACAGCGAGCACGAAGCCCGCTCCGCCGGTGACGATGAGCAGGGCCGCGCCGAGCGTTTCCAGGTAAAGGCCGAGCTGGGGGACGTCGTTGACCTTGACGAATCCGGTGACGAATCCGCTCGAATTCGCGTCGGGGAGATCGCCGAGCACGGCGACGAGCGCGGCCGCCACCCCGAGTGCTCCGAGCGCGAGCAGCGCGGCGCGGCTCCGGCTCCGGCTCCGCGCCGCCCCCACCGCCACGACGATCGCCACCAGGCCGATGGGCACGAGCGCGTAGGAGTGATGACTACCTGTGTGTATCGTGTGGAGAGCGATCCGGCTCGTCACCGACTCCTGGTCGTACAAGGGAGTGAACTCGGCGACGATGAGCAGGAGGCCGCCGATCACCCCCCCGGCGAGAAGGCCTGCAGAGATCGTCGCGGGGCCCGGGGATTGCGGCGGAGCTCTGCTATATTCGGGCTTCGCCTCGGGCGGCGTGGCGCTCATCCTTGCTCGCTCCTGAGCGCGAAGGATCCACACGATGGAGACGCCGACCGAATAGACACTCGCCCGGAGCCGACATCTGCGTCGTGAACGGGCCCCATGGGCCCATTTTTGTGCCCGAAACCCGAAATCCGTCCTGAATCATCTGAACCGTAAATAGCTCTTATGCCTCGCACTTTCTCCCTGAAAAACACCCGGAACATCGGGATCATGGCTCACATCGACGCCGGTAAGACGACGACGACTGAGCGCATCCTCTATTACACCGGTCGCACCTACAAGATGGGTGAGGTTCACGAAGGCGCTGCCGTGATGGACTGGATGGAGCAGGAGCAGGAGCGCGGGATCACGATCACCTCGGCGGCCACCACCTGCGAGTGGAAGGGCCACCGGATCAACATCATCGACACGCCGGGCCACGTCGACTTCACCGTCGAGGTCGAGCGCTCGCTGCGCGTGCTCGACGGCGCCATCGCGCTCTTCGACTCTGTCGCCGGCGTCGAGCCGCAGTCGGAGACGGTGTGGCGCCAGGCCGACAAGTACCACGTCCCCCGCATTGCCTACATCAACAAGATGGACCGCATCGGCTCGGACTTCGAGCGTGGCGTGCAGACGATGATCGATCGTCTCGGCGCGCACCCGGTCCCGATCCAGCTGCCCATCGGCTCCGAGGGCGGCTTCCGCGGCATCATCGACCTGGTCGAGAACAAGGCGATCCTCTACAAGGACGAGCTCGGCAAGGAAGTGGATGTCGTCGAGGTACCCGAGGATCTCGTGGAGGCGGCCGGCGCCGCTCGTGAGCAGCTCCTCGAGGAGATCTCGCACTACGACGACGAGCTCCTCGAGATGATCCTCGAGGACGAGGAGATCCCAGCCGCGCGCCTCAAGGCGGCGATTCGCAAGGCCACGCTGGAGACCAAGCTGACCCCCGTCCTGTGCGGGTCGAGCTTCAAGAACAAGGGCGTGCAGCCCCTGCTCGACGCCGTGCTCGACTACCTCCCGAGCCCGCTTGACGTGCCTCCGGTCGAGGGGCTCGAGCCCGACAAGTCTTCTGATAACGGCGGCCGTCCCGCCCTGCGCCATGCCGACGACGATGAGCCCTTCGCGGCGCTCGCCTTCAAGATCATGGCCGATCCCTACGTGGGCAAGCTCACCTACTTCCGCGTCTACTCGGGCCGCCTGGCGGCCGGAGCGCGCGTGCTCAACGTCTCCAGCGGACGTACCGAGCGCGTCGGCCGCATCCTGATGATGCAGGCGAACGACCGCGAGGAGCTCCAAGAGGTGTACGCGGGCGACATCGCCGCCGCCGTGGGGATCAAGCAGGTCGTGACCGGCGACACGCTCGCCGCGCCCGACCGGCCGATCAAGCTCGAGACGATCGAGTTCCCCGAGCCGGTGATCAAGGTCGCGATCGAGCCCAAGACGAAGATCGACCAGGAGAAGATGTCGACGGCGCTGGCCCGGCTCGCCGAGGAGGACCCGACGTTCCAGGTCCGGACCAACGAGGAGACCGGCCAGACCGAGATTTCCGGCATGGGCGAGCTTCACCTCGAGGTCCTCGTGGACCGGATGCTTCGCGAATACAAGGTCGACGCCAACGTCGGACGCCCGCAGGTCTCCTACCGGGAGACGATCCGCGGGACCGCCGAAAAGGTCGAGGGACGCTTCGTCCGCCAGACCGGCGGCTCGGGTCAGTACGGCATCGTCTACATCAACGTCGAGCCGGCGCCCGGTGAGGGCTTCGACTTCGTCAACAAGGTTCGGGGGGGTTCGATCCCCACCGAGTTCATCCCTGCGGTCGAGAAGGGTGTCGAAGAGGCGCTGGACAACGGTCCCCGCGCCGGGTACCCGATGGTTGACGTGCGTGTCACGCTCACCGACGGTAAGTATCACGACACGGACTCCTCGGAGATCGCCTTCAAGATCGCCGGCTCGCTCGCCCTCAAGGCCGCGGTGGCACGGGCCAAGCCCGTCCTCCTCGAGCCGGTGTTCGCCGTCGAGGTGGTCACGCCCGAGGAGTTCATGGG